>CANKNP010000029.1 GCA_947483545.1 Deltaproteobacteria bacterium | reverse complement strand
GTTCAAGCGCAGCTTCTACGCGGGATCGTACGCCGAGAAGCGGCTGTATGTGCGCGGTGTGATTGACTACTACGACAGGGTGGTGCGGGAGCATGCGGCTGCGGCGGCTTCGGCGCCGTAGGGGCGGCCCCGGGCGGCCCAGGGTCAAACCGACGCCGACGCGGTGTGGGACGCTGGGTTTCGCACAGGGGCGCGGAGGATGGGCTGCGCCGCCGCTCAAGGCCACGGGGGCCGCCCCTACGTGGGGACGAGGCCTCGGTGTCTTCGGCCTCCAGCCTCCGGTCTATGGCCTCCAGGCTCCTAGCGCGGCGCCCGCGCCATCGCCGCTTCCGCCTGGAGCATGTCCCCAAAGCTCGCGTGGACCTCGCCGCCCGGGTGCCAGTCGTTGAACGTACACGCCTGCCACTCCTGACCCTCCACCACGCGCGGATTGAGCAGTAGCAACGTGGGCTCTCCCGCCGGGGAGATCAGCAGCGCGTCGCGCAGGTGGGTCATGTCCCAGGGCTCCGGCTCCTCGGGTTCGCCCTTCGGCAGGTCCAAAAACGTCAGGATTTGCTCGGTCGGCTGCAGCCACTCCGCCACGAGCTCCGGATCCGCATCACGCAGCCAGCGCAACTCCGCCGGGCGAAGCAGCCGCGATGCCTCAAAATGAGGCTCCCTGAGCCCCCCCAACTCCAGCAAAAAATCCCGGTAGGACGAGGGTAGCTTCATCCCCAGGCGCGCCTCGGCTGCAGCGATGTCTGCCTCAGTGCAGGGGGTGCCCAGATCGGCCGCAGCGACGCTCGTCGCCCAGGCACGCCAACTGTCGCGGGGATGGCTCATCCGGAGCGGCTAACCGCGCTCAACTATCCAGCCACCACAACGCGATCCCGCCCGTCCAACTTCGCCCGGTACATGGCTTCATCGGCCGCGCGAAGGAGAGCCTCGCCAGACGTCCCGTGGCCCGGAGAGGCCGCCACCCCCGCGGAGATCGTGATCGCGCCCAACCCGTGCAGGCGCACGGCCGCCACCTCCTCGCGGATGGCCTCCGCGCGCTTCCGGGCGTCCTCTGCGGTCGCCCCAGGCAGGATGATCGTCAGCTCCTCGCCGCCGTAGCGGCAGGCGACGTCCCCTACGCGGATCTTCGCCTCGATCAGCCTGGCCAAAGCGCGCAGAACCGCATCGCCCGCCTCGTGGCCGAAGGTGTCGTTGAACCGCTTGAAGTGGTCCACGTCGATCATGATCACGCCCAGAGGCGCGTTGTTTCGGGAGGCGCGTGCGCTCTCGGTTTGCAGACAGGCCTCCAGGTACCTGCGGTTGAACAGCCCGGTGAGCGGATCGCGGATGGACTGCGCGTGGAGCGTCTCGCGCAGCTTCAGGTTGGCCAGCGCGAGGCTGACCTGCTTCGCGACCGTGCTGGCCAACCGCCTCCCGTCCTCTCCCAGGACGCCGCTGAGGCAGAGCACCCCCTGGGTCTCCCCGTGCCCGACCAACGGCAGACACAGACACGAGGTCGCCGCACCCGCCGCGACGTGCTTGCAGGGCAGGTCCGACGTCGCACCTGCGGTGAAGTGGGCCTGGCCCCGCCGCAACGCCCAGCAGGACTCGACGGGGAACGTGCCTCCCGCGGGAACGAGCGCGAGCAGGCCCCACTCCGCCACCCGCTCCACGATCGGGCCGCGCGCAAGGGCCACGACTCCGGACGACTCGGGAAAGAGTTGGCGTGCTTTACGGCAGATAACCTCGCACGCCTCCTCCGCGCTGTCGCACGCCTGGAGCAGCTCCGTCAGCTCGTTGAGCAGGGTGAGGTCCTGTACCCGGCGCTCGTCGGCGTCCCGCAGGCCGGAGAGGCTGACCTTGGACTCGACCAGCTCTTTGAGCAGGCGGTCAACCTTCGCGGCCCGACCGGTGATCACCAGGAGGAACGCTCCAAGTAGGCTGGTGAACAGGAGCCCCCCGGCAAGGAACGCCCAGGCGCCCCAGGTCGGATGCGCGGCGAGCCAGCGGGCGGAGGTCGTGAACCGCAGCTCCCAGGTCCGGCCGGGGATCGGGAAGGGCAGGGTCCACGAAAGCCCCCCCGGATCTGTCGCGACGCTCCCATGGATCATCTCGGGCGCGTCGGGGTCGGAGATGTCCACGATCAACAGCGCGATCCCTTCGCGGTCTACGTTCTTGAGCGCGACGTCAACGAGCTGGTCCAGGACCAGCACACCGGCGACGTGCCCCTCCTGTCCTCCGACCGAACGCGCCGCCATGAACATCAGGAAGCCCGATTGGTCCGCGGGGACCTGCACCAGCTCGACCCGCGCGGTGGTCACCAGCGCGCCTCCGTCCCGGGCCGCCTCGACGGTTCGGCGGCGAGAGGGATCGCTGGCGACGTCGTACCCGATCGCGCTGCTGTTCCCATCGACGGGCTCGATGTAGGTGACCACAAGGTATTCCGGGCGTTGGGCCGCCGGCTGCAAAGCGCCCCCTGCGTCCTTCTCCGTGATCGGGTGTCCGAGCTGGGCCTCGAACGTCGCGCGGTCGGCGTCGAAGACCCTCGCGTTCCAGCTCAGCCCACGAATCCCAGGGTGGCGAACCAGGGCGCCTTGGACGAACGAGCGGAACTCGGCCTGGTCCACGCGGTCAGAGGCCGCGTAGAGGCCCCGCATGGAGGCGAGCACCTCCGCGTGACCGTCAAAGCTGCGGCGCAGGGCGTCCCGGATGTGCTCGACAGACCGCTCCAGCTCGTTGCGGACCCGCTCCTGCTCCCGCGCGCTCACGTAGAGGGACAGCGTGAGGTTCACCAGCAGCGCGACCGCCAGCGGGCCCGCCACGGTCAGCCTCCGGGGTCGCCAGACGACGCGTGGTTCGCCGAAGAAGATGAGCATCAGGGGGGTCACCACCAGCACCCCGATCGCATCCCCCACCCACCACGTGAACCAACTGAACAGGTACTCGGGGCCGTCGAGGGTCCCAGCGACCAGCAGCGTGGTCACGCCCACGGAAGCGCCGACCAGACACCCGACCGGCCCGCCCAACAGCAGAAACCGGAGGATGGCGAGGTCCTCGATCAGCGGGTTCGGGAAGCCCACCCAGCGTTTGAGCACAAAAGCGCCGAACTGGGCCTGAAGCGCCGCGCCCAGGCCGAGCATCGCCGGCACGAGAGCGTAGCCCAACCCCAGCGCGGTGCCGGCCTCCATCGACGTACCGAGGTTCACAAGGAACGAGCCGAGGAAAACACCAGGGAGCACGCGGGGGCCGTGCCGCAGCGTCGCCGCCAAGGCGAACCCCGCGGCCGGCCAGATGGGGGTGGCGTACCCGGGGGGCAAGGCCAGGAGCAGCGCGAGCCGCCCCAATACGACATAGCCAACGGTCACGCGGAGGATAGCGAAGAGGGCGCCGCCGGTCCGGGTCGTCATAGGGAGAACACGCCCGCACCTACCCCGGCGCCGGGCTGCAAACGATGCTTGCGGATCGGCACGCCCCCCAGTATTCCTTCGACATGATCCTCGCTCTGCTGCTCACCGCCTGCACCCCCGACGTCTGCATCCCCGGGGAGACCCAGGAGTGCCTGTGCTCCGATGGCGATGATGGCGTGCAGGCCTGCGACGACGCCGGGGATCGGTACAGCGACTGCGAGTGCGACGACGGCACCCCATCCACCGATACGGCGGGCTCCACGGACGGGGCGGAGCTGTTCTTCGAGGACTGCGCCGCCTGCCACGGCGTCGAGGGCGAAGGCGGCAGGAACGGCCCGGATTTGACCGAAAAGATCCCGAACATGACGGACGCAGAGGTCCGCGAGATCATCACCGAAGGCGAGGACGAGATGCCCTCGTTCAACTACGCGGAAGACCAGTTGGACGCGCTGGTGGCGTGGCTTCGGGAGGCGTTCGGCTAGCCCGCCACAACCTTACGTCCCCAATCCCCTTCAACAGCTTCGTGAGCGGCGTGGCGACGTACCCTCTCTGCGCGACCACCTCCCGCGCGCGCTCCTGGGCCTGCACGGCGTCGGTCCATACCACCTCGCCGGCCTCCGCTGCCCCCTGTGCCCGGGCGGCGAGGTTCACGGAGCCACCAAAATAATCCAACCCCGCCTGGTCGCTGTGCACCACCAGCGCGGCCCCCACGTGTACCCCCACCTTGAGCGACGGTGGATTTTCCAATCCGACGGTCCCCACCCAGGCGTTGAATTCCTCCAGCATGTCAAACGCGCCAGCCATCGCCGCCGGCGCATCGTAGAACGCCGCCATGACGGCATCCCCGATGGTCTTGACGATCGTGCCGTTGTTTCGCGCGGCGGCTTTGCGGAGCACGATGAAATGATCCCGCACGACCGAAAACGCCCGCGCGTCTCCAAGCTCCTCATACATCGCGGTGCTGCCCGACAGGTCGGTGAACACCAGCGCGATCGATCGCACGCCAACGCGCAGATCGGGGGCGAGCACCTGGTGGCCCAACTGGCGCCGAAACGATTCTTTGGTGGTCAGCAGGCTCGCCGGCACCATCGGCAGGCCCCCGCCCACGCGCGTGAGGAAAACCCGCTGGCGGTCCGCCGTCCCATTGGTCACGTCCAGGGTGACGGTCCCGGCGCGGATCTCCGATGGGGCCTGGTGCCCGGCATCCCATGCGAGCGTGTCGGACCCCGCCTGCCCGACCGTGACCTGCATGTCTGGGACCCCGTGGCCCGGCCCAAACGTCCAGGCCCCCTGCGGCAGTTGAATCGGCGCCGAGACCCTTTGGCCCGGCAACATCGTGAGCACCGCGACCTGGGATGGAGACGCCTTGGGGAACACCGTGCAGTAGTTGACATCGAGCTGGGTCGCCACGCTTGGATGCGGGGCGAACAACACCTCCACGTTGGCCGCCATGTCCACGTCGGTGCGCACCTGGCAGCCCGCGCACTCGGCATGATCGGCGAGATCCGAGAGCAGCCGCCCGCCGGCGACCTGCCCGTAGCAGCGGGAGCAGCGCACGCTCCAAAACAATTCGACGGCGCCGACGCCCAGCGCGCCGAGCAGCGCGTCCAAAACCGCGTCTCGTGGGAGCCCCCAGCGATCGGCGAGGTCGAAGGCACGGAGCCTGGAGAGATCGGTTGGCCGGGCGAAGCGGAAATGGTGGTCAAACCGGCTGACCACCGCCGGGTCGCAAACGCCCGCCCAGCGCCGCACCGCGGCCGCCGCCTCGGGCCCCAGCTCCCTCGCGGGATCCTCGCCCTCGATGGGCAACGTCAGGCGTTCGAGCGTGCCTTCCCACAGGCGACGCATCTTCGAGAGCGACAGGCCCCGGCGAACCCCCGACGCCCAGCCGGGCCCGGTGAGCTGCATCTCGATCACGGGCTTCACGAGCGCCGAGCCCTCGATCGGGACCAGCTCGGCGCGGTAGTCCGAGCGCGCGATCACGGGCGACTCGATGTCCCGAACCTGCCGGAAAAAGCGCCCGGCGACCCAGCTCGACCACACCTCCAGGAACGGCAACTTGAGGCCGAGGGGGCCGGCAAGCTGGCCCCGCAGCATCGGGAATCCGTCCCGCTGGCTCTCGATGTCGAGCTTCACCACAGCGCCGGCTTCGGCCCTGCGGTTCATCCAATCGGTGTCCCCGATCAGCGTCCAGGCGCGCTCGGGCGCGCAAGGTGGTCCCTCGATGCGAAAGCCCTCTTGCGCCTGGCGGGCGAGCGGCTCGGGAGATCCTTCGGGGTAATCGGGCATCTTCGCTGAGGTAACCGCCTCACCATCCCTGTTCGGCGGCGATCTGCTGGATCCCTGGGTCGTCGAGATCAAAAGCTGGCAGGTAGGCCCCTTGGCGCTCTCGATCCCACCAATCGGGGCCGGTGTCCGTGAACGTGTATCGGTACAGGTCTGCGCGAACGCGGAGGGGCGGCCCGTCGGGAAAAGGGTCATTCGCCAGCAGGGACTTGGGCCCGGGCTGTCCCGTCAGGAGCTGGTACAGCAGGTGGACGAGCCAGAGATTCCGGCCCGGCGGCTGCTGGGCGGCGAACCAGATCTGCCAGTCCAGGCGCGGTTGAAACGGGGCGATGATCGGCGGGCGACGGTCCGGATCGCCTGGCTTGAAGGGGAACTCCCACGCGAGCCAATTCTCCCCGTCCCAACCTTCCAGCACGATCTCGAGGCGCTCCCGACCCACGCTGCCGAAGGCCCCGTAGGTGTTCACGAGGTGCAGCCGGTCAAAGCTCGCGTTCATCCGCTGATCGGACGACACGAGGTTCCAGGCGGGGCCGATCGACAGGATCGCTACCAGGGCGAGCCAGGCGGTCGTGAATCCCCGTCGCCAACCTTCGATCGGGGGGGCCGTCCCAGGGCGGTCCAGCGCCACCGGGACGCAGATCGCGAGGGTCAGCCAGTTGAGGAACGCGAGGTTCCCCGAGACGATGAGCATCGCCTGGAACAGGACGAGGATCCAGGCAGATACGGGGCGCGCGCGGGGGTGGAACAGGCCCCAGGGCACGATCAGCTCGACGACGTGGTTCCAAACGACACCCGCGTCCAAGATCCACGGAGGGAGCTGGTGCAGGGACCAGGAGAGCGGGTTTGGAATGGGCTGGGTCTCGAAGTGGTACCGCAAGCAGGTCAGGTCCCGCCAGCAATCATCGCCCCGCACCTTGATCATCCCGGCGCCGAACATCAGGCGGAACGCGAGCCACCGGTAGAGCCACAGGATCGCGCCGCTGCCGGTCGCTGCGAGCACCGCCGTCAGAGCGCCGGCCTCCAGCAACAGGGTCTCCCACCCGTAGCCGTACCAGCGATCCCCAAGCTGTACAAACGAGAGGTAGATCGCCCACAGCCCGGCGAAGAGAAGGCCGAGGGCGGGCCGGCTGACCGCACCAGAGTGAGGGTTTCGGATCGGTGCGCTCAGAAAAACAGCAAGGATGGACCCGGTGAGTCCGAGGCAGGCCAAGGCGGTCAGGATCGCGTCTGAATTCACGAACCAGAGCAGGCTTGGCGCGAGGAGGAACCCCTCGCCGGCCGGGTACGCGCCGACAGCCTCCGCGATAGGCGTCAGGCCCTTGCTGCCCAGCAGGGGCCCGAGCTGGACGAGGAGGGAGGCGAACGCGACCACGTAGATGCCGGCGACGCCAAGAAGGGCGGCGCGCAGGGCGGGCGCACCCGAGGCGCGAAACAGGGCGGGGGCCGCGGAGCGGAACATCCCCGGAACGTAGCGGGCGCGCGTGATAGGTCGGGCCCCTCTCGGAGATCCCGTGCCCAACATCGTCGTCGTCGGTGCCCAATGGGGGGATGAAGGCAAGGGCAAGGTCGTTGACCTGCTCGCCGAGCAGAGCGAGTGGGTCGTTCGCTACCAGGGTGGGAACAACGCCGGTCATACGCTGGTCGTGGACGGCAAGAAGGTGGTGCTTCACCTGGTCCCCAGCGGGATCCTGCAGCCAGCCTGTACCTGTGTGATCGGCAACGGCGTGGTCGTGAACCCGGCCGTGCTGCTGGAAGAGCTGGACGAGCTTGCGGCCCTCGGCCACCGTGTCTCGCCGGATCGGCTGGTGCTCTCGACGGAGGCGCACCTGATCCTGCCGTGGCACCTCGCGCTGGACCGCGCCCGCGAAGCTGCGCTTGGCGCCCGCCGGATCGGAACGACGGGCAAGGGCATCGGGCCTGCGTACGAGGACAAGGTCGGGCGGCGGGGCCTGCGTGTCGCCGATCTGTTCGACGCGGACGCGCTGATCGCCCGCGTTCGCGAGGTCTTGCCGGACCATAACCGGCGCCTCCAGGAGTGGTACGGGGAGCCCCCGCTCGACGCCGCGGAGGTGGTCCGCGCCCTCGGCCCCGTCGCCGAGCGCCTCCGCCCCTACGCAAAACCCGCGACCCGGCTGCTGTTCGACGCTTGGAAGCGCCGGGAGCGCATCCTGTTTGAGGGCGCCCAGGGCACGTTCTTGGACGTGGACCACGGGACCTACCCGTTCGTCACCAGCTCCAACACCGTCGCGGGCTCGGCCTGCGCCGGGGCGGGCGTGGGTCCTACCGTGATCACCGACGTGATCGGCATCGCCAAAGCGTACTGCACGCGGGTCGGCTCAGGCCCGTTCCCGACGGAGCTCGACAACCCGCTTGGGGAGCAGATCCGGGCGATCGGCCACGAGTACGGGGCCACCACCGGCCGGGCGCGAAGGTGCGGCTGGTTCGATGTGCCGATGCTGCAGCACGCCGTCATGGTCAACGGCCTCACGGAGCTGGCGCTCACCAAGCTGGACGTGCTCTCAGGCCTCGGACCGATCTCCGTGGCGGTTGGCTACCGTCTGGACGGCGTGGACATCGGCGACGTTCCTGCCGGAGCCGCAGCCCTCTCGCGGGTCCAGGTCATCTACGAGGTCCACGAGGGGTGGGACGAGGATCTGTCCGCCGCGCGGGCCTGGACGGACCTCCCAACGGCGTGTCAGGCCTACGTCGAGGCCTTGGAGCAACACGTGGGGGTGCCCATCCGGCTGCTGGGGGTCGGGCCGGGGCGGGAGTCGGTGATCCGGAGGTGAGCCCGTTTAGATGTCGTCCCGAGCCTTCAGGGCTCCCCGGTCGGGGTGGGTGTTGCTCCGAGGTCCGCACAGGCACGGTGACGTTGGATGTCACGAACGAGACGGCGGAACGCCAGCTGTTGTACCATCGCAGTCGTCGTCCAGACCGTCGCAGACCTCGTCCGTTCCGGGGTGCACGGCTGGAGCGGTGTCGTTGCAGTCGTCGCCTTCGTGCGCTGCGTCGTCAAAAGTGTCGCCGTCCGCGTCGTTGTCGAAGCCTCCGGCGCAGTCGGCGTCCACGTCATCTGAGGGGGCGTCCGTGGCACCGGCCAAAATCGTCGGGTCGTCATCGTTGCAGTCGGCGTCCACGTCGGTGCGGCCGCCCAGATCGGCCTTGGAGATCAGCGGGCTGTCAGCACGAGGGCCGTCAACGTGAGGAGCGGAAGGGAGCGGAAAGATGGGATGAGGCGGCCGGTGCTCCACCCCGGCACAGCACCAACCGCTGATGATCGCAGCGAGAGGGTCATCTGGCCATTAGGAACGGGAAGGACGTTCAATAGTAGTACCCATAAACGACATCCTGATCCCCCTCGTCGTAGTAGACCATGTGCGGGAGCCCGGCCCCGTCGAGCACCATGGAGATGGACTCTGGGCTGTCCCCACTCTGACCGATCGCCTCCGAGGACCACGATGACCCGTCAGCGGAGTACAGGTAGGTGGCCGTGTAGTCGTAGCTGTACTCCTCCGTATACGCGACGTGGAACCCGTCGTAAGGGTCGATCTCGACCTCAATGTCATGGATCCACCAGCCGGAGATCGTGTCCAGCGTCCTCGTCGTCCAAGCACTTCCCGCGTAGGTCCCCTCCTTGAGCGCCGAGGCGTCGTCGTCGTAGTAGTACACGTACGGAGTTCCCGAGGAGTCGAACACCAGATCCACCGCGTAC
This sequence comes from Deltaproteobacteria bacterium, assembly GCA_947483545.1. The sequence goes on along the minus strand of CANKNP010000029.1, from coordinate 14,074 downwards.
CGGATGTCGCCCGACCCATCCACCGTCGAGCGCGAGACAGCGCCGGTGCTCGTCACGTATACGAATTCGATCGAGTCGGAGTCGCCGTCCAGCACCGCAAGGCCGACGCCCCCGCCCACAGGATCCGCTGCGCAGGCCATGACGATGGGGCTTGACGTCGATGCCGTGGCGAACGAGTACGACGCCGTCGATGCCCCGTGCAGCACGGACTCCGTAGGCCCGTCGCTGTAGAACAGATGCAGCGCGTCGGCCGTGTCCTTGCACATCGCCAACTCGCCGTCATCGTAGGTGTAGTGGGTGGAGCTGTACGTGCTTGAGTCCAACGTGGTGCTCGACCAGGAACTCGATTTGACCAACAGCAGCAGGTCGTCGCTGTAAGTGTCGGTGTAGCCGACCACGATGTTCTCGGCGCTGTCCACCTGGACGCTGATGTCGTGCAGCGAAAGGGAACTGGAGCTGTTGAGCGTAGTGCTGGACCAACCAAAGGAGCCCTTCGTTGCGTATACCAGGTAATCGGAGGAATTTTCAAAGGCGACATGCGGGACGTCGCTGGAATCGAGGGCCAGTGCGGCGAACTGGCCGGTCGAGCCCGAGACGTCCACGGACTCGTAGTGCCAGGAATCGGTTTCATCAAGCAACCCGTCACAGTCATTGTCGATGCCATCCGACGCCGTCTCCACATGGCCCGGGTACGCGTTGGCGGCGGTGTCGTCGCAGTCCGTGCCGCCGTACTCCTCGGAGGTGTACCCATCGCCGTCCTGATCGTAGTCGATGGCGGTGGTCGCACTGGCTGTGGCCGCCGCACTCCGAGCGGTGCCATCGGAAGCGACAACGCTGCACGTCCAAACCTCGTCCGGGCCTGTCGATGTTGCCGGGACGGTATCCGCGGTGATCCCAGCATCGGTGCCGTCCACGGTCCAACTGTAAGAGTAGGTGACCGTGTCCCCATCGGGATCGACAGAGCCGGAAGCGGTGCAGAACAGATCATCGGCTTCGGTTGGAGAGAGGGGGGAGATGGACACTATGGGTGTAGATGGGGGAGAGTTCGTGGTTGAGAGGGACGACCTCAAAAGGCGGGCACCGATGTTGTTCATGGCGGCGCTGGGGGTTTGGGTGCTGCGGTTGGCGACCCGCTGACGGGAGCCGTCGTCGTACCAGCTGCCGTCCCGGGCGACGCGATAGGAGCCTGCTGTCGGACCAGGCGGATCGCTCGCCGAGGCCCCCGAACCGTAGCCGCCGTAGTTGGCCGCATACCAGTCATCCGTCCACTCGTAGAGGTTCCCGCCCATGTCGTAGAGCCCCCAGGCGTTCGGGGCCAACGTTGCCACCTCATGAGCGTAAGTGCCCAGCGAGTAGGCGTTGTAGTAGTTCCACGCCACATCGTTCAGGGTATCCGACCCGGCGTACAGCGTGTCCTCCCCCGCACGCGCGGCGTACTCCCACTCCGCCTCGGTCGGCATCCGGTAGCCCGGACACGAGTACGGATTCGTCAGATATGCGGCGGCAAGATCCGTGCCATCGCTCGTGTAGCAGCTCGCGTAGCCCTCCGCCGTGGAGAGCGCGTTCGCGTACTTCGCTACGTCGTACCAACTGATCGCGTCCGCTGGGCAATCTGCGGTCGTCGTGGATGTGGTGCAGGGGAAGCCGTCGCTTATCGACGTATACGTCCACCCCGCGTTCACCGCGTAGGACTCCCACTGCCCCCGGGTGATCTCCGTCTCCCCAATCCAGAAGGCATGCGTCAGCGTCACCTCATGATCGACGTATACAGAGTCCGGGTCCCCAGCACCCCCGCCCATCGTGAACGTGCCGGCTTCGATGGCGATCATGGTGCTGCCGTAGGTCGTCGTATAGTCCACGTGGCCCCCGGAGCACGATGCGTCCGCCCCGTCGCAGTCATCATCCACACCGTCGCCACAAACCTCCGCAGCGCCGGGGAAGACGGCGGCATCGACATCGTCGCAGTCCTCGCCGCCTGAACCGTCCAACTCCACGCCATCCCCGTCCTGGTCGTAGTCCGAGCCGCCGGAACAATCCTGGTCCAACCCGTCGTACCAGGTCTCAGCAGCCCCGGGGTGGACCGTGTCGTCTCCGTCCTCACAGTCGCCGAAGCTGGCCTGAAAGCCAGCCTCCGCGTTGCAAAACCACGACGGTGCCCCAACGTCCCCGTAGGAGTCGCCGTCCACGTCCGCGTAGTACGTCGTCGTGCCGGTGACCTCGGTGTCGTCGTCGTCGGTGAGGCCGTCACAGTCCTCGTCGCTGTCAGCGTCGTCGCAGACCTCACTCGCGGCTGGGCTGATCGTGGCATCGGTGTCGTCGCAGTCCGCGAAGTCCTCAGTGTAGCCCGAGGGGACCTCACACTGCTCGACGGAGCGGCCTGGATCTCCGTAGCCGTCCGCATCACTGTCCGCGTAGAACGTCACCCACGACAGGGGGCTGGTGGACACATCCGAGTCGTCGGAGTCGCCATCACAGTCCTCGTCGGTGTCATCGCCATCGCAGATCTCGATGGCGCCGGGATGGATGCCGCCGCTCGTGTCGTCACAATCGCCGCCCATGGCCGCGTAGCCGGACGGCTGGTCGCAGGCCGGGGTGGTGTTGGTCCCTCCGTAGGCATCCGAGTCGGAGTCCTGGTACCAGTCGGTCTTTCCTACGGCGCTGGGGTCCGCGTCGTCCGCATCCGTGTCACAGTCTTCGTCGGTGTCGTCGGCGTCACACACCTCGGTGCCGCCGGGCTTTATCGTGGAGGAAGTATCGTCGCAATCCCCATAGTTGACGACGTAGCCCGGAGGAGCGTCACACGTCTCGACGGAGAACGTCGGATCCCCGTAGGAGTCGCCGTCTTCGTCTGCGTAGTAGGTCGTCGTGCCAGTCACATCGGTGTCCCCTTCGTCGATGAGGCCGTCGCAGTCCTCGTCGCCGTCTGCGTCGTCACAGACCTCACTCGCAGCCGGGCTGATCGTGGCGTCTGTGTCGTCGCAGTCCGCGAAGTTCTCGGTGTAGCCGGAGGGTACCCCACACTGCTCGACGGAGCGGCTCGGATTTCCGTAGCCGTCCTCATCACTGTCCGCGTAGAAGGTCACCCACGACAGGGGGCTGGTCGAGGCATCCGAGTCGTCGGCGTCGCCGTCACAGTCCTCATCGACGTCGTCCTCGTCACAAACCTCAGTCTCACCTGGGCTGCGGTCTGCGTCGTAATTGTCGCAGTCGCCGACTTCGCTCACGTAGCCGGTAGGCTGCTCGCACTGTTGGATGTGCAACGAGTTCGTGACATCGCCGTATCCATCACTGTCGGAGTCCCGGTACCAGTCCGTCCAACTGCTGGCGTCCACGCCGCTGTCGTCGTCGTCGGCCGTCCCCGAGCAGTCTTCGTCCACGTCGGCGTCGTCGCACAGTTCCACCGCATCGGGGCTGATCGCCGCGTCGGCGTCGTCGCACTCCACGCAGGCGGCCCAGCCATCCCCGTCGGCGTCGGCATAGCCGGTTGAACCGTCGCAGTTGAAGTCCTCCGGGTCGCTGCACGTCTCCGGAGCACCCGGGTAGTACTCTGCGTCCCCGTCATCGCAGTCCGTGTCATCGGCCAGATAGCCGGCCGGGGGCTCGCACGCCTCTACGCTCTCATCGGCGTCCCCAGCGCCGTCGTCGTCGCCGTCGTAGTACCACGTGCTGGTGTTGGTGGCGTCATCTTCGTCCCCCGAGCAATTGGTGTCTACCCCGTTGCAGGTCTCGCCGGCACCGGGGTGGACCGTCCCGTCCGCGTCGTCGCAGTCTTCCGAAGCCGTGTAGCCATCGCCGTCGGCGTCCGGGTCGGGGGTGTCTGTGTCTGTGTCTGTGTCTGTGTCTGTGTCTGTGTCCGTATCGGTGTCTGTGTCTGTATCGGTGTCCGTATCGGTGTCGGCGGGCGGGCGGCCGGTGTCCTCTTGATCCTTGGTGCTGCATCCGGTGGTGGACGAGGTGGACAGCAGGAGGGCGAGGGAGAGCGGCAGGGACAGACGAAGCATCTGGGACTCCACGGGACGGCGAGAGCCGGCCGGCAAGCGGGGTGGCCGGCTCGTGTAAAGTAGATGTGCGCGAACGTCAAGAGATGTCGCTGTCGAGATGTGCACAGAGGTCTACCGTTATCCGGCTGCTCTGCAGGCCCGAGGTCGTGATCGTCGATGTGGGAGGCGGGCGAGGTGGCCTCGGGGCGGGAGTCGGTGATCCGGAGGTGAGCTCACGCGCGCCCAATCACCCCCCACCCCACCCAACCCAACAACGCAACGTTCACCGCCAACACCACGCGATCCCCCGTGGCTGACGCCCGCCGATTGTCCAACAGATGATCGGCCAGCAGCGGCCCCAGCATCGCCCCCGCCACAAGTCCGCCCACGTGCGCAAAATTATCCACCACCCCCGCCAGCGGTAACCCCAGCAGCAAATTGAGCGCGACCCAGGGGTACAGTTGGCGTCCGAACAGGCTGCGCAATTCCTCTGGCAACGCCCGGCGATGTCGAAATCCGTACGCCACCAAAGCACCCATCAACCCAAAAACCCCCCCCGACACACCCACCGACAGTTCCACGCCCCCTGCCTGTGACGCGCAACCCCCGGCGAGCACGCTCACCAGCAGCACCATCAAGAACCGGCGCCCGCCGAAAACGGTCTCCGTCAACCGCCCCAAACCGGCCAATGCAAGCCCGTTCATCCCCAAGTGAAGCAGGTTTCCGTGCAGCCCCCCGTAGGACAACATCCGCCAGGCTTGGGCACGCCGAATCGCCCAGCGCGTCCTTGCCCCCCAAACGATCAGCGTGGTGTCGCTCCGCTCGCCGATTAGAAAGCCCAACCACCCCGAGCGATTGTGGCCAACGTCCCAGAGCCCCGTGCCGATATGCAGGATTACCAACACGGCTAGCACGACGAAGGTGACCCGCGGCGCAAAATACAGCCCCGTCTGGAATCGCCGGGAGACCCTCAGCTTGTCGCGGTCCGTTCGCGGCTCCCCGCCGCCGCTCAACACCCCAGGCGGCGCCGCAACGACGCTTGCCAACGCAACGGCACGGCCACCATCAGCTCAGTACACCACTCGTCCAGCTCGGAGCGGGCGCGGATCTGCTCCTCGCCTGTCGCATACGAGGCGGTGAGCGCGAGCCCCTCCGTGCCGAGCAACCGAAACCCCCGCATGTTCGCCATGTGTGTGGCGGCCCGGGCGTGTGTCAGCGCGGCGGCGCGATCCCCCATCGCGAAGCTGGCTCGGGCGACCTGGAGCTGCACCATCACCCGGCGGTAGACCGGGAGCGTGGGCATCGTCGCGATGGCCTTCGCCATGAGCTTCTCGGCCTTGTCGGCGTCCCCGGACCGCGCGGCGAGCCTTGCGCGCATCGCATCGACGGCGGCGCTGTACTTCTCCGGGTCCGACACAGCGGCCGCCCGCGCGGCCTCCTCGGCGAGCTTCCCGGAGGCCTCGAAGTCCCCGCGCTCAGCGCACAGCCGAGACAGCATCCACGCGGGGATCAGCTCCTCCCCGGGGGTCGGGATCGTGCGGGCAAGCACGACCGACTGCTGCAGCTCCTCCTGGGCGGTGTCGAGATCCCCCGCGAGGAACGCCGTGGCGCCACGCAGAGACCGAGCAGCCATCTCGCCGACCTTGTGGCCGGCCTGCTGGGCCTCCACCAGCGCCTCGCCCAGCGCCGCCCATGCGCCGTTGAGATCGCCCTGCCCGAGCAGCACCTCCGCCAGATTGCACAAAGCAAGCGCCCGCTGCGGCTTGTTCCGCAGCTCCTTCAGCAGGGTCTGCGCCTCCGACAAGCCGCTCGCCGCGCTGGCGAGCAAGCCCCGGCTGCCTTGCACGGCAGTCAACGCAAGGAGCAAGTTGGCGCGCGCGTCCATGAGCGCCGGACCCGAGGCGAGCACCAGGCCCTCCTGGGCCCTGGCCTCGCAGGTGTCGAGATCCCCGCGGCTCCACGCCACGCCAGCGAGCACGATCAACGCGTCCGCCAGGATGTCCCGATGGTGCTGTTCCCGCGCACGTTCCAGCACACCTTGCACCTCCTGCTCAGCGCCCTCCAAATCCCCGAGCCCCCGCAGGATCCGGCCGAGCAGCACCCGAAGCTTGAGCGCGGCCCGCTCATCCGGGGTCGTGATGATGAGCGCGTTGATCGCCGCATCTCGCGCGTCCTGCCAGTCCCCGCGGATGTAGTAGACGCTCGCTCGGATGCCCAGCAGCTCCTGCCGCGAGGTCGCGAACTCCTCCGGGGCGAGATCGACCCGGGCGGCGTCCTCGACGTCCGTCGCGCGATCACACAGGTCCATCGCCTCGTTCACGAGGCTGCGGTCCTTGAGCCTCAAGGCGGCGGCGATCAGGTAATGCCACGCCTTGCCGGCCTCGCCCGCCCGGCGGTAGTGATCGCCGATCGCCTCGGCGGCCTGCACATCGTGGCGGTACCGAAGCTCCAAGGTCGCGGCGATCCGGCGGTGCAGGAAAGACCGCCGCTCGATGTCCAGCTCGCGGTACAGCACGTCGCCAAACTTGGAGTGGGTCAGATCCAGCCAGACCTGCTCGCCCACGCGGCGCTGGCGGATGATGCCGACGTCCTCGAGGTCGTCGAGCAAGCTGCCGGCCTCGTCCTCGTCGAGATCCAGCACGTCGAGCAGCACGTCGAGCTCCATCTCCCGCCCGCACACCGCCACGGCCTCGGCCAACTCGCGCTCGGCAGGATCCAACGGCTGAAGTCGGGCGCGGACGACCTGCCGTACCCCGGGCGGGATCTCCAGGTGCCCGGACACAACCTCCTCCACGTCCGAGACGAGCCGCCAGCGGACGCGATCCGGCCGGTCCGGATTTCCGACGCGCTCCAGGATGCCCTGGCCCATCAAGTGTTGAAGGAACAACGTCAAGAAGAGGGGTGAACCCTCGGTCTCTTGAAAAAGCCGCTCGGTCAACGCCTGCGCAGGCTTGCCTGCGCCGAGCAGGGAGTCCACGAGCGCGGCGATCGCGGGCCGGGGGAGCGGCGGGATCTCCATGGTCTCGGGGATCACGCCGGCCAGGCCGCCCTTGCGGAGGGATTGCAGCCGCGGCGGGGCACGGTCGGGGCGGAGCGTACCGACGAGCAGGATCGGACGATCGCCCAAGAGCCGCGCGAGGTGCACGAGGCCGTCCAACGTCGGGAGCGGCGCGTAGTGCATGTCGTCCACGAGGATGACGACCGGGCCATCGTCCGAGATCCGGCGCAGCCCCGCGGCGAGGGCGTCCTGCAAGCGCTCCCGCGCGTTCATGGCGGGGCTCTCGACCTCGGAGGTCGTGCCGTTCTGAAAACCAGCGAGCGCTGCGGATAGTTCGTTGGAGGCCCGGTTTCCGAGCTCTCGCTTCAGCGTCACCCCCAGCCGCAGCAGCACGTCCACCACCCCCTCCCGCTGGGACACCCGCTCGCGCAAGCACGGCAGCCCCAGGAGCGCGACGTGCTGGCTCACGGCGTCGAGCAGCCTGGTTTTTCCGGCGCCTTCGGGGCCTTCCAGCAGCAGGATCCGCCCCTTGCCGTCCGCGAGGCCGGCCACGAGATCGTGGATCCGCGCCTCCTCTTCGTCTCGCCCGACCAGCGGTGGCAGCCACGCCCCGACGACCTCGCCCGCATCGGTCTCAAAATCAAGCTCCAACCGGAACAAGATCTCCTGCGCCGAGCGGTAGCGATCCCTCGGGAGCTTCTTGAGCAGACGGACGCAGATCTCGTCGAGGTGCTCGGGCACGGCCGGGTCGGCATCCCGCGGGCTCGGCACCGACTGACCGCGGTGAAGCTCCAGATAGCCCGCCAGATCCTTCGCGACGAACGGCCGCCGCCCGGTCAGCATCGCAAAAAGCATGATGCCCAGCGAGTACAGATCCGAGCGATGGTCGATCGGCTGACCCTGGATCTGCTCGGGGCTCGCGTACGCCCAGGTGCCGACCAGCGTCGTCGATTGTGCCAGATCCGCCGCGGGATCCAGGTCCTTCACGATCCCGAAGTCGGTCAGCTTGCAGCGCCCGTCCGCGTCAATCAGGATGTTGGACGGCTTCAGATCCCGATGGACGAGCCCCCGCCGGTGAATGTAGGCGAGCGCCCGACAGAGATCGATCAGGATCTCTTCGCAACGCCGCCAACGATCCGCGGGCAGATAGCCCCGGAACGCGTGGATCAACTGGTGGAGATCGGTCCCCTCGACGAACTCCATCGCGATGTACGGATGCCCCCACAGGTCCCCGTACGCATCCACCCGGATCACGTTCGGATGCCGGAGCCGGGCGAGGGCGCGAAACTCCCGCTTGAACCGGGCGAGTCCCGTGTTGACCCGGTTCGCCTTCAAGACCTTCACGGCGACCGGCCGACCGTCCGGGTCATGCGCGAGCACGACATGAGCCATCCCGCCTTTGCCTGCGACCCGGCGGAAGACGTACGGGCCGATGCGCGCCCCAGGCTCCAGGACCATGCCCCCAATGTCCAGGGTCAGGTCGGCGGCGGTGTCGGTCGGCTCGGCCATGGGCCGGGGTCTATCCGGTCGGTCGGGCGGTTGGACCCAGCCCCGACGCGGGAGTACCCGCGCCGGGGGCCCGGGCGACGTTGAGTTCTTCGGCTCCGGGAGCAGCCGCGGCGCCCGCTGCGAGTCTCGCGGGCGGCGCTCCCGGGGAACGCCCTACGGACTCCCTAGCCCCGACGCGGGAGTACCCGCGCCGGGGGCCCGGGCGACGTTGAGTTCTTCGGCTCCGGGAGCAGCCGCGGCGCCCGCTGCGAGTCTCGCGGGCGGCGCTCCCGGGGAACGCCCTACGGACTCCCTAGCCGTATGTGTCGTCGTCCCCATCGCAGTTGGAGTCGATGCCGTCGGCAGGCGTCTCGGTTGCGTCCGGGTGGACGTCCGGGTCGTCGTCGTCGCAGTCCAGGGCGTTGTCGTAGAAGCCGTCACCATCGGCGTCGGTCCCGCAGGCCCCGGGCGTGTCGGCGTCGCACCGGCCGGCGTGGCAGCCGGTCAGCTGCGTGAGGAGGATCGTCATAGCCGCCGCCCGCGTCACCCTCCGTCCGGGTCGAAGCCGAGCGCCAACAGCCTGGCGTGCAGGCGCTCTTTCGCCGCCCTCTCGGCCTCTTTCGCCGCCCTCTCGGCCTCTTTCTCCCCCCTCTCGCGCGCCGCATCAGCGAGAGCCTGCTCCGTCGCCGCCTTCGCCTGCTCCGTCGCCGCCTTCGCCTGCTCCGTCGCCGCCTTCGCCTGCTCCGTCTCGGCCTCGGCCGCCGCCAGCGCCGCCAGCGCCGTCGCCAGGCCCTCCTCTGTCTCCCGTCGGCTCTCTTCCAGCGTGATCGCCAGTCGCTGCGCGGCCAGGCGAGAGCGGTAGGTCTCGTTCCAGTCCTTGTTCGTCTTGAAAGTTTGAAGCACGTTCATGGCGCTCTCCAGGGCAGGGTTGTGAATATCGGAAGGCAGCGCGGCCCAACGTTCGGCCTCGGACAAGAAGCGCATCCACTCGGCCAGCGGCGCCGGCGTAGAAGCGGGGGGACCAGACGCCCAGCGGCGGAGCTCCAAGACGTGAATGGCGAGGTGTGGCGTCAGACACACGCCACGCTCAGGGTCGCAAACGCTGAACCGGTGGTGGAAATGTTGCGCCCGGGACAGCGTATTCTCGTCCAGGATCCAGATGCCGATGACCGGCCTGAGCGCCTTGTACCCCACGCCCTGAACGAGCTGCCCCTCGTAGATGTCCGCCCAGGAGTACAGCATCCGCTCTTTCAGCGCCGCGTGGTTCCAACTCTGCATCTCGACCTGGAACGTACTCCCGTCCGCGTCCGTTGCCTTTATGTCCACGACCGTATGATCGTCGCCGACGAAGTCCGGCAGGTGCGCCGGGTTCCGAATCGTGACTTGCACGACCGGCGACTGGCGCTGAAGCACGGCATTGAGAAAATCGATGAGCCGGTCGGTGTTGTCCTCGTCCCCGAGGATCGCGCGGAACACGCAATCGATGCGCGGGCTGATGCCGATTGGCTCGGGGAGAGGCGTTGCCATCCAGGTAGCGTAGCCTGAACGCCGAGCGCTTGCCGACGGAGCCGCCCCCTTGGCGATCATCGGCGTTCCACGGCCCGAGTGGGCGGCGGCGCCCCCGGGTCCCAAGCCGCCCCTCCCCAACACCTCCCATTCACGGATACACCCCGCCCCGATGACCCTCCTCGACGGCCAGTCGCTCACCCTCGCCGACGTCGCCCGCATCGCCCGGGGTGCGCGCGGCGTGACGCTGACCGAGGCCTCCCGCGCTGCCATCGGCGCATCCCGCGCTTGGGTCGAGTCCGTACTGCACGGTGAGCGGCCGATCTACGGGGTCAACACTGGCTTCGGCTCCCTCGCGCGGGTGCGCATCGACCCGGACCAGACCTCGCTGCTCTCCCGAAACCTGATCCAATCCCACGCCGCCGGTGTCGGCCCGGACGCCCCCGACGACGTCGTCCGCGCGATGATGTTGCTCCGCGCCAACGCGCTCGCCCGGGGCGCTTCCGGCTGCACCCTCGCGCTGGTCGAGACCCTGCTCGCAATGCTGGACCGGGGCGTGATCCCCCGGGTCCCAAAACAAGGGAGCTGCGGATCCTCCGGCGATTTGGCTCCGCTCTCGCACCTTGGCCTCGTGGTGTTCGGCGAAGGTGGACATGCCCGCTTTCAAGGCGTCCTGTTGCCCGGCCGCGAGGCGATGGCCCGCGCAGGCATCCCTACGCTGGTCCCAGCGGCCAAGGAGGGCCTCGCGATGACCAACGGGGCGCAGATGACGACAGCGATCGCCGCCCTGACACTCTTCGACAGTTGGCGCCTGGTCGAGATCGCCGAGGTCGCCGCGGCCATGAGCATCGAGGCCCTGCGCGGCGTGACCCGCGCTTTCCACCCCGCTGTCCACGCGCTTCGCCCCTACCCCGGCGCCATCACCAGCGCGGCCCGCTTGCTCGATCTGCTCGCCGGCAGCACGCTCACCGACTCGATCCCCGACAAGATCCAGGACGCCTACTCGCTCCGCTGCACGCCGATCATCCTTGGCGCGGTGCGGGACCAGCTTGGGTTTGCACAGCAGGTCGTGGACATCGAATTGAACAGCGTGACCGACAACCCCGTCATGCTCATGGGGGATTTGGGTCCCGACGCGGGGGCAGAGCCCAACCGGGCATTCTCGGCCGGACTCTTTCACGGGGAGCCCGTCGGCATGGCCTGTGAGTCGGCGCGCATCGCCATCGCCGAGTTGGCAAGCCTCTCCGAACGGCGCCTCTTTCGTCTCACCACCGGCTCGCTCTCCGCACGCCTGCCGCCCGCCCTCGCCGACGGCCCGCGCGACTCCGGCCTGGGGATGCTGTTCCCCCAGACCACGGCCGCCGCCCTGGTCAGCGAAAACAAAGCCATCGGCTGGCCCAGCACGCTCGACTCCATCCCGACCTGCGAAGACCAGGAAGATCACGTTGCCATGAGCACGACCGCCGCATGGCGATATTCGGAGACGTTGCAAAACAGCCGCCGGGTGGTCGCTATCGAGCTGCTCTCGGCCGCTCGGGCGCTTCGGTACCGAATCGAGGCGGAGCCGGGCCTGAAGTTGGGGGTTGGAAGCCGGGACATGCTGCCACGACTCGCACATCTGCTCGACCCCAGGCTCACGCCGGGCGAGGCGATTGAGGCGTGTGTGGCGGAGGTTTTGGAGCCGGGGGCTTGACTTCAGGCATTTCCCTCCCCTTCGGGGGGTGCTTGACTCCCCCACGACTTGCCGGTACAACGGACCTGTCCTCGGACCCGCAGTGAACTGGTATGCACCGTCCGTTCCTCTCCTCACCATCGCGTGTACGGCGAAGTTCGTGGACGAGGAGGAGACAGACCTGCCTGCTGACACCGACCGCGATGGCGATGGCTACGATGTCCCTGAAGACTGCGACGACACGGACGCGAGCGTAAACCCCGGCGAGATCGAGACCTGCGACAGCGTCGACACCAACTGCTCGGGCGACGAGGACGACGCGACCGATGCTTCTACTTGGTACGCAGACGCTGACGGTGATCGCTACGGGGATGCCGACAGTACCGACATCGCCTGCGAAGCACCGAGTGGCTACCTGGACGATGCCACCGACTGCGACGACGCCGATGACACCGTTCACCCCGGCGCGGCGGAGGTGTGCGAGAACGGGATCGATGACGACTGCGACGGAGGAGCGGGATGCGCCCCGCCGTCGGGATCGCTCTCGGGCGCGGACGCGAAGTACACGGGCGAAGCGGCGACCAACTACGCCGGCTCCAGCGTTTCGGCTGCGGGAGACGTGAACGGCGACGGGTTTGGGGATTTCCTCATCGGGGGGTATGGCAACGACGACGGCGGGTACAACGCGGGGGCGGCATACCTCGTCCTCGGCAGCGCCACGCCGGGTGACCTCGAACTTAGCGCCGCGAACGCGAAGTATGCCGGCGAAGAGAGCGACTACGCCGGCTTCGATGTCTCGACCGCCGGCGACGTGAACGGCGACAGCTTCGGTGACCTCCTCATCGGAGCGTTTGGCAATGCTGACGCGGGGTACCAAGCGGGCGCGGCCTATCTCGTGCTCGGCAACGCCACGCCGGGCGACGTCGATCTCGGAACCGCGGACGCGCAGTACACCGGCGGAAAGCAGAGCGAGTGCGCGGGAATCAGCGTATCGACCGCGGGAGATGTGAACGGCGACGGATTCGGGGATCTGCTCATCGGGTCGCGGCACTACAGCGACGACGACCCGTTCGTCGGGGCGGCGTACCTCGTGCTCGGCAGCGCAGCGCCAAGCGACCTGGAGCTCGCAGCCGCGGACGCGGAGTACACGAGCGTGTGGCCCGACAACCTGCTCCACATCAGCGTCTCCACCGCCGGTGACGCGGACGGCGACGGGCTCGGGGACCTCCTGATCGGGGCGTCCAACAGTGACAGGGGCGGCTCGAGCGCGGGGGCGGCGTACCTCTTGCTCGGCGACGCAACGCCGAGCAGCCGTTCGCTCGCGACTGCCGACGCCGTGTACGGCGGCGGGTTCGGGGATCTGCTGGTCGGAGCACCGTACAGCGACGACGGCGGGACCTGGGCAGGGGCAGTGTTCCTGGTGCTCGGCAGCCCGACTCCGGGCGACCTCGACCTCGGGGCCGCGGATGCGCAGTACACCGGAGAGGTGGAACGTGCCGGCGTCGGCCACAGCGTCTCCACCGCCGGCGACGTGGACGCGGACGGGTTTGACGACTTCCTGATCGACGGGATGGCCGACGCCGAAGGCGGAGCGTACGCCGGGGCCGCGAACCTCGTTCTCGGCAGCGTCACCCCCGGAGACCGGTATCTGGGGGCCGCGGACGCGCTGTACACCGGCGAGGCGGAGTTTGACTTCGCCGGCTCCAGCGTCTCCACCGCCGGCGACGTGGACGCCGACGGCCTCAGCGACCTCCTCATCGGGGCGCCCGGCAACGACGACAGTGGCGATAGCGCCGGCGCGGCCTACCTCCTCCTCGGCTCCGGCTTCTGAGCCGGCCGCCGGGCTACCCTCCCCCATGCGCGCCCTCGCCCTCGGTCCAACCGGCCCCCGCCTCATCGATCAGCCGTTCCTCGCCCGCCCGGGGGAGGCGACCGTGCGTGTTCGGCTCGCTGGGGTCTGTGCCACCGACCTGGAGCTGGTGAAGGGGTACATGGGCTTTACCGGCGTGCTCGGCCACGAGTTCGTAGGAGAGGTGGAAGTGGGGCCGCCCGAGTGGGTTGGCCGACGGGTTGTCGCAGACATCAACGCGGCGTGTGGTGCATGCGAAGCTTGCAACGCCGGCCGAGGCACACACTGCGCTACGCGCACGGTCCTGGGTATTGTCGGGCGGGACGGAGCGTTTGCGGAGCGTGTGTCGGTGCCGGTTCCCAACCTGCACGCGGTGCCCGAGGGCGTGGAGGACCGGGCCGCGGTCTTCGTGGAGCCGCTCGCCGCAGCGCTCCGGATCCTGGAGCAGGTTCACGTCCGACCGTCCGACCGCGTCATCGTGCTCGGCCCGGGTCGCCTCGGCCAGCTCTGCGCGCGGGTGCTGGCCCTGACCGGCGCCCGCGTGCAGGTCCTGGGCCGCCCCGAGCGCCTCGCCCGGCTCC
>CANKNP010000028.1 GCA_947483545.1 Deltaproteobacteria bacterium | reverse complement strand
GGCGCCCAACCCTCTTGGGTGGTCGCCTCGTACACCATGTTGAAGTTCTCCTCCTCCCCAGGGTGTTCCTCCGCCACGAATCCTCGCAATAGCTTTGCAGCGTTTCGGCCGTCAGCTCGGGGCAATCCGCGCAGTTTGGACTCACGGACCCGGTGTAGGGGTCGTCGGAGGCGAACCCCAGGCCCTCTCCGCCCCCGCCCGGCCCCCGAGGCCCCCCCAACCCACCCGACACCCGACCCCCCGGCCCCGCCATCCACGCCGCCCGGGTCTCCGCCCACGAAAGGCTCCGACCCTGGTACATCTTTCGCTCCGCCAGCCGCCCATCCCGATCCGCCCGATGCACACTCGCGTGCGCCCCGGTGATCTGCCGCATGGGCCGCGCGCTCACGTACGTCTCACCGACACCGAGGTCGTGACGCTCGCCTGTCCCGGCGCGGCGCCGGCACTGCTCTGGCTGTAGGCCACGCCGAACTGAACGAACATCTCGCTCCCCAGTGACAGCGCAATCTCCCCGGTGGTGGTCTCGCCGTTCGCATTCCGGTAGGCCTGCTCCGCGAGGTTCCAGGCCCCGGGGGCCTCGATGCTGGTGGCCGCGGTGCGGTAGGCCAACTGGCAACGAAAATTGCCGAGCAGGTTGGTGATCACGAAGAATGCGACAACTTTGTCTACGTCCACGGCGGGGACCCAACCGGTCACGACCGCGAAGGAGTCGGTCGTGGTGTTGAAGGCTTGGAGCTCCTGGCTTCGGGTCCCCACGCTGTTCCCGCAGGAGAGCACCGATACGTGCACCTCGATGTCCGCCTGGCCGTCCGTCGGCGTCGTGCCGCCGAGGGTATAGGCTGCGCCAAACCGCACCCAGGCCTTACCCGCGGTGGCGGCGGCGACAGTCAACACGCCCGTGTTGTTCTCGCCGGCGCCCGTATAGCTGGATGCACCACTGATTACGGCCCAAGCGCCAGGGTCGTCCGGCCGATTTTGTGCGGTCTGAATCGTCGGCTCGAACGTCATCGTGGGGGCGCCGCCGGTGAGCTGGACGGACTTCCGTTTGATGACCATCTTGACGTTGTCGAGCCCGACCGCGGCCATCCAATCACCGAACACCTCGAACTGGCGGGCGGTGGTGGAGGTGCGCACACGCTTTGTGCGAGGAGGAGGCGTCTTGCTGCAAGCCATGCGCCAGATCCGGGGCGGAGTGTGGGAGTGTCCGCAGGCCTTGGCATGCGGTGAGCATAGGTTACCGCCAGGGGCCGGGGGCGGGGCCGGGAGCTGTGCGCCTTCGGGCTGGGTTCCTCCGAAATGTCAGGTAATTGTCAAATGGGGGTGAGGCCGCGCGCCTGAACGACTCCCCGCCCCCGAACGAAGCGGGAGCGCCCGCGGCGAGGGCGAGACCCGCGCGGATGGGCCGCTTTGGCCGCGGGAGGGCGGCTCCAGGGCGGAGGGGAGGGCCGCCGAAATCCCCATCGCGGGCGTCACCGCAACCGAACTCCCCGAGCGCGCCCCGCCCTTCCCCCCCGAGATCGGCTGCCCCGGTCAACCGCCGGTCGCGGGTCCGGTCCGGGCATCCGAACTTTGGAATTTGCGCCCCCGCCCTGCGCGCCAAGGAGCTGGACGAAGGCGGACGCATGGACGGCGCGGCGCCGGGCGGGTTGGGCGGCGGCCAGGAAAAGCGGGGCGGTACGGTCCCCGCCCGGAGCGGTTCAGGGGACGGAGCGGGTGAGGCGTGCGCCGGTGTTGGTGCCGCGGTGGCCCGGGGTGGCGCCGACGCGGTACACGACCCACACGGCTATCTCGCTGCTGACCCAAGTGCCGTCCCGGATGCCCCGGAGCCCAGAGCCAGTTACCGGACCCGCGGGATCCACGTCCGGGCTCCCGTCCCCGTACCCGCCATGCGCGGAGTCATACCAGTCCTGGGTCCACTCGTCGACGTTCCCACTCATGTCATAGAGCCCATAGGAGTTGGACGTGAGGGTCGCGACCTCGTGCGCGTAGGTGCTCACCCCGTAGGCGTTGTCGTAGAACCAGGCCACCGCAGTCGCCGTGTCCGACCCCGAATAGGCGTAGTCCTCGCCGCCGCGCGCCGCATATTCCCGCTCCGCCTCCGTGGGCATCCGATACCCATCGCAGGAATAGGGATCCGTCAGGTATGCCGCGGCGAGATCCGTCCCGTCCGAGAGGTAGCGTCGCTGTGGTCCGACCCGGCGGCGGCGGCGCCGCCTCGCCCAAGCTCCCCACCCACCGCCTGGATGTCGCCGATTCTCCCGCCCGGCGAGGGCGCGGGCCGGGCGCATCGGGCAGTGTTGGCCAAGAACGCCCGCATCCGCGGGCTTGTGTTCGCGTCGATTCGGCCGAGTCGGCCGCGGGTTACCCTGCCCCGTGAGCGACCCCGCCGTGCCCGAGACCCCCGCGATCCCGATCCCCGAGATGGTTGCCGCCTTCCCCGAGGTGTTCCTCGCCCGGCTGGTGTTGGAGAGCGAGCTCCTGGCCACAGGCCGGGCGGCGCCGACCGGGATTCACCTCACGCTCTGGGGACCCGACTGCGTGGGGCTCGACGCCTGGACCATCGCCCGCCGCTGGGGTTGGACGGACCCCGAGCTCGCGGTATTGCGGGCGGAAGGCGAGCAGTTCATCCTGGTGTTGCAGACCCCGGGCATCGCCCTGGCGGAGGCCCGGGCCGAGCTGTTGGTCAGCCTGCTCGTTGCGCTCCGGCCCGACCTGTGCGGCGGCCGGACCCAAGAGGGCTTCCTCCGCGCGCTGCAGTTGACCCCTGCGGCCGCAGAGAGCGCCGGCCTTCGCGGGGAACAACGCGCGATCTCCAGCGTCTTCGGCGTTCGCGACCCTCTGTTCGGCCGGGGGCGCATCCCGCCGGACGGCGAGCCCGCGGCCGAACACCGCCTGTTCGTCGATGCCCAGCTCGATCGCGGCGCGGTCAACGGTCTGCTCCCCGGGACCAGCGCGCCGGTGGACGAATACGCGGCGACGCCCTCGCTGATCCGCCTGGAGTGGCCATGACCGATCCCCGCCCGGGGCTGCTGGCCCGCATCGAGGTGGAGCGCACCGCCAAGAACGCGGTGGCCGAGGCCAGGTTGCTGACCGAACTGGCGACCGCCGAGACCGCGCTTGGGGGGTTGGCCGCGGGTATTTCAGCCCTGGAGCGTGCGGCCGGCCTGTTCCAGCTCGCCGCCCAACCCGCCGACGAGTGCCGCGCCCGCTACGGGCTGTCGCTGCTGACCTGGAAGCAGCGCGCCGGGAGCCCCGCCTCGCTCAAGCACCTCGAAGACGCAGAGGCCATTGCGCGACGGGTCGGGGATCTCTCGCTGCTGGCGCGGGTGCTCGACCGACGAGCGGGGATGGCGGTCGCGGCTCAGGCGTACCCGGAGGCCGCGCGGCTGCTCAATGATGTCGCGGCGTTGCGGGAGAGCATGGGGGATGCGGACGGCCGGCTCGGGGCGATCCGGAAGATGGCGAACATGGCGTCGCTGATGGGCGAGCCGAAGCGGGCGTTTGAGCTGCTGTCCGGCGGACTCGTGGACGCGGGCGCGAGCGTTGGGGAGCTGCTTCGGGCGCGGCTGGAGCTGAACCTGCTGGCCAGGGCGGCCCGGGGATCGGGCGCGGGCCCGCTCGATCCCAGCGCGGCAGGGGTCAAGGCGGAACCGTTGGCGTTCATCCTGGCGGACGCGGTGCGGGTCAACGACCGCGGCGCGGCGGGCTACATCCGGCTGCAGATGGCGGCGGACGCGAACCTGGCCGGCAACCACGAGGAGGCCGGTGGCTTCGCGGAGAGCGCAAGACAGGACGCCCTCGAGCTGCAGGACTCGACCCTCTACTTGATGGCGTGCATGAGCATCGCGGAGGTGCGGGAGCGCCAGGGGGATCGGGTCGGCGTGCTGGCGATCCTGTTCACGTGCAAGGCCTCCTTGCAGGACCTGCTGGGGGAGGCCGCGGCGAAGCCGGTGCTCGGGGTGATCGAGAGTGTGGAGAAGCGCTGGGGGGCGGAGGTTTTCGGGGTGGCGTTGGCGGAGTATCGGAGGAGGGTGGGGTAGCCGCCGAGCTTATACGCCGCTGATCGCCCATGTGAACCGAGACGGGCGCCCGCTGGCGCAGACAGGGTCCTACCGAAACAGCTCGTCCAACGCATCGACGTGGACGACTCGAACCTCCGTGACCCGATGCATCGGCCGTGTGCCGCGCTCGGTCGTTACAAACAGGTCCGCCTTTTCGGTGACCGCGCACGCGAGGTGCAAACCGTCCGGCCCACCCAGTCCATACTTGACGGCAGTCTGGAAAGCGTATGCGAGCATTGCATCGTTGATGGGCACGTGGACAGACTGGTCACGTTGGCGCTCGTAGAAGGCCACTTGGTTCGTGTATTTGTTGAAGGTCGGCTTGGGAATCACTTCCAACCAGGTCATGAAAGACGCGAGGAACGTCACTTCCGTTTCGTCACTCTCAAGCAGCCGGCGCAGTCCGGGACCGGCCTGCCCGAGTGCAGCGACGATCAACGCACCCGAGTCCAGATACACCCTGCGGGGGGCGCTCATCGGCCGAGTTCGGCTCGAATCTCATCTTCCGTCAGGAATCGGCCGTGCTTCTCCAGCCATTCCGCACGCGCCCGGTCCAACAGCACCGCGATCTCCTTGCCCGAGATCCGTTCTTTTGCGGGGATCAGTTCCACTTCCGGCGGCTTCAGAGGGCGGGACTTCGGGGCGGTCATGGCGTGCTCTTGCTCAAGCCAGATCTTAGCACGGCCATCCCCTACTCCACCGCCTCCCGTAAAACCCCGCACCGCCTCAACCTCAACCCCGCGCTCTCGTCCGGCGTGCTCGCCGGCACCAACGCCGCTTTGAACCCATGACGTTCCGCCTCGCGCATCCTCGCCAGCGGCTGGCTGACGCCCCGCAGCTCGCCGACCAACCCCAGCTCTCCAAAAACCAGCAGGTCTTCGGGCACAACCTGGCCCGTGAAGCTGCTGTGAATCGCGACCGCCACAGCGAGATCCACCGCAGGCTCCGTGATCCGCACCCCCCCCGCCACGCTCACGAACACGTCCCGGTCCGACAAAACGAGCCCGGACTTGCCAAGTACGGCGATCAGCAGCGACAGCCGTTGCCGGTCAAAACCCACGGTCGTCCGGCTCGGCGTCTGGTTCACCTCATCCCCCACCAGCGCTTGCACCTCGACCAGCAGCGGTCGCGATCCCTCCATCGTGCAGGTCACCACCGTGCCCGCAGCGCCCCTCGCGCGCTCTTTCAGCAGCCTGGCTGAGGCATCCGGAACGTCCACGAGCCCCTCCTCGCGCATCTCGAACATTCCGATCTCACCGGTGCTTCCAAACCGGTTTTTCGTCGCCCGCAGGATTCGAAGCGAGGTGCTGCCGTCCCCCTCGAAGTAGAGCACCGTGTCCACCAGGTGCTCCAGCGCCTTTGGCCCGGCGAGGTTGCCCTCCTTCGTGACATGGCCGACGAGAAACGTGGCGATGTCCCGGCCCTTGGCGATCCCCATCGCGAAGCTCGCGACCTCGCGAACTTGGGAGATGGATCCTGGCACGCTCTCGAGCTCGGGGTTGTGGAGCGTCTGCACGGAGTCGAGCACCAGCACCTGGGGCTGCACCTGGTCGATCGCGTCCCGGACCGCGGTGAGCGACGTGTCGGCGAGCAGGTACACCTCGTCGGAGACCGCGCCCAGCCGCTCAGCGCGGAACCGGACTTGACGCGCGCTCTCCTCCCCGGAGACATAGAGCACACGCATCCCGCGCCTGGCCAGCGCGGCCATCGCGACCAGCAACAACGTGGATTTTCCCACGCCCGGGTCCCCGCCCAGCAGCACGAGGCTCCCGGTCACCAGCCCACCGCCGAGCGCCCGGTCCAGCTCCCCGATCCCGACGCGAAGTCGGACCTCTCCCCCCTCCCCCATCGACACCTGGGTGAGCGGCACGGCCTTCGAAGCGCCCGCCCGCTTCGGTCCGGCGGTCGTCGCCGGCCCGATCACATCCTCCACAAGCGCGTTCCAAGCCCCACAGTCGGGGCAACGGCCCATCCAGGTGGCCGCGACATGGCCGCATTGTTGGCAGAGGTAGCGAATCTTGGGCTTGGCCATCGTGGCTCCGAGGGGTCCATCAAATGCACGACAAGTTGGTGCATCCGTTCAGTAACCGACCCCCAAGATTCCGCAAGCAACTTTTGTCGGCAAACCTCGCACGCGGCTCGGCGGTCTCTTTGCACCGTTCCTACCGGTGGAATGCGACGGTCCGTCGAAGACTCCGGGCCCGCCGCCTTCCACCTGGAACGGTGCGGGGATGGGCCAGCCCGGCTCCAGGTCAAGTCCTTCCTGGGACTTAGGACGGTGGTGTTCGTCCAGCGAGCGGGCTGGCCCCGCGGCTATCCTTCGGCCATGCTCCTCCTCCTCACCCTGCTCGCCTGCTTCGACGACGACGCGACCGAAGAATGCCCGAAGGCGTCCTGCCGGGACGAGGTCGTGCTCCATATGGTCGGCCCCAACGGCCCCACGGTGACCGCGGGCTCGGTCATGCCCGAGGATTCGGCGTGGATCGAGTACGACTGTCGCGACCGCCAAGGGGAGGGCTGGGCGTGCGATGCGGACGGCACCGTCCACGTGTACACCTCCGCCTCCCGGATCAGCGTGCAGGCCTACTCCACCGATACGAACGCGGGCGGGTACCAGGACATCACGCTCTCCTGGGCTGCGGCCGGGACGGACGAATGCCCTCTCGCCTGCGAGGTCGCCGAGGCGACAGTGGAGTTGGAGGCGTACGACACGGCGTGCGTGACCACCGACTGCGGGTGAGGCGTGCGGGGGCAGGCGGGCTTGGGACCATCGCGCGGGTGACGGACGCGGGCCGTGGAACGCCCGTGCAGACCGGCGGGGTGCGCGTGACGTTGGACGCCGCGGCCGCGACAAGCGGAGCGGGCACGACGCGCAGCGGCAGACGTGGCGGGCGCGGCGTGACCCGTCGCCCTGGAGTCGGTTCACCACCTTTGGTTTTCCGCTGTCGCATCACAGTGTGATCCAACGTGTTTCATTGCCGGCGATGACCGCGTGGCTATCAATATAGCGCGTTCAAACAACACCTCCAAGGCGATGTCATGCTGCTCCTGATCCTGACTGCGTGCGGCACTGCGCCCGACCCCTCGATGAACAACCCGGAGTTGCCCACGGAGATGGCCAACCACTCGCCGGGGATGGCGATGCCACCGAGCGGGACTGTGCCGTTCGATCAGATGTTCATCGACATGATGGTGCCTCACCACCAGGGTGCGGTCGAGATGGCGACGATCGCCCAGGCACGAGCGGAGCACGCCGAGCTCAAGGACATGGCGGCTACCGTGATCGCATCGCAGGAGGCCGAGATCGGGAAGATGAAGGGTTGGCGGAAGGCGTGGTTCGGGAGCGAAGCTACGCCGGCAATGGGCATGCCCACGGCTCACTCGGAGATGCCAAGCGGCATGGGTATGATGAACATGGGCAAGGACATCGAGGCACTGAAGACCGCCACGCCGTTTGACCTCGCCTTTCTTGATGCGATGATCGGGCACCACCAGGGAGCGGTCCTGATGGCGCAGCACGGCCCTGACAAAGCGCAGCACGACGAACTCAAGAGTCTCGCAGCCGACATCACCCGCCCACATTCCTCGGGACCCGGCGCTGATCCGCGCCGGCGCCGGCAACTACGCCGCGATGTGCGTGGATTGCCACCTCGCGCCAGGCATGCCCGAGGGGGAACTCCAGTTGGGGATGTACCCGACACCTCCCAACCTTTCGTCTGTTGACGGTCTCGACCCAACCCAGACATTCTGGGTCATCAAGCACGGTGTGAAGATGAGCGGCATGCCGGCGTGGGGCAAGAGCATGGACAACTCGACAATCTGGGGAATGACTGCGTTTGTTCGCCGCCTGCCCGGCATGACGCCAGAGACGTACGCGGCGCTCGTCGCATCCAGTGGCGGCCACGACCATGGCGGCGGTGCTGCGCCGGGCGGCGACGGTCACGCCGACGGGGGCGCTGGGCACGCCGGCATGGATCACGGCGAGATGTCGGGCATGAAGTCCAGCGACATGGCCGGCTTGGATCACGGCGACATGCCAGGCATGAAGTCCAGCGACATGGCCGGCATGGATCACGGCGACATGCCGGGCATGAAGTCCAGCGACATGGCCGGCATGGATCACGGCGACATGCCGGGCATGAAGTCCAGCGACATGGCCGGCATGGACCACTCGGCGACGGGCGACATGGACATGAAAGTGCCACCCCCACGTCGCATCAGTGGCCCGGCCGAAGCTGCGCTTCAGGCGTTTCAGGATGCCCTCGAGGTGGGCAACATGGGTCTGGCGCTTGATCGACTGGATCCCGAGCTTGTCCACGAGGAGTCCGCAACGGGGCACGTGAAGGCCCGGGCGACGCTCCTCAAGAACGCAAAGGTGCAGCTGCTAAGCCGGGAAGTAC
This sequence comes from Deltaproteobacteria bacterium, assembly GCA_947483545.1. The sequence goes on along the minus strand of CANKNP010000028.1, from coordinate 15,137 downwards.
AGGCCGGCCGGGATCAGACCGTTATTGTCTCCGAGTCTCGCATCACCACCAGCGGGGCGGCTCGGCCCATCGACCTCATCACCACCGAGCGGGCGACGTTGCGCGCGAGCTCAGTGGGTTGGACGATCGTGAAGCTGGAATTCACTTCGCGGCCTGCCGTGGATGGAGCGGCCGAGTGAGGTGGGCGCGGCTCTCACCTCCGCTGAGGCACACTGTGATGCACGTCGCCACACTGTGGCGGCCGCCCGGCACGGCTATACGGCGCGCAACATGCAACTGCGAGCTCTCGTATTCGTCTCCGGCTGGAGCGTGATGGCGGTCGAGATGACCGGACTCCGCCTGTTGGCCCCGTTCTTCGGGACAAGCCTGATCGTGACGACGGTGCTGATCACCTCGATGATGACCTTCCTCTCCGTGGGGTATTGGATCGGTGGGAGGCAGGCCGACAGGCACCCGACGCTTCGCTCGCTCACCAGCGTCACGCTCGCCGCGGGGGGACTCGTGCTGCTGATCCCCCTCGTGGGGCAGCCGGTCTTGCGCGGGGCAGCGGCCGTCATGAGGCCCCTGCTGGAGGGGGAGTCGCTGGACGAGCCCGTGCTGGCAGCGGGCGTGATCGTCGGCGGAATCCTGGCGATCCTCGGGCTGATGGCGGCGCCGGTCACGCTGATGGGGATGGTGTCCCCCTGGGCGATTCGCATAGCTGGGGGGGCCGCCGAAGAGGCGGGCCGGGTCGCCGGGCGCCTGTACGCGCTGAGCACGATGGGCTCAATCGCCGGGTCGGTGCTGCCCGCCCTCCTGCTCATCCCGCTGCTCGGCGTGCGGAACACGTTCGTGCTGGTCGGCGGTCTGTTGGTGCTTGTCTCAGCGTTGTGCCGCTGGGGGCCTCGAGGGCTGGGCGGGGCGGCCACGTGGGGCCTGGCCCTGCTGCCCACTGGCAGCCTACGCCCGATGGAGGGCCTCGTGCTGGAGGAGGAGTCCGTCTACCACTTCATGCAGGTGGTCATCCAGCCGTTGGGGAGGTGCGACAGGGCCTACCACCTGTACCTCAACGAGGGGGTCGGCATCCACTCGGTGAAGTGCCTCGACGAGACCGTGCCTACCCAGGGATACTGGGCGTATATGGCGGCTATTCCGTTGTTTCGTGAAGACGCCCGGTCCACCCGCAACGTGCTCGTGGTCGGCCTCGCAGGCGGGACAATCGCAAAACGCATCCTGGATGAGCTTCCGATGGCCGCGGTGGATGGGGTCGAGATCGACGGCGCGGTGGTCGAGGTGGGAAAGCGCTACTTCGACAACGACGATCCCCGCATCACGCCGTACGTGGCGGACGGTCGCGTGTTCCTGCAGGCGACGGACCGTCGGTACGACGTCGCGATCATGGACGCCTACCGTCAGCCCTACATTCCGTTCCACCTCACCACAGTGGAGTTCTGGCGCGAGGTGGCCGAGCACCTCACGGAGGACGGCGTCGTCGGCATCAACGTCGCGACGGTGAAGGACATCAGCGCGGATCTGACCCAGATGATCTACGCGACCATGCGCGAGGTGTTTCCGCAGGTGCTCTATGTGGACGCCTTCCCGAGCAACAAGGTGCTGGTCGGCCTGATGCGCCCCAAGCCCCTGGAGCACGCCCGGGAGCAGCTCATGGCCACCCCGGACTCTACGATCCCCCGCTACTTCCAGAGCTCTCTCCGACGAACGGTCAAGGCAGAGGTCCCCGGCTGGGAGGGGGCCCGCGTATTGACCGACGACCAGGCTCCGGTGGAGATGTCCTGGGATCTACAGGCCATCGCGTTCGCAAACTGAGCGGACGCGGAGCTTGACCCGAACCTCCGCCAACCTACTATGGCCTCCAGCCCCCGCCCCCCTCACTTCGCCACCCCCTCCTCCTCCGCCTCCCCATCGCCCGCCCCCCGGCTCGCCGCCACGTGGATCCCTGGCTCGGGCTGGCCATTGATCCGGCTCCAGGCCCAGTTCAGGAACCCGCGCACGTTCTCCATCCACTGGAAGATGACCGGCACGACGAGCAAGGTGAGCAGCGTCGAGGAGATGACCCCGCCAATCACGGCGATGCCCATCGGCGCGCGGAACTCCGAGCCCATGCCGGTGCCCATCGCGGTCGGGAGCATGCCGAGCGCCATCGCCGCGGAGGTCATCACGATCGGCCGCATTCGCCGCGGCCCTGCGATCCGCATGGCATCGGCGGGGGAGTGCCCATCGCGCATCGCGACGAGCGCGCCGTCCACGAGCAGGATGGCGTTCTTTGTGACGAGCCCCATCAGCAGGATGATGCCGATCTGCGAGCCCATCGAGATGCTGTTCCCCGTGACCGCGAGGCCGAACACCGCGCCGACCAGCGCCAGCGGGACCGAGGCGAGCAGCGTGAACGGGTGAATCAAGCTCTCGAACTGGCTCGCGAGCACCATGAAGATGAAGATGAAGGCGACGCCGATGGCCATGCCCATCGCCGCGGCGGTCTCGTTCATGTCGCGGGCTTGACCGTCGAGGGTGATGAAGTACCCGTCGGGGAGCGGCTCTTTCTCTAAACCGGCGTAGAACGATGTCAGTACGTCGCCCAAGGCCGCGCCGTTGGCCACCTGGGAGCTGACAGTCACCGAGCGCATACGGTTGTTGCGGTTGATCTCACTCGCGCCGATGGCCATGTGTACGTTGGCGACATCGCCGAGTGTCACCCTCCCGCGGGGGCTTGGGAGCGGCAGCTGCGCGACGCGCTCGGGGGTGTTGGAGAACCGGGGATCGGCGCGAACGCGGATCTCGGCTTCGGGGCCACCGTCACGCAAGGTCCCGACCGTATTTCCTTCGACCAGCAAGCGGGCCGTCGCGCCCACCAGCCCGGCGGGAATACCGCGGTCTGAAGCGATCATTCGGTCCACGTCAATCCGCAACTCGGGCTTTCCCGGGTTGATGTTCATCCGCACGTCGGAGCTGCCGGGCACGGCCTCCAACATCTTCTTGATGCGGGTCCCCTCGACAAGCAGGCCGTCCAGGTCGGGGCCCTGCACGATCAACATCATCGGCGGCCAATCGCCCAAGCCCTCGATCACGCCCGGCTCGGCCAGCGTGACCTCGGCGGTCTCGACGGTCTCCAGGACACGCCGGATCTCGTCGTCGTACCAGGAGACCTCGTGGGTTCGGTCGGTCTTGGGCGTGAGCTGGATACGGAAGCGCGCGCGGTTGGTCTGATCCTCGTGCCCGATGATGGTGTACACACGCGTCACGTCGGGAATGTCGAGCAGCGCGGTTTCGATAGGCCGAGCCATCGCGTCTGTCGTCTCCAGCGAGGTGCCCACGGGCAGCCGGATGTCGCCGAGCACTTCGCCGCGGTCCTGCTTGGGCATGAACTCGCCGGGGAGCATCACGGCGAGCACAGCGGCTGCGATCACCGAAAGGACAGACAGGCCGACGGTGGTCTTGGGGTGGGCCAACACCCAATCCAACGTGCGCCGATACCGATCGTCCAGGCCGTCCAGGAACCGCTCGATCACCCCGGCGATGCCCTTGCGAGGACCAGGGACGTGCGCCTTCGACAGACGCGCAGACAACATCGGATCCAGCGTGAACGCGACAAACAGAGAGATCAGCACGGCGATCGTGATCGTGAGGCCGAACTGCTTGAAGAACTGGCCGACCATACCGCTCATGAACGCCACGGGCACGAACACGGCGACCAAGGACAGGGTTGTCGCCATGACGGCCAGGGCGATCTCCCGCGTACCTCGACTCGCCGCCTCCATCGGGGAATCCCCGGCTTCCAAGCGCCGAGTGATGCTCTCCCGGACAACGACGGCATCATCGATGAGCAGGCCGATGGCGAGGCTCATGCCGAGCAGCGTCATCGTGTTGATCGAGAAACCAGCCAGGTACATCGCAGCGAAGGTGCCGATGATCGAGGTAGGCAGCGCCAGCGAGGAGATGAAGGTGCCGCGGACGTCCAGCAGGAAGAACAGGATGACGAGGACGGCCATCGCGCCGCCGTAGTAGATCGCGATCCAGACCTCGTGGGCGTTGGCCTCGATGTCGATCGAGGTGTCCGCGATCACGTTGTACGCGGCGCCGTTCCCGAGGGTGGGCACCACCTCCGCGAGCTTCGCGCTGATGCCGTGACACACCTCGACCGTGTTGGAGCCCGACTTTTTGACGATCTCAAGGGACACCGCGTCCTGCAGATTGTTGCGCACGTAGCGGGTCGCCCGCGCCCGCCCGTCGACCACCCGCGCGACCTGGCCCAGCAGCACCTGGCGACCGTCCTGGGTCATCGACACGACCGTGCGCCCGAGGTCTTTCACGCTTCGGAACTGACCATCTGAGCGGATGCCCACCGAATAGCCGTGCGCGTCGAACTGGCCGACCGGGATCGACAGGTTCTCCCAGCCGATGCGCTCAGCCACCTGCGTAGGCGCCACACCGAGCGCGGCCAGCTGATCGAGGTCGAGATCCACCTGGATCTCGCGCTTCTGGCCCCCAATCACGTTCACCGTCCCCACGCCGGCGACCTGCTCCAAGAACGGCCGGAGCCGATCATCCGCCATCTGCCTCGTAAAGTTCACGTCCCCGCTCGACGCGAGCGCTACGACCATGACCGGCAGCGCGCCGATGTCCACCTGCTTGATCACGGGATCGAGCACGTCCTTCGGGAGCTTTCCCTTGGCGATGCCCACGCCGTCCCGGACCTGGTTCGTCGCGGCGTCCACGTTGGTGCCCATCTTGAACTGCAGGATCATCACCGTGGCGCTGTCTCGGGTGAAGCTCTGCATCTTCTCGATCCCGGAGATGCCGGCGACCGCATCTTCGAGCGGACGGGTGACGTCCCGCTCGATGTCCTCGGGCGGCGCACCTGGGTAGATCGTCTGGACCAGGACGATCGGGAAGTCCACGGGGGGGTAGAGGTCGGTCGCGAGGCGGGAGAGCGAGAGCAGGCCAAAGACCAGGATCGCCATGCTCATCATGGCGGTGAACACCGGGCGGCGGATGGCGACGTCGGAGAGGTTCATGGGTGCTCCGTTCAGTCGGCGAGGGTGTGGGGGGGATCGAGCACGACCGGCACGCCAGGCTGCAGATCGCCAGCTACGATCACGCTGTCGGACGACTCCTCCAGCACGGTGACCGGCACGCGGCGGGGCGGTTGGCCCTGCTCGACCGCGAGGAACACGCAGAAGTCGGGCCGGGCGACGAGCGCCGACCGCGGCACCTTCCAAACGTCCGCCTCCGCAGCCCCCACAATGACCACGCGGGCGAAGCCGTGGGCCTTGAGGATCGCAGGCGGCGCGTCGATCCGGACCTCCACCGGTAGGCGACGGGTCGCGAGATCGAGCGAGGGCAGCACCCGCACGACCTTCGCCGGCACCCCCTCGGTCGCGCCCGGCGTGGCCACGAAGACGGTGGCATCCAGGCCCTCCGCGAGCCAGGCGGCGGCCTCCTCCGGGGCCGAGGCCTTCACCTGGAGGGAGGACAAATCGTCCACCAGGAACAGCGGTGTGCCGGCGCCCGTCATGATCCCCGCGTTGTCGGGCCCGTTCTGGATCACGCCCGCAAACGGTGCCCGAAGCGTGTGAAACTGCAGGTTCGCCCGGGCCATGCCCTCCGCCGCCTTGGCCTGCTCCACCCCCGCGCGACCCGACGCGATGCCGGCCTCCGCGTTCGACCAGTCCTGCTCGCTCATCGCGCCGCCCTGCTTGAGCTTTACCGCTCGCGCAAAGTTGGCCTCGCCCCCCACAAGTTGCGCCTCAGCGCCTCGCACGGCCGCCTTGGCCTGCTCCAGTTGGGCCTGCGCGATGCTCATGTCCAGCGTCGCGAGGGCCTGCCCCTCGGAGACCTTGTCGCCCCGGTTCACGAGGAGCTTCGACACCCGGCCTGGCACGTCGAAGCCGAGCTGCACGGAACGCACGGGGTCCAACGACCCCGTCAGCTCCACGACGGGACGATGCCGGGCGGGCTCGACCATGCCGTAGCGAAGCGTGAGGGCAGCAGCCTCCGCTTTGGGGGCGCCCGCGGGGTCGCCGCCACAAGCCACGAGAGGGAGAGCGAGCAGCGAGAGGGTGAGCAGGAGACGGTTCACGGGCACCTTCAGGAGGCGTTCTTGACCGAGAGGTCAGCAACGGGGAGGAGGAGGGGGGACTGCGCGGCCTCGCGCACGGCCAGGCCCTCCGCGGTGAGGGAGTCTACGGTGCGGGCCCAGACGTCAAAATCGGGGCGCGTGGCGGCGTGGACCATACGGCGGCCGAGCTGGAGCCACATGCCGATGACGAGGTCGGAGACGAGCTCCCGGTCGAGGTCGGACCGCAGCGCGCCGGCGTCCATCGCGGTCTCGAATTGCGCGGCGACGGTGTGCCGAGCGAGATCGACGAACTGCGCGACGATCTTGCCGCGCAGACCGCCGTGATCAAGGATCGCGCGCAGCACGTCGCGATGGCGCCACATCGCTTGGAGGGATCGCACGGTGTGCTCGTGCTCCAGCCGATCGAAGGCCTGCCGACGGGGGCTGTGGCTGCGCCAGTCTTCCGCGGCCAAGGCGCCCACGCGGGCGACCAGCTCCTGGCAGGCCTCATGGCGCTGCACGGTCAGGTCGGTCATCACGGCGAAGAACTGGCCGACCAGCTCGCCAAAGAGCGCGTCTTTGTCCTGGAAGTGCAGGTAAAACGCGCCCTTGCTCATTCCCGCTTCCCGCGCGATGTCCTCGATGCGGGCGCTCTCCACGCCCACATCGCCGAACGCGCGTCGGGCGGCGGCGAGCAGCTTGGGTCGGGCGTCGAGATCTGGCTTGCGGGCCAATGCGGTTCCGGGTGAATTCCTGAACGACGGGTCAGGAATGCCGAAGGCTATCCAGTCCCCGTCCCGGGGCAAGGGCGATGGGCTATTTGGCGGCGTGGCTCCCGGTCGGTCAACGCGCACGTCGTTCGTCGGCCTTTGGGTCGCGCTTGCCACGTTGTCCCTGCTCTTCGGCTGCGCAGCGCGACGAACGGGCGACGCTGTGCGCTCCACACGGTTCGTCGGCAACGCCCGACCACCCGCCTTCACGGAGTTCCTGCTCGCTGAGCAGACCAATCGGGCGCTCCGGAACGCGATGACCCACCCCCGCGGGACCTGGCAGTCGTTCCTGTTCCCGGGTGCTGTGGAGCCGACGTGGCTCGACCCCGTCATGCTGGAGCGCGACGGTTGGCGCCTCGAGGTCTGGTACGCGAACCACGGCTACTTCGATGCGCGCTTTGAAGGCTGGGAGATCAGCCGGCCGACCCGGCCGAAGGGCCGCAACGTCCGACCCGTGGACCTCGTCGGTCACATCTCCCAGGGGGAGCCCTCCCGGATCAAGGCCATCGATGTCGCGGGGATCGAGAAGCTCGGCGCCCCGCTGGCCCGGCGGATCTGGGCGACCCTCTCGATCGGCCAGGACGACATCTGGAACACGGACAACTGGAACGCGTCGCTGTCTGACATCGCCGGGCTGCTACGGGAGCGGTCCTTCGCCTTCGCAAAGGTAGATGGCGACGTGCTCGTGGACCCCGAGGGGCACGAGGTCTCGGTGTCGATGCGGGTGGACGCGGGCCACCCCTGTCGCTTCGGCGAGGTCCGCATCACGGGGCTCAAGCACATCGATCCCGACGAGCTGCTCCCGCTCATCGACATCAAGAAGGGCATGCCCTACCGGGACTCCGCGCTGAAGAACACGCGCGAGAAGCTCTTTGCGCTTGGGGTGCTGGGCGTCGTGAACATCCTGCCGGACCTCACCGACCCCGAAGGGCGCACGGTGCCGGTCACCATCGAGCTGTCGGAGAGCAAGTCGAAGGAGGTGAAGGCGGGCCCTGCTTTCCAGTTCGAGCCGGGCCTGCAGACCCTCTCGGTCGCCGCGACCTACTCGGACAAGAACGTCGCGAACCACCTCTGGCAGACCTCCCAGACCGCGCGTATCGGCATCGCATCCGACGTCACGCAGATCGACGACGTCCAGACCACGCAGATCAGCCCCATCGGGTCGATCAGCGGGAGCTTCAACCTGCCTCGTCTGTTCGAGTCGAAATTCACGTTCTTGAACACCGGTAGTTTCGCGCGGGATCTGACCAGCTACGGGGACGTGCTGCGCGCTGAGTATGCCCCCGGCATCACCTACGCAGGCGTACCGCGGTTCACGCCGACGCTGGGCTACCGGATCCGGTATGAAGACCAGATCGGGGAGACCGATGTGTGCCGGTTGCAGGACAACAACTATGGCGCTGCCTCCGAGTATCCTTACCTGGTGTCGATGCTGGAACAGACGATGGTCTACGACGGGCGCGACTCTCCGCTCGCGCCCACCCGTGGCTGGTACTGGCGCCTGCAATTCGCCGAGGCCGGCGGGCCGTTCGGGGGGCTGTACGACTTTCTGAAGGGCCAGGGCGAGGTCCGCGCGTACCAGGAGATTTTGAGGTTGGCCGGGCAGGACTTTGGGACGACGCTCGCCGCTCGCCTTGGCGCCGGGATCATCCAGCCGTACAGCGACACGGGAAAGGTGCCGATCGAGGAGCGGTTTTTCCTGGGCGGCGGCACCACCGTGCGTGGCTGGGCGGCGAACCACCTTGGGCCCTATGTGAGCGCCGCGGACGCCGACAGCGACTGCGCGACCGCGGGGAAAATCCTGCTTGGGGGCAACTTGATGCTCTACGGGAATTTCGAGATCCGGCAGCCCATCCCCTTCTACCCAGACGTGACCCTCGCCACCTTCGTGGACGCCGGCCGCGTCTGGGACGTGCCCCAGAACTTCACCTTCGACGGCATCCAGTACAGCGTCGGCGGGGGTTTTCGCTACCTCACCGGCATCGGCCCGATCCGGCTCGACGTCGCGTGGCGCCTCGGCGATCCCGCCTATTTTGACGAGCACGACGATGAGACCAGCGGCCTGCTCTACCCCGACGGCTCCCAAACCCAGGCGTACGTGCCCGCCGAGGGCCGTTGGGCCCTGCATTTTGGCCTCTCCGAGGCGTTTTGAAGGCGGGCGCACCCAAGGCGCAGAACAACGCGCGCCGGGCCCTCACCTTCGGCGGGTTCGCCGCCATCCTCGCCGGCATCGGCACGCTCGTTGCGATCGGCGGTGTCCTTTGGCTCCGCACACCCGCCGGGAACGCCTGGCTGCTCGCCACCCTCCTCGCGCTGGTCGCCCCCGCTCGCGGCACCTTGACCGCCACGGGCTTGAGCACCGATCTCTTCACCCGTCTCGAGCTGTCCGGCTTGGAGCTGCGCGATCCCGAGGGCGCCTTGATCGCCGATGCGTCGAGCATCTCCATGCGCTACAATCTGGGCGGGCTCCCGGGCCGCCGCATCCGCATCGATGACGCCGCGATCTCCGGCATCCACGTACACCTCGTCGCTGCCGATGGCGGGTGCCGGAACCCCATCGACCTGTGGGACCTGCCGGCGGGCGATGGCGCCCCCTGGACCGGGATCGGCGTGGACATCGATCTGCGCGCGCTGGCCGCCGTCGCAGAGGTTGTAGAACTCTGCACCGGCGAGCCCCCGCTCACCGCGACGAGCGTGCTGCTGACTGGCTCCGCACGGCTCGACGGCACGCTGGTCACCGTGTCGAGCCTCCACCTCGCGGGCGCATTCTCGGGCCCTGCCTGGACCGAGGGGGGGGCAGGCTTCGGATTGGACGCCCTGGGCGATTGGAACGGCCGCAGCGCGACGATCCTCGATCTGGACGCCTTCGTCGGACCTCAGCGGTTGAAGGTCGCGGGCACGCTGGTGGGCTTGGACGCCGCACCCGCCGGCACGCTCCAGATCCTCGCCGCGCACGTTGAGCCTGAGCCGTTCGCCATCCCGGGGATCCACGGGCCCTTTGACGCCACGGGCACGATCCGCGGCCTGCTGGACGACGCAGAGATCACGCTCGATCTGATCACGCCGGGGGGGGCTGCAGCGGCCACCGGGGGGATCAACCTGCAGGGCCCGAAGCCCACCTGGACGGCGCGAATCACGCTCGCCGAAGAGGTGGACCTGTCCGGAACGGTCGAGGCCCTGAAGGATACCCGCGTGGCGGGCACGATCCAGGCCGATGGGGTTGGCCTTGGGTGGCCCGACGATCTGGTGATCAACGGCACCGTGGACCTGCACGCGAGCCGGATCGAAGGCGCGGGCCCCTATGCGGCGAGCGGCGGGATCCGCGTCGAGAACGGGGTGATCGACGCCCCCGGCCTCACCGTCACGACCCCCGCCGGGACCGTGCTGCTCTCGGCGAACATCGAACCGCTGCGTAACGCCGGTCGCTTCGGCGTCATCGACACGGACATCGATCTGGCGGCCCTCGCGGCCTACGGGGTGCCGGGGCTGCGGGGGCGGGTTCGGTACACGGGGGAGGTCTGGGGCGACTGGACGTCGGGGCTGCACGCGGGGGCGGACGGGCTCGTGCGCGGCCGGGGGATCAACATCCGCGAGGCGCTTCTCCTCGGCGAACTGTCCGGCCCGGTCGAGGTCTCTTGGCACGCCGGCGCGGGCCAGGTCGGGGGTACCTTTCAGTCCAAGGGGTTGCACCTGCCGGGCGCGGACGTTCGGGCTTCGGCGGCCGAGGTCACGCTCAGGCTCCAAGTTGGGGGCACGGTGACCGGCGACGTGCAGGTGCGCGCAGCGGATGTGCAGGTTCCCCGCCTGCCGTTGCCCCTGCTCGTCGCGAACGCGAACGTACGCGCCAACGCCGTAGCGTTCGCCGTCATCGCCGGGTCCGCCGCGCCAGAGGACGATCCCGGTGGTCTGCCCGCCGTGGAGCGGCTCGCTGCCGAGGGCGTCTTCGCCTTTGCCGGCGAGCTGACGCTCTCCCAGGCGCGCATCGCCCCCTCCCCCACCCTCGACTGGCGCCTGACCGCCCCCGCGCACATCACGCTCCTTGCCGAGGGCGCGAGGCTGGACCTCAGCGCCGCCGCGGCGGAGGGCCCTGGCACGTTGCGAGCGGTCGGCATCGTCCGTACCCGCGGGGACTGTGACCTGGCCGTCTCCATCACCCAGCTCCCGCTCGCCAGCCTCCGGGTGCTCGACCCGCGCGCCGATCTCTCCGGCGCGTTGGACCTGGAGGCCACGCTGAAGGGCCCGCTGAGCGCCCCAATCTCGACGCTCCATCTGAGCGTCCCGGATCTGGCGATCCCGGGCGTGCTCACCCGCGCAGAGCTCACCGTAGACGCGGCCACGGACCCCGACGCGCTCACCCTCACCGCTTTGTTGGGCCCGCGCGTCAGCCCCTTCGCCCGTCTCGCGATCGACGCCCCGCTCATGCCCGACGGCGACCTCGTGGCCATCGATCCGGCGGCGCCCTTCTCCCTCGCCGTGACCCTGCCCCCCCGCGACGATGGCCCCTGGCGCGCCGCCCTGGACCCCGCTGTGCTCGCGCCGACCACGCCCCCCTTCCGAATCGCCGCGGAGCTGACCCTCGCGGGCTCTCTCCTAACTCCGACAGCGAAGCTCACCTCTGGGTTGGAGGTCCAGACACGAGACGGCTGGGTTCGCTTCGACGCGGACGCCGGGATCGTCGAGGATGTCGCTACGCTGCGAATCGTGGCCAATCAGCAGCTCATGCGCCGGGCTGAGGTGACGGGCACGATCGGGGTCGCTTTGTCAAAGCTCACGGGCGTTGTCCGTGGGGCGGCCGCGCCGGAGGGCTTGCCGTCGCTCCTCTCGAACCTCTCCCTCGATGTCGTGCCGCTCCAGCTCCCGCTGTCCGCGTTGGGCGCCCCGGCCAGCGTGAAGGGTTCGCTCCTGGGCGGTCTGCACGTCTCAGGGGATCCGCTACGACCGAAGCTCGAAGGCGCGCTCATGGTGATCAACGGGGCGCTGGGAGAGGTCGGCGTCTCCCCGGCCATCCTCACGCTGGTCAATGCAGAGACAGGCTACCATGTGGATGCTCAGGTCTCGTTCGCCGGTGGCGGGAGCGTGCTGGCCGGTGGTTTCGTGCCGGTCGAGGCGAACTTTGACGCGCTGGACACCGAACTGTCGCGCTCCGGACTCCTGATCACCGTGGGGGGCGACGGGATCCCGCTGCGCGCGGCGAGCGCCATCCTGCCCGGGCTGTCCGATCCGCTCGGCATGGCGAAGATCCAGGGCACGATCGAGGGTCAGGTCAACGCACCCAAGCCACGGCTGAGCGTGACGCTGAACAACGGAGGGTTTACCGTTGACGCGCTCCAGGTCCGGTACACAGCCGTAAACTTGAGGGCACGCATCGACGACGACGAGGTCGTCTTGGAGACCTTGGACGCCCTGACCACGGCGCGGGCGCGCGAGATCAACGTGCAGCGTGTCGGCGCCCTGCATGCCGACGGCGGCGTCGCGCTCGACGGGTACACCCTCGGGGCCATATTCGGCACGTTGGAGCTACGAGATGCCTGGGTCGCCAACCGTCCCGATTATGCGCTTCGGGCGAGCGCAAACATGAAGATCGACGGACGTTGGCCCAAAGTTCATGTGCGTGGGCGCGTAGACGTCGAACAGGCCGACATCGTGCTGGGCGAAAACTTTTTCGGCGCCGAATCGAGCTTGCGGTTGGACCCCGCGATCCTGTTGATGCGAGGCGGCGTGTTGCCCGGCGCCGCGACCGCAGTGGCACCTCCTCCGGCCGTCGATGTTGACCTGGACGTTCAGTTGGATTTGAACCGGCACGCCGACATCGACGTGACGATCCCCATGGAACAGTTCGGCGGCGAGCTGACCAAGTCCCTCTCCAACCTGCGCTTCGCCGCGACGCTGGACAGTCCGGACGGCCTTCGGTTGCATCGTGAAGGCGGCGTGACCCAAGTCTCTGGGTTGGTCGAGCCGCTGTCTGGCGTCGCCAACGTGCTCGGCAAGACCTTCGACCTCGCGGGGGGCAGCGTCTCTTTCACCGGCGTGGACCCCCAGAATCCGCTGCTGGGGCTCTCCGCTGTCTACGAGAGCGCGAGCCACGGCGACATCACCGCCTACATCTCCGGACCCGCTCAGAGCCCCGCCATCGCGTTCAGCTCCGACCAGGGCCTCTCCGACGACGACATGATCAGCGTCCTGCTCTTCGGGTTCCCGCTCAACGAGCTGCAGTCTGAACAGGACGCCGCCATCCTCGCTGCGGTTCAGAGCCTTTTCCGATCCCAGGTGAACGAAGCGGCGTCTTTGACCCGGCTCGATGTGTTGGAGCTCTCGAGTGACCGGTACGCGTTCGGCAAACGGTTCGGCAAGGATGTGCTGGTCGAGGTCGTGATCAACCCGAACGCGACGATCAGCACCACGCCACAAAATCCCGTCGAGTTGAAGGTGCAGGTCCCCCTATGGAAAGGCTGGTACTTGGAGGGCGCAGGGGGCACCGGCGGGATCGGGACCGTGAGCGCCTATTCCCGGTGGCGGTTCTGAACCCTCAAATCGTGCCAACCCACGGGTCGTAGGTCACCAGGATGACCATACCGGGGCGGGGGACCGCGTATCCGTCGAAGACGATGGCGTTCTCCCCGGGGGAGTATTGCCAGCCGTCCTCCGATCGCTCGGGGATCTCCACATTGTCGACCGTCACGACGAGGGTGTCGGCGTTTGGTACACGCTCGAGGTAAAAGGTGGTGTCCCACCCGGCGACGTCCAAACCGACGCGCGCGAGCAACGCAGAGTAATCGTCCGCGCAGATGGAGTCGGACCACCCGGCGGTGGCCTCGACCGCGTCCAGGTAGCGCGTGCCGGCGTCGGCCGCGGAGGTCCCAGACACACAGCCCGCCGGCAGGTCGCCAACGAGCGCGTGGGCGCGAAAACCCCCTGTGCCCGCGGCTTGTTGCAGAACCAACAGGTAGACGTCCACCTCGGAAGGCGCGTGATCGTCTTCATCGGAGACAAAGACGACGTTCAACGCGCTCGTGGCTCGCACCAGGCCAGGGTTCAATGTGGGGTTCACTGCCAACGCGGCGGTGAGCAAGCCCTGCTCGTCGCGCGAGCCCTCGGTGCCCACCGCCACAGCCTCGGCGAAGCTCGCGTCCAGGTCCGGGGTGTCAGGGGTCAAGATCGCGCTGCGGAGGGCGCCATTCTCGTCGGGATCGGTGGTGATCACGCCGATCTGCCAATCCGCGAACGTGCCGGCCAGCACGTCCACAAACGCCAGAAAGTTTTCTCCGAGCCGCTCCTGCTCCTCGCTCATCGACGCCGAATTGTCCACGACAAAGAGGATGTCCGCCGAGACCTCCTCGCCCCCCTGGGTGAACTTGTCACTCGTGCCGTGCCTGGTGAGGCCCTGTTCGGAGCAGGCCGTGAGGATCAGGAGCGGCAGGAGGACGCGCACAGGAACGTGTATCCCGCCCCGCCCTCGCACTCCGAATGACCAGAAGTGAGGCGAGCCGTTTTGTTCTATGACTGACCAGATCTGACAAACTCACTTTTGGTCACGCTTGGGCGTCGGGCACGGTGATAGGGGCGGTCATGGTGTGCTTTCTGCTGGTATGGTTCGCATTGTCTGCCAGGGCCGAAGACTGGGAGCAGCAGACCTATGGCACGGCGGAAGGCGGCGAGCTGGTGGTCGCGAAGCGGGGGCGCACCGCGTACTCCATGCGCATCACGGGCTCCGAGCGCGGGGATGCGATCGTGTGCTCATCGGGGTTCTACGGGCTCCCGCGGGTCACAGCCGCGCTCGCGATTCGAACCGCCGGGCGCAGGTCGGAGGGCGAGACGCAGGTTGGGCCGGTCCTCGCCTTCGCGGACGCCATGGAGGTCCTGCACAGCGACGAGGCCATCGCCCGCGCGGCGGCGCTTGGCATGCCGTTCTGCGCGTTGGGCATCGATAGCTTCCCAGGTGCGGTGGTGCTCACGCTCGGCAGCGCCTACAAAGCGCAGGGCCGGACAGCGACGCTGAGCCCCGCGGAAGCCAGCAGTCTGGCCGATTGGATGATGGGTCGGTCGGAGATCGGGGTCACCTCGGCGCCCATCGCCAAGCCTGCGACGACCTACGTGATCTCAGCGCTCGACGCCAACGCTGGCACGATTCAGCTCCGTCAGAGCTACGGCGGCGTGGCAACGGCCGGCGGATCGTACCTTTGCCGCTTGAGCCCGACGCTCCTGACGCGACTGACCGTTGGAAACCAGATGTCCACGCTCACCCCCCGGGCCGACCCGTGGACCTTCGACTACCCGCTTGCAAGCTCCAGCCTCGTCCTCGACATGACCGGTTG
>CANKNP010000027.1 GCA_947483545.1 Deltaproteobacteria bacterium | reverse complement strand
GCGCGGCAAGTACGATGTCGCACGCGAGCGTGAGCTCACAGCCCCCGCCCAGCGCGAACCCGTTGACCGCCGCGATCACGGGGATGGGCAAACCGGCCACCATGTCGAACACCGCCTGGCCCCGGGCGGCGAACCGCCGCGCGCCTTCCACGTCGAGCGACGCCATCGAGGCAATGTCCGCGCCGGCGACGAACGCCTTGCCCGCCCCGGTCAGCACGACCGCGGCGGCGCCATCCATCAGCTCCTGGTTGAAGCAGGCGGCCGCGAGAGCGTCGAGCACTTCGGTGTTCAGCGCGTTCAACGCCCCAGGTCGGTTGATCGTGATCAGCACGGCGGCGCCGCGGCGTTCGGTCATGACCGCCGCAGGCGAAACAGGGGGGAGCGTGGCGGCCATGGCCGGATCGGTCTTCATGCTTTCGCCGGGTAGGCGTAGAACCCGCGCTGGGTCTTGCGGCCCAGCCATCCGGCCTCCACGTACTTCCGGAGCAGCGGCGAGGGTCGGTACTTCGAGTCCCCGAGCCCATCGTGCAACACCTCCATGATCGCGAGGCAGGTGTCGAGGCCGATGAAGTCCGCGAGCGTGAGCGGGCCCATCGGCACGTTGGTGCCGAGCTTCATGGCGATGTCGATGTCCTCGACGCTGCCGATGCCCTCGTACAGGGCCTGAGCCGCCTCGTTGATGTACGGCATGAGCACACGGTTCACGATGAACCCCGGCATGTCGCGACCCAATACGGTGGTCTTGCCCATCTTCTCGGCGCAGGCCTTGACGGCCGCGTAGGTCTCCTCCGTCGTCGCCATCCCGCGGATCAGCTCCACGAGCTGCATCAATGGCACGGGGTTCATGAAATGCATGCCGACGACCTGACCGGGCCGGCGCGTGGCGCTCGCGATCTTGGTGATGGAGATGCTCGACGTGTTGGACGCCAGGATGCACTCGGGCTTGGCCAGCGCGCACAGCTCCCGAAAGATCCGCAGCTTCAGCTCCACGTTCTCGCTCGCGGCCTCGACGATCAAGTCTGCGTCGGCATGGGCGGCAGTGGACGTGGTCCAGGTGATCCGTCCCGAGATCTCCGCCGCCACATCGGAGGTGATCGTGCCTTTCTTCACGAGCCGGGCGAGCGATCCGGACACGGTCGCCTGGCCGCGGTTGATCGCGGCCTCGTCCAGGTCCGAGCAGGTGACCGAAAAACCAGCGGCGGCAGCGGTTTGCGCGATGCCATTGCCCATCTGGCCAGCGCCGACCACGCCGATGCGAGAGATGTTCATCGAGGACTCCGAGGGAGCGGCGCCGCTAATCTGGGGGGCGGGTGCGGCGCCATCGAACATAAGGGAGGGGCTCAGTTTTGTTCGTCCTCAAAGTAGGCCAGCGCCCGGCGACCCACAGCACTTGTGCTCTTCCAGCCGACGTAAAAGCACACCGGGACACCGATGTACTCGGTGGCGCGCACGAACCAGGGCTGCCGGGGGGGGCCGCCGGTCCTACCGCTCCGGATCAGCGAGTGCGCCGTCGCCCCGGAGGCGCGCATCAGCCCCACGGCGATCAGCTTCTCGACGAGCTTGCGGACGGTGAGGCTCACGCCGGTCTCGAGCGCCCGCTCCCGAAGGTCGTCGTAGTTCGTGAGCTGTACGAGCCAGAAGGACGTGAGGCGCAGGCGGTCGGGCTCCAGACGCGAGCGGTAGACGTAGGCCAGCTCGTAGACCAGCTCGACCTCGTTGACGGTCTGCCACCAAGCAGCGCCGAGTACGGTCAACGCGAGCGTGCCCCAGAAGCCGAGGAGCGGGATCATCCAGGGCAATGCAAAACCGGCGCCGATGGTCGCGGATCGGAGCTTGGCGTCGAAGATCAGATCCTGCGCCAGCGCGTGGGTGAGCGCGGCGCCCTCAAGCCCAGTCTCAATGGCCAACAAACCGCGACGAAGCTCGACCTTCTCGCGGAGGCGGGCTTCATCGGTGCGGACGGCGTCGATCAGCCGGAGCAGCGGGAAGCTGTCTTCGTCCCAGTGCAGTTCGCGAACTGGCTCGGCTTTGGCGCTTGGGTCATGAGGCATGTCGTCTCCAGGTCACCGTTCACCTCGTGTTGCTACCCTACCCCGGATGGGGTATACCGGCGATGTCTTCTGCATCCTGGAGCTGTCATGAACGCCAAGACCCCCTGCAAGATGCCCGATCACACTGCCGAACTGGAGGGGTTGGCCCGGATTGAAGGGCAGATTCGGGGCATCCGATCGATGGTCGTGGAGGGCCGATACTGTGTAGACATCTTGACGCAAACGCGGGCGGTCCACGCCGCGATCCGGCGCGTGGAGCGGAACATCCTCTCGGCATACCTCAACACCTGCGTGACGGAGGCCTTCGCCGATGGCACGCCGGAGCAGCGCGCCGAGAAGGTCGCTGAGATCCTGACGCTTTTCGACTGGGAAAACGGCAAGGCCCGTTGACCCTCCCCTCCCCTCCCCTGGAGCATCCCTCATGGCTTTCCGCAACTACATCCTCCCCTTCACGCTCGGTATCGCCGTGGGCGTTGTGGTCACCAAGAACTGGCCGAAGATCCGCGAGGTCGCGCGCCCACTCTTGCGCGGCGCGATGAAGGGCAGCTCCGGCCTGCTCGAGAAGGGCCGCGAGGCCTACCACCAGCAGAGCGAGAAGTTCTCCGACCTCATCGCCGAGATCCGCGAGGAAGAAGAGGCCAAGGCGAAGGGCACTCCAGCGGAATCGACGCCGGCCTGATGGTTCGACTCCTGCCCCTCGTATTCGCGGCCTGCGCCTCGGCGGTGAACCCCGCCCGCGAGGCCATCGACGCCGCGGCGGAGAGCATCCCCGCGGTCGTCGGGGCGTGGAGCTGCCCGATGCACCCGGAGGTGGTGCAGGATCACGGTGGGGACTGCCCGAAGTGCGGAATGGCCCTGTTGAGTGGAGGGTGAGATGCCCTGTGTGACCTTTGAGCCCTCCGGGATGGTCGTGGATGTCGAACGGGGAACTTCCCTACTTGAAGCAGCGGCTTTGGCGGGAGAGACCGAGGTGCAGTGCTGCGGGATCACCCCCGCGTGCGGCAAGTGCCGGGCGCTGATCTGGGAGGGCGAGGCGAACCTGTCGGCGCCCGACGCCCTGGAGGTGTCCAAGCGCGCCAAGCTGCATTTTCTGCCCGGCGAGCGGTTCGGATGTATGGCTCGGGTCAACGGCGATGTCACGGTGGAGTGGACCCCATGAATTGGAAGATCGCAGGTGCGTTCACCCTCGGCCTGTTCGGGGCGGGGGTCGCCGTTGGCTACGCCGCCCAGAAGAGGGGGATCCCCCAGGATCAGATCGGCCGGTGGCTGTTGAAGGGTGCGACCCGCCGGGTGCTTCGGCTCAAGGATGCGGTGCGGGACGCGCTGCCCGACGGCCCGCCGCAGCGCCTCGCCGACGTGCTGGAGGGCGGGCCTGACTCGAGCGGCCACCGGGCGCGGCCCGTTGAACCCCCGGGGTTGACGGCCACCCCGCCGGTGAGCAAGCCGTGAACGGCGAGATCCGCCGTACCGATCACGGCACTTGGCCGCGCGAGATCCTCGTGCTCAAGCGATCCGCCGGGTACCTGCGGCTTCACATCCCGCCGCTGCTCTACGCGTCCGCGTTGGCGACCAAGCTGGAGCGGGCGTTGGGCGCGCTCCGTGGCGTCCGCCGGGTCACCATCGATCGGCAGCAGGCGCGCCTCTCCGTGTTCTACGACCCCTGGCTCACGGACGATCACCCCGCGCTCCTGCTCATCGACGCGCAGGCCAGCCCGCTGCTCGGCAAGATGGACGCCGCCACGTTCGCGACTACCCTTGTGGAGCAGCGTGACGCCCGCCGGGCCGAGCTCGCTGAGCGCGGCGCCCGGTGGATCTACCTGGGTCTCTTGGGCTGGGTCCACGTCTGGGTTTTCCGAGCCGCGCTGCGCGACCCGATCCGCTTCTGGTGGGTCTGGGCGCTCGTCGGCTTCGGCGTGTGGACCCACCGCCGCCAGATCCAAACCCTCAAGCTCCCCGGATGACCCCATGACCCCAAATTTCACCGTCGAACACGCGCTCCGCACCCGCCTGCGCTTGCACGTTCCGGTGGTGAAGGGCTCAACCGGCATCGCCCGGCAACTGGCGCAGGCCCTCTTCGGCGAGCCCGGCGTGCTTGACGTCGCGGCCAACCCGATCACGGGCTCCGTCATCCTTCGACTCGACCCGATCCAAGCCGAGAAGCCGAGCCTGTTCGAGCGGCTGGCCGCAGCGATTCGGGCGCTTGGACCCGACGTGCGGGTGTCGCCTAGCCCGCCGCCCAACCGCGCTCCCGACGATGCCATCCCCGGCAAGCTCACGTTCCCGGTCGAGGGCATGACCTGCGCCTCCTGCGCCAGCAGGGTCGAGAAGGCGCTTCGCAAGGTCCAAGGGGTGACCTCGGCCGGCGTCAACATCGCCACGATGAAGGCTACGGTGGAGGGGGACGCGACGTTTCGGGACCTGTTCGCGGCGGTCGAGAAGGCAGGGTACAAAGCCATGGACCCAAGGCCTGCCGCGTCCGCGAACCGCACGTTTCGCGTGGAGGGCATGACGTGTGCGTCCTGCGTGATGCGGGTCGAGAACGCGCTCAAGGCGGTGCCGGGGATCGAGAGCGCCGTGGTGAACCTGGCGAACCACAAGGCCACGGTGCGAGGGAGCGGGACGGACGCGGCGCTCATCGCGTCGGTCGAGCGGGCCGGGTACGGGCTGCACGCGCAAGCCGAGGTCGAGCGCCCGGATGCGGTCCGGCTTCGCGAGCAAGACCACCTTCAAGAGCTCAAGCGGAAGCTGATCGTCGCCGCGGTCCTTACGGCGCCGGTGCTCGCCATCGCGATGTTCGACCTCATGTTCCCGGGCGCGGCCGTGGTTCAGCTCGTGCTGACGACACCGGTGGTCTTCTGGACGGGCCGCAGCTTTTTCCGTGTCGCTTGGAGGCTCGCGCGGGGCGGCGCCGCCAACATGGACACGCTCATCGCCATCGGCACGGGTGCAGCCTACGCGTACAGCGTCTACGCGATGTTCTTTCTCGGCGGCGGGGCCATGGCGCTCTACTTCGAGACCGCGGGCGTGATCATCACGCTCATCCTGCTCGGAAAATACCTGGAGGATCGCGCCAAGACGCAGGCGAACGACGCGATCCGGAAGCTCGCCGGCTTGCAGCCCCGGACCGCCACCGTGCTGCGCGAGGGCGTCGAATCGGAGATCCCCATCGACGATGTGCTCGTCGGTGACCGCATCGTCGTACGGCCGGGGGAGCGCATCCCCGTGGACGGACGCGTCACCGAGGGCAGCTCGGCCGTGGACGAGTCGATGATCACGGGCGAGAGCCTCGCGGTGCTGCGGGGCCCGGGGGATCCGGTCATCGGGGCCACCGTGAACCGGAACGGGCGCCTGATCATCGAGGCCACGCGGGTTGGCGCCGACACCGCGCTGGCGCAGATCATCCGGATGGTCGAGGACGCGCAGGGCTCCAAGGCGCCCATCCAGCGGCTCGCGGATGAGGTGTCCGGGCGCTTCGTCCCCGGCGTGCTGATCGCAGCGGGCTTCACGTTCGTCGGCTGGATGCTCGCGGGCACGGGGTTCGTCAGCGCCATGCTGCCCACTGTCGCGGTGCTCGTGATTGCTTGTCCCTGCGCGCTCGGCCTCGCCACGCCAACAGCCATCATGGTCGGGACCGGCAAAGCGGCAGAGAACGGCATCCTCGTACGCAACGCCCAGGCGTTGGAGCGTGCCCAGAAGATCGACGTCCTGATCTTCGACAAAACGGGGACCCTCACCCGCGGCCAACCCGTCGTGACCGACATCGTGCGGGTCGGCCCCGGCGGTGAAGACGAGGTGCTGGCGCTCATCGCCGCTGCGGAGCGCTACTCCGAGCACCCGCTGGGCGAAGCGATCGTTGGCCACGCGAAGGCTCGAGGGCTTGTGCTGGTAGATGCGGCGGAGTTCACCTCAGTGACCGGCCAGGGCGTTCGGGCCACGCTCGGCGCGCAGAAGGCGGGCGCACCTGAGGCGCAGAAGGTCGTGCTCGTTGGTAACCGGCGGCTCCTTCGGGAGGCCGGGGTAGACCTCACCACGTTGGAGGCGGCGGCTGTCACCATCGAAGAGCAAGGCCGCACCGCGATCCTCGCGGCCATGGACGGGAAGGCGCTGGCGGTGATCGGCGTGGCAGACACGCTGAAGGAGACCTCTGCGGGGGCCATCGCGCGGCTCCACAAGATGGGCGTGCAGCTCATCATGGCGACGGGCGACAACCGGCGTACAGGCGAGGCCATCGCGAAGGCGGTCGGGATCGACAACGTGCTGGCTGAGGCCTCGCCTGGCGAGAAGGTCGCCCTCGTCCGCAAGCTCCAGGCGGAGGGCAAGGTCGTTGGGATGGTCGGGGACGGCATCAACGACGCCCCCGCGCTCGCCGCGGCGGACGTGTCTTTCGCGATTGGCACCGGCACGGACATCGCGATGGAGGCCGCAGCGCTCACGTTGATCAAGGGCGACATCGCCAAAGTCGCGACCGCGATCGAGCTCTCGAAGGCCACCATCCGGATCATCAAGCAGAACCTCTTCTGGGCGTTCGCCTACAACACCGTCGGCATCCCGGTCGCGGCATTGGGCCTGCTCTCCCCGATGATCGCCTCCGGCGCGATGGCGTTCTCCTCTGTCACCGTCGTCGCCAACGCGCTCCGGCTCCGGGGGTTCACGCCCAAGGAGGAGGGGTAGTGCCCGTACCCCGGGTGGACGCCGCGGGCGGCTCACCCCGATCCAAGCGCCGTTTCCGCCGGCCGCAGAACGCCGCTTCGCACCGGCGCGGTCTCCCGGGAGCGAACCGGCAGGCCAGGAACTTCTGGGTGTGAGCACGAAACCCATGTTCCAGGCCCGCCGTCGCCTCGCCCGCAACGTCTTCCTCGGCTTTTCCGCGTTCACCCTCGTCGGCGCTGGGCTGTCAGGTCTGGTCTTCGCCTCGAAGCCGATGGACATGGTGCTGCTCCAGCTGGTGTTCTATGGGGCTTGGTCCTGCCTCTTCGGCGCCCGCACCGGTGGACTCCTCGGCGCCATGATGGAGGAGGACCGCTGCTCCGACCTCGACATGGGCGTGCTCTCCTCGATGGGGTCCATGATCGGCGCCATCGCGGCCGGGCTCGTCGGCACGGCCGTGGCGGGGCTCGGGCTGATGACGGTGCCCTGGTGGGCCGTCTGCGGCGCGTTCGTGCTCTTCGGAGGCGCCCATTTGCTTGTTGGGTGGGTCCACCCGCTGCGCGTCGAGCGCCTCCCTCACATCGACAAGCGCGGCCGGGTCATCGGCCCGGATCAGCGCCCCGTGCCGCTCGACCAGCAAGCGCTCCGGATGCCCGATCGCGTCGGCGTGCTGCTCGCCCTCGCCTCGGTGATCCTGCTCGGGCTCACCATGGCCATGGCGCTCCTGATGGGCAGCGATCTCGGTCACCCCGTGATGATGGCGCCGATGATGTACGGCATGTTCGGGACGATGATCGGCGGCATGTTGGGCGGCTGGCTCGCCGGCCTGCTCGACGAGCACGAAGGCCACCCGGATCACGACAATCCCGTGATGGTCTCCGCGATGGCGCTCATGGCCGGCATGATGGGCGGCATGCCGGCGGGGATGATCGGCAGCATGATGGCGATCATGGGGGTGAACGCCATCGCGTTGACCGTCGCAGCCGGGCTGCTGCTCGCCGCTGTCTCCTGGGGGTGGGTGGCGCACGGCCGATACCGGATCGCAGCCGCCGCCGATGAGGCGCCGGCCGAGGTGCGGGCCCCCGAATCCAGTGTCACGTCGCTCGGATCCGCCGTCGTCTTGGTGAAAGGCATGACCTGCGATGCGTGCCGAGTCAAGGTGGGCCGCAAGGTGGGCGCCGTTGTGGGCGTTCAATCTGTCGAGGTGGACCTTGAAACGGGCCGGGTGACCGTACGCTGGGGGGAGGGCTTCGAGGGGCTCGAGGCGGTCCGCGGCGGCATCGAGCGGCTGGGGTACGAGGTTGAACGGGCGTAGTTCAGAACGCCACGACCGTCACCCCTCCGCTCGCCCCGAAATTCTCGGCGTACATCGGATCACCGACCACCTGGAAAACGGGGACCTGAACCCGCGCGTTGAACGAGGCCGACCGCAGCTTGTCCGCCCAGAAGGTGTAGCTCCCTGCGAGCGCGAGATCCGTCACCAGGTAGCCGCTGTTCTTGTAGACCAGGGCGTCCTGACGGTCTTTGCCCGACCACCGCTCCATGCCGAGCACCGCCACCGTGAGCTTGCCGTTCTCCCGCGGGGACCACTCGACGCCGCCCACCAGGCTCGCGTTCGGCGCCACGATGTACCCGGTCGAATCCGCGCCGAAGCCCGTCGATCCGCTCACCTGCACGGCCACGGCGACGTGCGGGCTCACCTTCACACCGGCCCGCGCCGCGGCGTTGCCGCCCATGGCGCCACGGCCCGAACGCGTGGGGCTATTCGGGACCACGGTGCCGGTGGGGAAGGTCGGCCCGACGCTGAAGCCCACAAACGCCTTCGAGCGCTGTTCCGATTGAGAGGCCCAGTGCAGGGTGACGTCGACGTCGTTCAGCGAGCTCAGGTCGGTGTCTCCGGGCATCTCGGACGCGCCGAGCAGGTTCTTGTACATGTACGGCAACGTGGTTGACACCGAAAAATCGGCGGGCAACCCGAGGGTCGCGCTCAATGATGCGGTGTGGACCAGCATCGGTGGCATGTACATCCCCGCCATGCTGTCCCCATGGAGGTCCACGATCCCGAACCCGCGCCAGGCGTTCGGATCCGCCTCCAACTTCGCCCCGTAGTCCAGCGCGAGCACCCCCGCCCAGGGGCGCAGAACTCCGACGCTTGGAAGCGCCACGTTGCGGGCGCACATGCAGGCTGCGGCCTCGGCTCTGCCAAAGAAGAGGGCCAGCGCGAGGATCACCCCGCGGCCCCGCTCGCAGCCTTTACCGCGCCCTTGAGCGACTTTTCCTCGCCACACTCCGGCATCGCGAGGCCCATGTAAGGGTTGGAGATGCCGGCCTTTGGCTGAACCCACCACGCAAATCCCTGCCACATGGGGCAAGAATACGCGAAGACCTTCGGCGTGGGCGTCGTGGACCCGAGCCGCAACACCAGCGCTTTGGACAGATCGGAGAACGCCAGACGCGCGCTGTTCGCGTCTGCCGCGAGCGCCAGCGCACCAGCCGCGGCGGCCAAGCCGCTGTCCGCGGCGGAGAGAGCGCTGGCGGCGGTGCGGGCGGCGTCCAGCCTGTCCTCTGCGAGCGCGGCGCGGATCGTGTCGTATTGGGTGAGCGCATCCACCGCTACCGGGGCGACGGACACCGCCTCCACAACGGGCTCCGCTGCCCAACCCGGGGCGGATAAAATCAGCGTAAAAAGCACGAACATCCGGGCCTCCAACCGTAGCGAGGATACCCCAGCCGGGGTACCGTAGCAACCCCTCATCCGGAGTTTGACGTATGCGCATTTTCCTCGTCCTCACCCTCGTCTTGGTGGCTTGCGGTGTCCCGGCTTCAGACTCAGAGCCCCTCGTGGGCGGAGACACCTGCGTCGCGCTCACCTCCGGCCCCTGGACCTTCTCCGGCGAGGCGTTTGGCATGGGCGATGCGACGATGGGTGGGGACGTCACGTTCGACGCCGAGGCGTGCACCTTCACGATCAGCAACTGGAGCATGACCATGGACGACCTGCCCACCGGTGGGGCGCTCGACGGCGACAGCGTCCAGCTCGACGGCCTCTCCTCTCGCTGGCGAACCTGCACGGGCACCGCGCCCGATGAGGACAACGCGAGCGGCACCTGCTCCGAGGACAATACAGCCTGGGCGATGACCAGCGGAGGCTGACGCGACCTGGATGCGCTACGAAGCCGAATGAAACGCGCCGTCTACGCAGGGAGCTTCGATCCGGTCACCCTCGGTCACTTGGATGTGATCCGTCGGGGGGCCGGGCTCTTCGATGAGGTCGTCGTCGCGATCGGCCACAACCCCCGAAAAAAACGGATGCTGGACCTGGACACGCGGCTCCGAGTGCTCCAAGAGGTGTGCTCACCGATAGCCAACGTTCGTATTGACCAGTTCGAGGGGCTGCTGGTCCACTACTGTGAGCGAACGGGCGCCAGCGCGATCTTGCGCGGCCTGAGGGCGGTGACAGACTTTGAGTTCGAGTTCCAGACAGGGCTCGCGAACATGGACATGGCACCGCAGGTCGAGACGGTCTTCTTGCTCACCGAGCCCCAGCACATTTTCATTTCCAGCTCGCTGATCAAGGAGATCGCTCAGAACGGCGGGCCGGCTGCACGTTACCTTCCGGATGCGTCGTGGCGCGCGCTGGTGTCCGCGATGTCGCTTGCTGAAGCTCCGAACGTCGTCGCTCGCGACGGATGAAGCAGTGGCATTCGAGCCAACCAACGTGTCCTTGGGGGCGGCGCACTCCGGGCTTTCTCGTGGAGTCCCGCAATGATCAACTTTCTCCTTACCGGCGTCCACCAGCCGGGCACCGACCCGCCCTACAGCCGCCCCAAGTTCATCGCGCTGATCCTCAAGTGGGTCACCCAAGACATCCAGGCTGCAAACCAGTACGCCACGGCCGTCGAGCAGGGTCAGCCGCGTCACATGGTCGCGCCTGGGATCATCGCGACTGAGCTCGACGTCGCAGGCGTCTACCACACGCCGTAGGGGCCTCAGCTCGCCGGATCCACAATGTCCCGCCACACGCGATCCACGCGTGAGGCGGCGTCACACACGTGGGAGCAGAACCAACGCCAACGGGCCAGGCGATCGCTCGGCGGGGCGTCTGTCAACAGGTCGATGGGGTGGGTCGCGGCGCGCGTGAACTTGCCGCCGAGAAACCGGTAAGTGTGCAGCAGGCTCGCTTGGGCCTGGTCGTCATTGGCCGACGACACCCCCCCGAGCGCGCGCCCGAGCCCTACAGCGACAGCGTCCGCAGCGGGGCTGAGCGGCGGGAGGATGCTCGCGCGTGGGAGGTGTGAGAGATGCACGAGCAGCTCCGACAGCGCCTCGAGCAGCGGGGCTGTCGCCGGATTGGCCCCGACGAACGGGATGAACGCCGCAGCGTTGCGTTGGAAGAGGGGAGAGAACCGCTGCAGCGCCTCCGCAGCGGTGACCGCGCTGTCCTCGGGTAGGTCACGGAACAAGAAGTCCTGAATGGGCTGGCCCCGGGCGCCCGAAAGCGCCCTCCCCGCGCGCAAGGCCAGCGACACCCGGTCCAGCGGGTTGATGGGCGCCCCGAAGAGCAGGTCGAAGACCGGCACCTCAGCGGCGCAACCAACGGCCTCCAAGCCGGCTGCCAGCATCGCCGCGTGCTGTCGGGCCTCGGGCCGACGGTCCCGCCGAAGGGCGATCCAGGCCCTCGTCGCCGGGTGAACCCCCTCCCCGTTCCGGTCCACGGTGAACCAGGGCCCCATCCCATCCGGCGCGAGCGACACCGCCAGCGGCTCGTCCGGGGGCCCGGGGACCACGACCAGCGCGCCGTTCCCAAGCTCGCGGCCGACCCCGCAGCTCGCCACCGGGGCGCAATAGACCACCGCAGGGCCCAAGACGACCCCAATCTCGTCGGGATCTCCGACGATCTCGACATGGATCCGCTGGCCGAAGGAGCGTGCGCGCGAGAGCAGGAGCACGCCGAGCGCCATCGTGGACGGGCTGCTGCCCCGAAGGGAGACGGTCATGGTGCATGTCCGGGGCTGGGAGGGGCTGGCGCGCGGTCGCGATCTGCGTTCCGAAACCAGTGACGAACGAGGTAGAACGGGGATAGCAACGCAAAGCCCCCTGAAAAGAGCGCGATGGGAATCAAGCGGGGGTGCACAAACGCCAGGACCGGAAGCATCGCCGCACCCACGAGGCCGACCACCACGCCCCCCCGCCGGAGCGCTGCCGCCCCCAGCCACCCGCGGTTCACCGCCCAGGCGGCCGATTCGGGCTCCAAGCCCTCCCGCCAACGCTGGCCGACGGCACCCCGGTTCCACAATACGAGCCCCGACACCATCGTAAACGCGGGCAGCATCGTCGCGCCCACGAGCACGAGCCGCGCCGTGGTGTTCGGCTCCAGGAAGATCCCCGCGACGAAGTTGCTCACCACCAGCAGCGAGAGCCAGAACCACTGGCGCTCGACCGAAAGCGCCCACCACGCCGCCAGGGGCTCTGGCATGGCGCCGTTGGGCACGGGGCCGTAGAACTTCTCGCTCCCCCGCACATACTCCACGTGCTCCGGCAGAAAGCGCACGACCACCAGCTCCGCGCCAGCCCCGCCGATCGGCAACGACTCGGGGAGCCAGTAGGCCAACTGCACGCGCAGCGGCTCGGAGGCGACCCGCCTCCCCGGCACCCCCCGCCCCCGCGCCACCAGCCGCCACCCCCCGCGATCCGCCTGCTCCGCCATGAGCACGCAGCGAGGGTCGCGCTCCAGTACATGCAGGATCAAGCTGTCGTGCAGCACAAACAGGAACAGCCCCTCGGGGAGCGGCGCCACGGGCACGTCGATCACGCGAGTGTCGGCCCCCTCCCCGCACGAGAGCCGCACCCGCCCCCCCAACGACAGCAGGTCCATGACCTCCGGCGGCAGGCAGGCCTTCGGCGGCCCCACCTCCTTCGGCTTCTTCGGTTCAGCCACCGCGGCGGACGCCCAACCAAAGGGTTTCGAACTCGATCATCACGTGTTCTTGGAGATCGGGGGGCGCCCAGCCGTCCGGCGGCGGGCGCTCACCCTGGCGCCGTCCGGCAGTGGCGGGGAGTTCATCGCTCAGGAGCATATTGTCCACCAGCACTGCGCGCGTATCTGCCTGCAGGACCGCCCCGAATCGCGCGAGCATCCGCGACGTCCGAGCGCCCCCGTGGACGCCGACCTGAACGATCTCCTGGTAGGAGCACCCCAGCGCCTTGCGCGCCGCCTGGATCCGGCTCTGCACCTCTCGGAGCAGGCCCTCCTCCAGAAGATCCTCGTCCAGCGTCGCTGAGAGCGCCACCACAGCGGTCACCGAGCCCGAGGCTTGAAAACCCGGGCGCGGGGACACTTCCACACGCACGTCTGCGTCGGTCAGCGTGTGCCCGGCCACCACGACACCGCCGGGCAACTGGGCGCGTAGATCCCCGCCATCCAGCTGCCCGATGGCCGCCGCCACCGCCTTCATGTCCTTGCCCAACCGGGCGCCCAGCACCTTGAAGTCCGGCTTGACGGTGAAGGTCACGAACTGCCCGGCGTCCGCCGAGAAGTGGACCGCGCGGACGTTCAACTCGTCGCGGAGCAGGCCAAGGAGCGGGGCCAACGCCTCCGCGCGCGCATGGTCGGCGAGCACGACTTCTGCGCTGGCGAGCGGCTGACGCACCCGGACGCCCAACCCCTCCCGGGCCGCACGCCCCAGGTTGGCCAACTCCCGGAGGAGGTCCATGTCCGCCGCCAAGGCGGGCTTCACCCGGGTGTCGTCGGGCGAGGGCCACGCGCACAGGTGAACGCTCTCCTCGGGCACCCGGTCTGAGCCCGCGCGTCCCTGCGCGCCCGCCGTCCGCCCGGCCAGGCGCAAGCTCTGGTGCATCGCCTCGCTCTGGAACGGGATGAACGGCGCTACCAACCTGGAGAGAACACGAAGCACCTCGTGCAGGGTGTGGCGAACCTCGGTGCCGTCGTCGTCGTTGTCATCGAAGCGGTCGCGGCTGCGGCGCAGCCACCAGTTGGAGAGCGCGTCCACAAAAGCGTTCAACGCCCGCGCGGGCTCGAAGATGCGGTAGGCGTCGAGGCCAGTGGTGCAGTCGCGCACGAGGGCGTCGAGCGCGTGCAGGATCCAGGCGTCCAGCGGGTGCGTGCCTGCCGGCCTCTTGGGGACATGCGGGCCTACGCCGGGGCGACCGGCGTTCAGCAGGTAGAACTGGTGCACGTTCTTGAGCCGGAACAAGAACTCGCGCTGGCCTTCCAGGATCGCCTTCAACGACAGCCGGGTGTTGGTCCAGGGCGGGTTCTGACTGTAGAACAGCCAGCGGAACGCATCGGCCCCGGGCGGCGGAAAAGGTGCGGTGAGCACGACGCCATCTACATCGGCGCCGGGGTAGCGGGCGATGTCGTCGGGGTGCATGTTGGCGGCATCCTTGCCCTTCACGGCGCGACCGACGACCTCGAACAACACCCCGTCTGGCGCGGTCAGCCGCTCCTTCGGATCCAACCCAAGCGACTTCACCTGGGCGGGCTTCAGCGCCAACTGCCCGGGTTTCAAGCTTGTATCTGGGTAGATGCGTAGCCGGGTGTTGCCCTTCAGCACGAGATCCGGAGAGGTGTAGTTCCCCTTGGACTTCGACTCCTTCTTGCCGTCGGCGTCACACACATGGCCCAGCACGATGCAGTTCCGAAACGGCCGAGGAAACCCGCTCTCGGGCACACGATCCAGCTTGTACCTCTCGCACGTTTGCTTATCGAACAGCAGCGTCGAGACCATCAACAAGGAATAGAACCAGCCGCGCGTCTGATCGACGGCCTCGCTGATGAAGTCTGCGGGGAAGGACCTTGCGAAGGCCTCCAAACCCTTGTGTGGAAAGCCAACCTGAGCGAACGGCATGCACCCCGAGTCAAACCAGCAGTCGACGACCTCGCTCACGCGACGCATCGTCCCAACCGGGGCCCGCGCACACGCGACACACGGGAACGTGACGCGATCCACCCAGGGTTTGTGGACCTGCAGGTCTGGCGAGACCGAGGGGTCGAACGCATCGGGGTTTCGCGCCAGGATCTCGGCGGTAGATGCGGGCGCTTCCATCGCGCCACACTGCTCACACACCCAGATGTTGAGCGGCGTGCCCCAATACCGCTCCCGCGAGAGGGCCCAATCCACGTTGTTCCGCAAAAAATCGCCGAATCGACCATCGCGGATCGTCTCCGGCAGCCAATTCACCGTCGCGTTGTTGGCCAACGCCTGATCTTTGTTCGCTCGCGTGCGGATGAACCAACCCGGGCGCGCGTATTGGATGAGCGGATCCAGCGGGGAGCGGGGACAGAACGGGTAATCGTGGCGGTACGTCTCGGCCTTGTACAGGAGCCCCCGCTCTTTCAGGTTCCGCTGGATGTCCTTGTCCGCCTCTTTGCAGAAGCGCCCCGCGAAGGGCCCGCACCCTGGGAGAAAACACCCATCGCTCGCGACCATCTGCAGGAAGCCCAAGCCCTCGCTGCGTCGGACCTCAAAGTCCTCTTCGCCGAACGCGGGGGCGGTGTGGACGATTCCGGTCTGAGAGATCTCGACATGGTCGGCGGTCACCACGACGAAGTGGCGGCCCGTGTTCAACTGCGCCAACTGTTCGGGGACCTCCTCGTGAAAGCGGAAGAGCGGCGCGTACGTCCAGCCGGCCAGCTCGCGACCGGTCCGGGTCCAAAGCCGCTCGCCCTCGGGCGCCAGCTCAGCGGCCGTCACGACGATCTCGCCGCTCTCCAACTTCGTAAATGCGTAGTCTGCCTTCGCGTTCACGGCGAGCGCGACATTGGACAACAGGGTCCAGGGGGTCGTCGTCCACGCCAAAAACGACACGTTTCCCTTGGAGATCTCGGAGGCAATCTCGGGCGGGAGGTCGCCCGTAGCCTGCTCCGCACGAAACCGAACCGTGACCGACGGGTCGTCCACCGTCTGGTACCCCTCCCCAACCTCGCCGGACGACAATGCGGTCCCGCCCTGCGCCCACCACCAAACCACCTTGTAGTCTTTGTAGAGCAGCCCCTTCTTGAACAGCTCCGAGAGCGCCCACCACACGCTCTCCACATAGCTGCGGTGGTAGGTGACATACGCGGTCTCGGTGTCCACCCAGAACCCCACCCGATCCGTCATGTCCTCCCACTCTTTGGTGTAGATGAACACGCTGTCGATGCACTTCTGCGCGAAGCCCTCCAAGCCGTACGCTTCGATGGCTGCTTTGCCGTGGATCCCCAGCTCCTTCTCGACTTCGATCTCGACCGGGAGCCCGTGGGTGTCCCAACCCGCGCGGCGGGCCACCCGATAGCCACGCATCGTCCGGTAGCGGGGGAACAGGTCCTTCGTCACGCGGGTGAGCACGTGACCGTTGTGGGGCATGCCGTTCGCGGTCGGCGGGCCTTCGTAGAACACAAAATCCCCGTTCGGCGCGGGGCGATCCAGGCACTTCTCAAAGGTGTTCGATGCCTTCCAGAAGTCGAGCACCGCCGCCTCCAACGCGGCCGGGGCCTGGAGGGTGGCGAAGCTGTCCGCCAGTGCTGATGGGGCGGGGGCGACGGGATCTGCCACGAAAACTCCGATGGCGCGCGAGCTATCAAGGATGCGGAGGCCCCGCCCGAATAAGCTCCCCGCTTGCGCGTCCACCTCGTCATGCCCCTCCCCCTCCTCGTCGCTCACCTGCTCCTCCCTGCAGCCCTCGCCGCGGAGGTGGACGCCAGGTTCGCCCTGGCCCTGTACTGCAATCCCGTCTGCGATGACGCGGTGCTTGACGCCTTGGAGCGGGATCTTTCGGCCATTCCGGCCGTCGAAGGGTTCGATTCCACGGTCACGTCGCCCGGGCGCCTGATGGGCCTCGCCGACACGACCGCCAGCCCCTACGGCCAGGAGAGCGGCTTTGCCGTGCCCGACGCCGCGTTCATCGCCGCGTTCGGGGTGGACGTGGACCGACCCGAGGCGCTCGCGACCTCCGAGAGCGTCGTGCTGGCGTGGTTCGCAGCACCCCGAGGCCAGGCGGTCCAGACCCTGACGATCGCACATCTCGCGTTCGTCAACGCGGCGAAAGCGGCGAACGGCTGGGTCGAGGATCTCGACACGCAGGCGCTCTACGGTCAGGCCGCGTGGGCGGCGAAGAACCCCGCCGGGCCCGTCAGTGACTGGTTCATCGTGGAGCACAACGGCGGAGACAGCGCGGTGGTGGGGGAGCTGCGGTTGGTGACACGCGGGCTTCGGCGGCTCGGAGATCGAGAGCTGGTGATCGAGCACGTCCCGGAAGACGCCGCAGGCGACGGAGCGTATGTGCTGAACGCCATCGCGGAGGCCCTGCACACACGCAACGATCTGCCCGGCACGCTCTCGGTCCAGACCGCAACCGCCGTCGGAACCGCCACGTTGGCGGAGACGCGCGTGCAGGATGGGGATCCGGAAGCCCCGCTCATCGCCGTGCAGTTCAAGGGTCAGGTGTTGGCCGACGCCGTGCTGGGCGCGCCCGTGGAGCAGCCCGTCGCCGCCCAGCCTGTCCCAGTCCCGCCCGTCGCCCCGGTCCCGCCGGTCGCGTTCGTCCCGCCCGTGGCTTCTGTCCCGTCGGTCGCAGCGGCTCTGGCCCCGCCCCCCTCGGCCGCTCCAACGACGCTCGCCGAAGCCCAGGCTGCGATGCGCGCCCGGCTGACCGGCCAGGTCCGGGCCGCCTGGCAAGCCGGCCTGCCCGCCGGCAGCACCATCGCGGTCTCCGTCCCCTTTCCGAACACCGACGGGACGCGTGAGTACCTGTGGGTCGAGCTGCGCAGTTGGCAGGGCTCCATCCTCTCGGGTGTCGTCGCGACCACGCCGGCGAGGACGAAGTCGGTCGTCCGGGGCCAGAGCGTGACCGTGGACATCGCCCAGATCTACGACTACGTCTGGAAGAAGGCGGATGGGACGCGGGAGGGCAACACCACGGCGG
Organism: Deltaproteobacteria bacterium; assembly: GCA_947483545.1. Next base: position 6,175 of record CANKNP010000027.1, on the reverse strand, counting down.
CGTTCGCGAAGTAAAGGGCGGGCATGTCCCCTCCCCTCCTCACCCGCGCCGAGCGCACCGCCTTTCTCGAGACCTCCCTCCACGCCGACGTCATGGCGTTCATCGCAGCGCTCCCGGATCCTCGGCTGCACGTCACCTCGTTCGGCGTGAGCCCCCAAGGGCGCGAACTACCGCTCTTGATCCTGTCCACCCGGGGTGTCCGCACCCCCGACGATGCCCGCAGGATCGGTCTGCCCGTGGTCTTGATCGTCGATGGCATCCACCCGGGCGAGGTCGAAGGCAAAGAGGCGAGCCTCGCGCTGGTTCGGGACCTGCTGGCGACGTCCGAGGGCGACGTGCTGGCACACATGACCCTGCTGGTCGTCCCGCTGTTCAACCCGGACGGCAACGACGCCCTCGACCCGGCAAATCGACGCCTCGATCTGCGCAAGTTGACGGGCCAAATCGGCCCCGTGGTCGGCACCCGCACGCAGAGCCACGGCATCAACCTCAACCGCGACTACCTGCGCCAGGCTGCCCCCGAGATGCGGCTGCTGCAATCCCGCGTCTGTCAGCCCTGGGCGCCCGACCTGACCATCGACAACCACGCGACCAACGGCTCGCTCCACCGCTTCCACATGACCGTGGACGTGCCGCACACCATCGAGACCGGCCGCCCCGAGCCCATCGACTTCATGCGCCACAAGCTGATCCCCGACGTGATGAAGGCGGTCCGGCGCCGCGGGTTCCACTCCGGCTGGTACGGCAACTTTGTCGAGGACGAGCGGGTCATGGACGTGGACGGCGACGTCGATCCCAACTCACCCGTCCGCGAAGGCTGGATGACGTACCCCCACCACCCGCGGTTTGGCTCCAACTACCGGGGTTTGACGGGGCGACTCGACATCCTGCTCGAGTGCTACAGCTACCTGCCCTTCGAGGAGCGGGTGGCGACCGCGCGAGCGTGGCAGTCGGAGCTGCTCGCCTGGGCCGCGACCCACGGACCCGAGATCCAGCAGGTCGTCGCCGAGGCCGAACGGCCCAGGGACAACCTTGCGATTCGCTACAAGTTGGCGACGTTTGCCGAGCCGGTGGAGATCCTGACCCGCACCCCGCGAACCCTGGAAGGGGCGGAGACCGCGGTCACCATCCCACATCTTGCCAGGTTCATCGGGGCGAAGGTGGTGACACGTCCGAACGCCTACGCTGTGCCGCCGAGCCTCGCGGCCTTGCTCCAACGCCATGGCTTGGTCACAACCCAAGGAACCTCCCAATCGATCGACTGTCAGGTTGCGCGCGTGGAATCGGTCGGCACCGAGGGGGGGCGCGGGATCCTGGAGGCGGGCGCCTTCGGGGATGTGCAGGTGTCCTGGCGCGAGGAGCGTCGAACCTTGCCCGAGGGTTGGTCCCTGGTGCCCACCGATCAACGACTCGCCGGGATCGCGGCGTATTTGTGTGAGCCCGAGAGCGACGACGGGGCGATCGAGAACGGGGGGCTGGGGGCCGTCAGCGTTGGGGAGGAGTTTCCGGCCTGGCGGGTGGAATGATCAGATCGACGGCGCCCGCACCCGAGGATCCGCGGACCGAATGGCCTCCCAACCCGTCAGCACGGCCATGCGGAAAGCGAACCCGGCGCCGCTGGCTGGGGAGTGCTGCGACATCCCGCCCTCGCGCTCACACATCGGGACGGCGACCTCGCGGACGGTGAGGCCCCGGCGGACGGCGCGCACGAGCACGTTCGCGTCGGCGACCTCCTCGGGGTAGTCGGCGACCATCATCGCGAGCGCGTCGGGACGCCAAGCGCGGTAGCCCGAGGTGACGTCGCGCAGGGGTTGCCCGGCGCAGAGGCTGGCCCAGCGGCCGAGGGCGTAGATCGCGAGCCGGCGCTCGGGGGGCATGGGGTAGCCGACCTCCTCGACAAAGCGCGAGCCGACGACGAGATCGGCGGCCACCAGCGCGTCGCGGAGGGGGCCGACGCCCTCGGGGGGGTGCTGGCCATCGCCGTCCATCTGGACGACCCAGGCGGCACCTCGCCGAAGCGCGTGGATGAACCCGGTGCGGAGCGCGCGGGCATAGCCAGGCGCCGAGTGGAGGACGGTGGCGCCGGCACGAGAGGCCTCGCCGGTGGTGTCGTCCACGGAGCCGTTCTCCACGACGACCACGGGCACACCAGGCCAGAGCGCGTGAACCCCGCGCACGACCCCGCCGATGCGAGGGGCTTCGTTCCGAGCGGGAATGACGACCATTGACCGAGCGTAGCCTATCCAGGCAAGGCGGGGTGGGCCCCTGGCGGCGCGTAGCGCCTTCGACGCGCAGCGAGCGCCGGCTGGCGAGCCAGCGCAGCCAGCTTAGGCGCTTGCGCCTGGGGAGTGGTCAAGTTGCCGGGGCCCCTGGCGCGGGTACTCCCGCGTCAGGGCTGGAGCAGGGCTTTCAGCTCGCCGTTCTCGTACATGCTCGCCATGATGTCGGAGCCGCCGACGAACTCCCCCCGGACGTAAAGCTGCGGGATGGTCGGCCAGTTCGCGTAGTCCTTGATGCCCTGGCGGATCTCGGGATCCGCCAGCACGTCCACGGTCTCGAACTTGACGCCATATTGTTGGAGGATCCCAATGGCGCGTGCCGAAAAGCCGCACTGGGGGAAGAACTTGGTGCCCTTCATGAAGAGCACGATGTCGTTCGACTTGACGAGGGCATCGATGCGGGCGCGGGTGTCATCCATGATTGCTCCGTTGGGCCCATTGGGCCGGGGTGAAAGTGGTGAGCGCGAGGGCGTGGATCTCGCGGCCCATGCGCTCGCCGAGGGTGCGGTAGACCGCCTGGTGCTGCTTGATGAGCGAGAGGCCCTCGAACGAGGGGGCGACCACCTGGGCGGCGAAGTGCTCGCGATCGCCCGCGTTGTCTTCGACAAGCGCGGTTGAACCTGGAATCCCAGCTTCGATCAGGGCGCGCAGGGCGTCTACTTCGAACATGGCGGGGGGGTAACACTTTTTCTGAGGGGGGCACGCTGAGCGGGCCCCTCCATCATCCCGAAGTGACGCCACCGGTTTGAGATGATCGCCCCGGATCCCGCCAATCTGAAGCGGCGTTTCACGTCGGGGATGGACCCCAGGCGATGGGAGCGAGCCGCCCGCCTCCGTTCAGGGATGTAACAGAACTGAGGGGCTCAGAATTGTTACAGGCCCAACATCAAGGAGACGGCGACCTTGGCGTCGGTCTCGTTGGAGTTGAGGAAGACGTGGGCGGGAAGGCCGTAGTCTTTGGAGGTCAAGAGGGTGGGGTTGGCGGCTTCGGCGGCGAAGTAGGCGTCGAGCGTGTCGTTGGGGACCTGGGGATCGGCGCCGGACCAGGCCATGTGCACGGGGTAGGTCGGGGCGCGCTCGGTGAACCAGCGGCCCAGGCTGTACTGGCCGATGTCGCTGTCGATGTCCACGCTGTAGATGCGCTCAAGGCCCGTGTAGAGGTCGGGAAAGCTGGTCGGGGTGGCGACGATGGGCGCCAGATCGTCCATGGCGGAGTCCACGAGGATGCCCCGGATGACAGGCAAGGCGGCGCTTGACGGGCTGGTGGTGTTGACGGTCTGGGAGCGGCGGAGGAGCTCGGGGATCGCCCGACCGCCTTCGCCCAGGCCGACAAGCGAGATGGAGGTGTAGTCAATGGCGATGGGCAGGTCGGCGAGACCCAGCTCGCCCTGCCAATGCACGGCGGTCTCGGCGTCCGGGCTCGCGATCGCGGACATGACCCAGGCGAGGTAACGCCCGTTGCGGGCGAACCCCTCGTTGGGGTCGTTCACCGCGTAGCCGACCTCGTTGTGCCAGAGATCTCCCCAACAGTTGGAGGGGTACAGGGTGAACGCCCCGGCGTCGGCGAGCGCCGCAGGCAAGGTGCCCAGGTTCTCTTCGGTGCCGTCGCCCGGGAGCAAGCCGAGGGTCTCGAAGATCTTCTGGTTCGCCCACTCCCCGCCAAGGCGCGACTCGTCCTGGTAGTGATCGCCGTAGAGCGGGTCATCCGACCGGGGGCTCACGATGTAGTCGAACGCCCCCGAGTGGAAGAAGATCACCACGGGCGCCGCGGTGGTGAGCCCCTCCCGGTAGACGGTGTAGAACGTGGCCGGCTGGTCATCGGGGCAGTCCAGGTTCTCGTACTGGTAGGGCTGGATGACGATGTCGGTGTTCTCGGTGTAGTCGTTCTCGAACGCGAGGGTCGTCACCTCGAACTCGGGGGCCTCGGGCGAGAAACAGGCGCCGAGCGGGGCCACCGCGCAGATGAGGATCGCACACCAAGCAAGCGAGACAGGACGCACCAGACCTCCAAGCCGAGCAGTATAGCGCGCGGTCAGATCGCGGCGTCGACGAGCGCGCTGGTGACGCTGTAGAACGTGTCCATGATCACCCCGAGCTGGGTGAAGGCAGCGACGCAGACGAGCGCCATCAAGCCGGCGACGAGGGCGTACTCAATCGCGGTCGCGCCCGACTCGTCGTCAAACGAGCCCCAAACAGCGAAGAACTCGACGCGATGATCCATCGAAACCTCTGGACACTGCCACTGTAGCGGCGTGTCAGGGGAGCGTCAAGACCCAGGGGGGAAGAGGGGGAGCGCCATGAGCAGATCGTCGTGGAAGGTGCCGTCCGGGAACCGGTACTCGCCGACGCGGCGGCCCTCCTCAACAAACCCGAAGGAGCGGTAGAGGTGGATGGCGGGGGCGTTGTGAGCGTAGACAGCGAGAGCCAACTTTCGCAGGCTGCTCCCGCGACACCAGGCGAGCATCTCGGTCATCAACGCCCGGCCGATGCTTTGGCCCCGCCAATCGGCCCGCACCAACAACTCCACGTGCCCGACATGCGCGTTGCGTCGAAACGTGCCCGGCTGAACCTCGATCACGCCCACGGCCTGGTGCCTCGCTCGCGCGACGAGCATACACCGACACGGCGGGCGCACCGGAGGCGCAGAAGACGGCGTGCCGTTCGCCGGCGGCGCCGCGGCCCGAATCTTCGCGACCGTCGCTTCGATCGATGGCTGGAACTCCCCGGGCTCCGCGACGAGAAATTCGCCGGCGGCCACGACGCCGAGCCGCAACGCCATCAAACCGGCGGCGTCCGACGCTGCAGCAGGGGCGATCGTGTACTCGGCGGGCATCCGCTCCGATATCGCCCCGAAGCCCCCGTCGCTTGACCCTCCGGGCGCGCTTTGGTACACCGGCCCGAACCTGAGTCGCCCCTTGCGCCCTGCCCTCTGCTTGCTCGCCACCTCGCTCGCCGCCTCCCTGTTCACCGGGTGCGACTCCCCTGCCCCGGTGCCGAAAGAGGAGCCGAAGAAAGAGGACAGTTGCCCGCTGGCGGTGGATACCCTCGCCGGTACGAGCTGGCTCTGGCTCCGGCCGCAGCCCTCCGGCCCTGACAAGCCCCAGCCCCAGACCCGGATGCGTTTTCGGGACGACGGCGGAAAGATCAAGGCAGACTACACTGCAAGCTCCCTCTCAGAGGTGTACACGTACTCCTGTGAGATCAAAGGAAAAATCGCCACCTGCATCGAGGACGATGTGCACGCGAAGGAGTGGTCCCGCGCCTGGGCCGCGACACATGAGGGCAAGGTGGACCCCGCAGGCCTGTCGGCCGTGACCGGAATCCCCGCCGCCGAGTTCGAACGGGTGCAGAAGGACATCGAGAAAGAGGTCAGCTACCTGAAGGGCGAGGAGCGCACGCAGACGTTCGTCTCCTACAACGGCCCGAACAACAAGATCCGCGGCAAGTTCATGGTGGCCGTGGACAAGGCGAAGTGCATGTTGACCGTGCAGGACAAGTACATCGCGATGCAGGACAGCCGGGTGGTGGAATATGAAAACCCGGTCGGAACGGCCAAGTTCCAGGAGACGAAAGAGGGCTGGCTCTTCGAGGCTTGCAAGGACGTCGAGGCCGCGACCACGGTGGTGGCGGACGGGGCCACGGCGCACACGTACCCGGCGGGGACCTACGAGTTCACGTCCACGTTGCACAAAGACGAGAAGCCGAGCGCCCAGTGCACGTATTCCGCGAACGTGTGGAAGGATTGGCTGCCGTTGACCCCCAACCTGGCGCCCGAGGACCCCAAGGCCGTGAAGTGGAGCCTGAAGGTGCCGCTGAGCGAGAAGGGACCGCACGTGGTCAGCTTCGAGCGGTTCAAGACGTGCGGAGGCGGGGCCCAGGAAAAAGCCGGGATCTCG
>CANKNP010000026.1 GCA_947483545.1 Deltaproteobacteria bacterium | reverse complement strand
GAGATGTACAAGCACGAAGGCACCGTGCGTGGCATCGCGAAGGCCCTGCAGACCTCGCCCAATACTGTGCGCGACGTGATCGCGTCTGGGAACCCGGAGCGACCGGCGATGAAGCGCGAGTCGCAGCTCGCCGAGCACATCGAGCGCGTTCTCCTTCTTCTACGACGCTGACGGCCTCGACTTCGACGTCCAACTCAAGGACATTCCGGACGGCACGCTGGAAGGCACGCTGGTCGGCACTGTCACCCTGGACGGAGACCTCGTCGGTCCAGCCACCTTTGATCTGGCGCTCGCAGGGACCATCGAGGCGGTCGGGAGCGGCGTGGGCCGGGTGGTCGGCGGTACTGCGATCACCGGGACTGTGACGGGGCCGAACGGCGGGGTGTGGGAGGTCGACGTCGTGCGGTGAAGGTGCCACGAACGAAGCCGGTTCACCCCCGAATCACCATCACCTTCCGCCCGGCGGGAGACACCACTTGGCACGTCGACGTCCGCTGCTCGATGGGGAGCAGACCGGACCGCTGGTCGAAGATCATCAACCAGCCGCAGTCGAGCCCGAGTTTTCCAAGGTAGCCGTCGAGCTGGGTCAGACCGGCTCGCTCCGGGTCCGGGCGGCCGTCGCGCCAAGCCTTGAGCTCCACCGCGACCCGCTGCTGTCGCCACCGTAGGCAAAGGTCCAGGCGGTCGCGCCCCAACGAGTATTCGGGTGTCACCCATCCGCCGCCGTTGGCGACGCGGTCGAGGTAGGCGAGCACGATGAGCTGCGCTGCCACCTCGGCGTAGGACGCGGTGCGCTGCATGGCCTCGCCATACTGGCGCCAGAACGACAGGAACGCGTCGAGCAACAGCGCGTCGTCGAGGCTGCCATCGGGTCGGAGCCACGTGGCGGGAATTTGAGGCAGCCCGTGTCGGGGGACGAACGCGAGCATACGGGGGATCACGGCGGTGTAGATGGCGTTCGCCACCACCAGACCGCCATCCGGCGCGCGTCGGACGAGCCCGAGGTCGAGGACGTATTGGATGTCGTCCATCGGGACGTTCTCGGCTGCGCCGCCGGAGAGGATGGGCTCGATCACCGCGCGGACCCGGCCCTCGTGCAGCTTCTCCGCCAGGCTGTCCAGGTGGGTGTCCATGCGGCGCATCAAGTTTTCTGCCGCCTGCTCGACATCTGCGGCCGTCACCGTCGCCCCTTCGGACCGAAGCACCAGGACGCACTCGCGTGCGATCGCGTTCACGAGCCAGGGCTGGCCCTGGGTGAGCTCCCAGGCGGCGGCGAGCGCGGGCGGGTCGAACGCCTGACCCGTCTCGGCAGTGTGCTGGGCGTACAGCTCCGCGACGTCGTCCGGCGTGAAATTGGCAAGCGTGAACGAGCCGACCTTGATGTTGAACGGGGAGGCGGTCCCCAGGCGGCCGGAGCCCCCGCTCGCGACCTTGTAGTCTCGGACATCCCGGAGCCCCACGAGACCCAGCGACGCCGGGAACGCTTGCGGCCTGTCTGCATAGCCCCCCCGGATCTGGCGGAGGACGGTCAGCAGCGCCTCGTCCTGAAGGGCGTCGATCTCGTCCAGAAAGAGCACCAGGGGTCGAGCCGACGCCAGGCTCCACTCGGAGAGCGCGGCCCCGATCCTGGCGCCCCGAGCCGCGGCCGGCCAGGGCGGGGGTTGAAGCTCCGCGGGCAGGTGTGCGCGGCACGTCATCCGCCATCGGCCCAGGATCGCCGGCTCCAGGCCCTCCAGGTCCTCCCGGAAGGGCTCCCCGGTCTCCATCGTGAGCACGACCGACGTGTACCTGCCGCTGGCGGTCAGATCCCGGGCGAGCGCCATCAGGGCTGTCGTCTTGCCGCTCTGCCGGGGGGCGTGGATCACAAAGTAGCTTTGGCCGTCGATCAGCGCCCGAAGGCCAGGAACCCGGCGATCCGGCGGGAGCATGTAGTGGATGTCCGGCTTGCAGGGGCCCGCGGTGTTGAACGCTCTCGGCATGGTCGTGCCGTATCGCGGCCGGCCCGAACCAACCCTGCGGCCTCGGGAACCAAACCGCACGGCCCCAAATCCGCGAGGGGATCGCTCGCCCGCGAGCGAAGCAGCGTCCCCACCCCGCCGACGCTCACGTTGGCCGTGACGCCCCCGTCGCCGTCGCAGTGGGCCCGCGCCGGGTCAGAGTGACCTCGTGGGCCGGAATTGCCCACGCAAAGGCGCCAAGCCGCAAAGCAGAGCGGGGCCCTTCGCCACCTTTGCGCCTTTGCGTGGGCCTACTTGCCATCGTGGAGGCTTCGCGACCGAGGGTGGCGGGGCTTCGGGGCGGCGAAATATTCTTCATCGGCGATGAACGTGCATAGTTCGCCATCGCCATCGCCCTCGCCCTCGCCCTCTGGTAACGTATCCTGGTCGCATCGAAGTGCATGCGGCGAACTCGAACTTCCACCCGAGATTATCCCGCATGTCCTTGCTTACCCTGCTCCCCGAAGTCACGATCTCTGTCAGCGGCAACAGCACGAGCCAGTACGTCTACTACTGGCTGACGAGCTGGATCCCCTGCATCGCCATGGACCTAGCGCTGGCCACGTTGAAGCTCAACAACTGCGCGGGGAACGTACAGGTCACCCCTGTCCTGCAGTTCGCAGCGGTCCGACCGGACAAGCCGAGCGCGCCCACGACCCTCGCCGGCCTGAGCCCCTACACGACCGACGACGAGTACCTCGTGACCGCGGCCAGCTACGACATCGCGACAGCCGCCGCGGGCAACACCTACGTCCGGTTCGGTGTGGCGTGCAAGGTCAGCTCCGCCGGGCAGGGTGTGGCCGACGTCGCGTTCCAGCCCAGTTATGTGCAGTTCGGGCGGCTGTTGGCCCCGTGGTCCGGCCACCTCGTGGCGACCAGCACGACATCCGTGTTCATCCCGATCGGCCCCTGGATCCCCGCGCTCGGGATCAGCGCGTTCGAGGCTGCCATCGTCATCGGGGACAAGACCGGGAACTTCCAGCTCGACGTGGTCTACCGCTCAGCGGCGACCTCTCCGGAGGAGCCCGACGCTTGGAGCGCGGGAATCCTGACCGCTGCGCTCTCCGCGGACGGCGAGACCAACAGCGGCGAACGCACCGTGACGTTGACCAGCAAGATGTGGGTTCAGCCGGGCCTCGTCTACAAGTTGAGCTCGGGGACGACCGTCGGGCAGGCCGATGTCACCGTGCTCCTCGGGGTTCGACAGGCATGAGCGGAGGCGCCTGCAAGAGCTGCGCGGACCAGGCGAACGACGCGATCGCGTACGTCGAGGGGCTGCGCAAGCCCGCGGGCAAGGCGGGTTGTGGCGCGAAGGCGAAGCCGACACAGCGGAAGAAGGGGTGTCAGAAGCAGGGGCCGGGCTGTGAGAACGCTGCGTGCAATGCGTGTGCGGACCAGGCGGTTGCCGCGATTGACTACGCGGCGGCGCTGCCGTCGGGGTTCAAGGTGGTGACGATGGGGAGATTCGGCGGGCGAGGTTTGAGGGGGGGGGCGGAGACTGGCGGCCCGGCTCATGGCTGGCTGGGGGGTGGGTTGGATCTGAACCCGCACGCTGGCGGCCAGCCCCCCGGGACGTTCCAGCGCGAACTCATTGGGTGCGACACGATTGAGGCATCCGCGATGTGCGACAGCTCCAAGGGCGAGTTTCTGATCAGCGCCGGGCCTTGGATCTGGGCGCAAGGAGGGTGCTACCGGCCCGTGGTGTGCGGGGACTCCGCCGCAATGTGTGGGCCGGGGGACGCGCAGAATCAGAGCGACGCCGTTGCCGAGTGTCAGACCCGGGAGAAGCCGTGCTCGTCAGCGAAATTCGACCACTGGTCGTACCACGCCCCGGCCACGGATGGCGAGCCAGGGACATGTTGGGGCGTTTGGCGGTGTTATTCTGGAGCCAAGTGCGAGGGCGGACTGACGGATGGGTACTACTACCGGGATGCGACGCTCGCGACTCCGGAGGGCTTGGCCACGAGGTTTCAGGTGTGCCGGGGTTGCGCGTCACCCGTGGACTCTGCATGGGAACTGAACCAACCCGAGGAGGAAGTATCGATTTCGCGCGACAGCCACGCGTCGCTGTCCTGGCGCGGGCGCTATGATCCGGCCAAAAAATGCGAGAATGTCTACTCCCCGGACGATGCGGATGATTGGGCCGAGTGTCAGGCCGAGTGCGATGCGAAGGGCCAGGCCTATTCGCCGCCCAGGCAGATGTACGTGATGAGCTGCGCCGAGCCACCGGCGCTCGTCCCCGTGGGCACTCCGGGAGCGAGCCCTTGCGTGAAGACCGTCCAGTGCTCATCCTTTCGGACGCACCAATGGCCATATCCAGATCCTTAGGGTTGTTGGCCGCGTTGACCTGCCTGCAAGAGGCCGATGCTGCCCCGCTCCACGTCCCCCTCCCTGTCGCCGCGCGTACCGCCGTCTATACCGTTCCCGCGGCGGGCGAGGTGATGTTGGTGACCGACGAGGTGTTGTCGCTCGTGGGGCCGGCCGAGGGATGGTGTCGGGTGGTGGTGGACATGAAGGGGGGGAGAGCCTGGTGGGTGTTTGAGTTGGTCGGCGTGCCGGGTATCCACCGTTGCCGCGCGGGTTCGCTGCGGAGCCCGCGGCTCCGCGTGACTGCGAACGACCGCCCGCCCTCGGGTTCGGTCTCGGGTGAATACCGGTGCGGGTACAGGGTCGAGCTGACGGACTCCTGGGACCTCCCGAACGGGGACGTCATGGTCCAGGGCCGGCTGCTCGGCGAGCGTTGTGCGGTCCCGTTCCCGGGGCCTCCGCTCCCGATTTTCGTGCCCGTGTGGGATTCGGGGTTGGGTGCACCCGGCGCGCCAAAGTTACCCCAAACGCCTGAACCATGAGCCCCAAACGAAGACGCTCCAACACGCCCGGCGCCTGGCGCGCGTGGCCACGGGCCTGGACGAGGGGACCCCCGACGAGGACCTCGTCGACGCGCTGCTGGCGAAGGGACCCTGACCCCAGGAACCCTCGCCGGTATGAAGCGGCGTCCCCCGGCCCGAACCAACCCTGCGGCCTCGGGAACCGAGCCGCCCCATGCATGTAACATAACTGACTGCCTCACAATTGTTCGGTATCACCAGCTCACGCGGCCGAGAGGGAAAGTCCCTCGGCATAGGGCACCGTCCAGACGACGGGATGCCCGATCCGATGCCCGACGAACCCGTCCTCGCCGTAGCAGGTGCCGTGGTCGCTGGTGATCACCCAGGCGGTGTCACGCGATAAGGCCTCAAACAACCGTTGGAGTTCCCGATCCACGTAGCGAAGGGCCGCTGCGTGTGTATCACATGTATCAACTGTCGCTCCAGGCTGATACATTCTGTTCGGCTGATGTATCGCTGATACATTGATACACAAAAACACCCGCGGGTGGGCGTGTATCACTTCGATGCCGCGGTCTACCTGCGCCGCGGTCGAGCCGGGCGAGGTCACGCTGAAAGAGGGCTCCCAATGCGCTTCGTCGAACAAGCCAGGGAGAACCCGGCCAAGGGGCGTGGCGGGGTTGAAGAACCCTGTCCCACCGATACACACCGTGTGGTAGCCGGCCGCTCGCAAACCGGCGGGGATGTCCGGTGCCTCGAACACGGCGGTGTCGGGCCCGATCGTCTCGCTGCCGGCGAACCCCAACGCAAAAGGGCGGACGTGCGGGCCGGGCCGGGCAGGCGTGGGCAAGAACCCCGCGAAGAAGGCTGCGTGTGCCGCGTAGGTAAACGAAGCCGGGGTGTGGCGCTCCTCCCAACCCTCCGGGATCAGTCGGCGGAGGAAGGGCGTTCCCCCGTTCTCCCACTCCCGCACGGCGACGTCGTACCGGAGCGTGTCCAGCGTGATCCAGAGCACGTCAGCCTTGCCGATCCGATCTCGCATGCGGCACGGTATAGCGCCCGGATAGAGTGAGGGATGCTCTCGTTCTCCGCTGACCGCCGCCCCGACGCACCCACCCCCCGGCGCGTGGACATCGTGCCCGCCTGGACCAACGACGAAGTCCGGGCCGGCGTGGCCGATCTCCTGAGCCGCTGGGCGACAACACTCCCGAAGGATCTCGCGACCGCGATCGTCATCAAGCCCAACTTGAACAACGACCTGGTCGCGCTGTCCGGCAACTGCACGGATCTGCGGGTGTTGGACGCGCTGTGTTTTGAGCTCCGCGGCCGCGGCTACACCGACATCACCATCGCGGACGGCTCGAACGTCGGCATCGCCCGCCGCGGGATCTCTACGTTCCGGCGGCTCCGGGTGGACAGCTTGAAAGTCCGCTACGGCATCCGCACGGTGGACCTCAACACCGACACCGGCACCCCCGTGGTGCTGCACGACGATGCCCACCCCGAGGTCGCATCCACCATCTTGAACGCCGGCTTTCTGATCAGCGTGCCCAAGGTGAAGACCCACGCGGAGGCCCAACTCTCCTGCGCGATGAAGAACTGGGTCGGGATTTGCCGCGGGCAGGACAAGCGGCACATGCACTACAACCTTTCGCGCAACATCTTTGCGATCAATGAGGTCGTGCAGCCGGATCTCATCCTCGTGGACGGGCTGATCGGCATGGAGGGCAACGGCCCGGGCGACGGCGAACCGTTCAAGTTCGGCCAGCTCGCGATGAGCGACGATGCGTTCGTGAATGACGCCGTGATCGCGCGGCTCGTCGGCCTCTCGTGCGACGACGTGCCCTATTTGACACATGCGAGAGACGCGGGATTGCTCACGCCCGAGATCATCGCGCGCATCACGGCTGAGCTGCCAGTGCTGCGGCCGATCAAGCGCCCGCCGGAACGGACGCGGCTGGCGAAGCTCGCGGAGAATCGGTCGCTGGAGTGGCTCAAGCGCACCGTGCGGCCGATCGTGCAGAAGCCGGAGGTCACGGAGATCGCCTACAAGCTGAAGATCGTGCAGGACGTGTACTTCCTGGAGGATGACACCCTGCGGATCACGGGCCGAAAGCAGGAGAAGTGCGGGACATGTGAGCGCTGTGTCGGGTTCTGCCCCACGGGGCTCACGCTCGCGGAGATCGGGGTGAAGACCGAGCTGCCCGACTGCGCCCAGTGCCTGTATTGCTGGTGGGTGTGCCCGAACGACGCCATCGTGATCGAAGGCGAGCCCCGCGGCATGGCTCGCCAGATCGCTCGGTACAAGAAGGACATCGAGCAGCTCTGATGTTGAAGCCCGGGGCCGTGATACATGTTGTTGCACCGGCGGGAGCCGTCGATGGTTCACGCATTGAAGCCGGGGCGGACGTGCTGCGAGGCTGGGGGTATCGGGTCGAGCTTGACGCGTCGGTTGGGGCGTCCTGTCGATACCTGGCCGGTTCTGATCAGGTGCGGCTGGAGAGCCTGCGGCGAGCGGCGAGGGCTGCGGAGGTGGAAGGCGGCGCCGTCTGGATGGCCCGCGGCGGGTTCGGGCTCGCCCGACTGTTGCCCTCGCTCCTCGCAGATCCCCTGCCCCCGGTGCCGTTCCTGGGGTTCTCGGACGGCACGGTCTGGCTGAATCATCACCGGGGGCCGGCGATACACGCGCCCGTGCTCAACAGCATGGTTGGGCACATCGACGAGGGATCGCTCGATCACCTGCGGCGGGTGCTGACCGGGGAGAAGCCACCGTTGATCGGGACAAGCTGGGTCCCCGGGGAGGCGTCGGGCGGGATCGTGGGGGGGAACTTGTGTGTGCTGGCTTCGTTGGCCGGGACCCCGGGAGCGCTGAACAGCCAGGGTTGCATCGTGGCGTTGGAAGACCTGGGCGAGGCGCCCTACAAGATTGATCGGCTCCTCACACAGCTTGGACAGAGCGGAGCGTTCGACGGCGCGGTGGGCTTCGCGCTGGGGACATTCCTGGGTGCGGAACCCCCCGCCGGATCAGACTGGACGCTTCGGGACGTGCTGCTCGAACACCTCGCGCCGCTGTGTGTGCCTGTGTTGGGGGATTTGCCGTTTGGGCACGGCACGGTGAATCATGCGTTTGGGTTGGGGGCGGGGTGGATCGGGGGCGGGGAGTTGCGGTGGGGGATGACGGAGCATCTGTACGACTGACGCGGCGATTTTTTGGCCTCTCCAGGGTTGCCTGCACAGTGGATCCGGTTACATCGACCGCATGGACGCCTCCCACGATGTACTCGATCACTCCCTCAAGCTGGTCTGGAAGTACGACCCGGAAGCGCTGCTCCGCCTCGCCTTTGGGCCCAATCCACCCACGGCCGGCGAGCCGATCGCGGTGGAGATTGTGGAGACCGTCCGACGAGCCGCAGACGGCGCTCGATGGGTGCACGGGCCCTTTGGTCCCCATGTGGTACACGCGGAGTTCGAGACCCACGCCGAATCCGACGTGCCACATCGGCTGCTCTTCTACAACGTCTGTATCGGGGAGAGCCTGCCTGGGCGCCCGGTCGTTCGATCGGTGTTGTTCCTACTCAAACGCCCGAAACGAAAGCCCAGCGGCACGCTCACGGTGAAGCTCGGAGGGGAGGTGCTCGTCACCTTTCGCTACCTTGTCGTCGAGGTCTACAAGATGAGCGCGGCCGAGCTGGCTGCCGACCCCTTGTTGGCCCAGTTCGCGCCGCTGGGGCGGGGAGCGGGCAGGGCCCACGGAAGGGACCTCGCCGTGGCTGCCGAGCTGATCCATCAAACGGCTGGCGAACAGGTCGCTGAGCGCCTGGGCATCCTGGGAATGTTGGCCCGGGCCACGGGCTTGCCAGAGGCGGAGGTCGAAGCTATTCTTCAAAGAAGTGAGGTTCGAATGGCGTACGCGATGCAGGAAATCTGGCTCGAGGGCAAGATCGAGGGCAAGATCGAGGGCAAGATCGAGGGCAAGATCGAGGGTGCGAAGGCTGTCGTCGGCGCGCTTCTGCGCCGTCGATTCCCCGCGCACACGGCCGAGGTCGAGGCGTTGTTGACGATGTGTCCGCTCGACGACCTGGACTGGTTGGCCGGTGAGATCGTCACCGCGAAGCGGTTCGCGACATTGAAGCGAGATCTGGCGGAGCGAGTGGCGCCCGCGAAATAGCGGCGTGCGCCCGGAGGATGGCGCCACGGCAGCCGGCCCCGCCCGGAACTCGGTGGATTCCACCCCATGATCGTCGCCCGCCCCCGCCGACCAGGAGCCTACGGTCGGCTATTCACTCGCGCTCGCCCGCGGACGTGGCCGCCCGTGCGGAAGGTCGCCGCGCATAGGGCGCGAACTTTGGGGGTGGTGACGGTCACGGGGGTCGAAGTCCGCGTGTGGGGCGCGAACTTCGGGGCGTCCGATCAGTACCCGCTCCCCGGCAGCACCCAGACGTTCCCAGCGTACCTCGCATCGCCCTCGCTGTTGTACGCGCTGATGGCGAGGTCGTTCACGCCATCACCGGTCAGGTCCGACCCGGCGGCGAAGGCCGTTCCCGCGAGGTCCTGGCTGTTCACGCCATCGAAGCGCGCGTCCGCGTCGGTGTCGTCGAGGTCCCCGCTCACCGGGGAATAAAACAGGAACGCAGCGCCGGTCCCGGTCCCGTAGCGGTTGGCGCCTGCGGCCCCAGCCATCAGCTCGGCGCCGCCGTCCCCGGTCAAGTCGTCCACGGTGCCCATGCTCCAACCGAAGCCGCCCGTGTCGGTCGTACCAGACACTGTCGCGGCGGCGTCTGTGAATGCGTCGAGCGCCCCCGTGATCGGGCCCTCGATCAGGTAGGCCGCACCCCGTTGGGTGCCCCCGCTCGCGGCGTTGGGGGCGCTCACCCAGAGATCGCGGTGTCCGTCCGCGTTGACATCGCCGGCCGTCATCGTATTCGGTTGGGCCCCGAAATATTCTTGGCTGGCAGATGCTGCCGCGACGGTCGCGTCGGCCCCGTCGAAGACGACGTTCCCGCTCACCGGCCCGTAGAAGACGCCGATGCTGTTCCCGGCGCTGGTGGCGCCGCCCAGGAGCAGGTCGTCGACGCCGTCCCCGTCCACGTCACCCGGCCCGGCGACGGCAGCGCCGATGCCGCCGGCGTCGTTGCCGTAGATGCGGGCGTCGGCGTCGTCCACATCGCCTGTTCCGACAGTCCCGCTGTAGAACAGGTAGGCCGCGCCGGTGCCACGGGTCAGATCGTACGGTGCACCGGCGATCCAATCGGCGAGGCCATCGCCGTTGATGTCCCCCGCGCCATCGACGTCCCAACCCAGCTTGTCCGACGCGGTGGTGCCGGCCCAGGCGCCCGTCGCGGTGGAGAGGTCGACGTCGCCAGTCGGGCTGCCCGTCACCAAGTAGACGTGGCAGGAGGAGGGCGTGCCCGAGACGCTCGGCGCCCCCACGACGATGTCGTCGGTGCCGTCCCCGTCGGTGTCGCCGACGACGGCGATGCCCCATCCCGCGGACTCGGAGACCACGGGGCCACCCAGGATCGCGTCTGCGGCGGAGAGGCCCAGGTCTGCCGTGACCGGGCCGTACACGACGTAGGTGGTGCCGCCATTGCCGCTCGCATCGTCACCACCGGGCGCGCCGACCACGACATCGGCCTGCCCATCGCCGTTGATGTCCCCAACGGCCATGTCGTAGCCAGCGGATTCGGCTTCCCGATGCCCCCGCAACGCAAACGCCCCGTCGTCGATGTCCATCGTTCCGGCCCAGCCGCAGTCATTGAGCGTGCCATCACAGTCGTCGTCCATCCCATTGTCACAAACCTCGACCTCGGCCGGGCTCACGGTCGCGTCGGTGTCGTCACAGTCCCCGTCGGCCGGCGAGTAGCCGTCGCCGTCGCCGTCGGTATCGTCTGGAGCCTCGGTCTGGTCGCCCGCCGACGAACACTCCGGATCCGCGGAATCCGCGAGCCCGTCGCCCTCGTTGTCAACACCGTCGTTGCACCCGGTGACGCCGGACCCCCTCTCCTCGGAGCCCGTGGCGCAGTCTGGATCGTCGGCGTCGGTCCACCCGTCCCCATCGTCGTCCAACCCGTCCTCACAACTTCCTGGGGGGTCTGTGTCGCTATCCGTGTCCGTGTCGCTGTCCGAATCCGTGTCGGTATCCGTATCGGTATCCGTGTCCGCGTCGCTATCCGTATCCGAATCCGCCTCATCCACCACACACTCGCCGTCCAGCGCATGCGTGCCCGCCCCACACGAGAGGCCGTTGCTGTCGAAGTCGAGGTTGTGGGTGTTGCAGGCGAGAAGAAGCAGGGACAAGGTGAGCATCGAGGCCTCCGAGGAGTACAGACGGCGGAGGGGTGGAAAACGATCACGGCCGTGCCCGAAGTTCCGCTGCGAGGGCTTGTACCTCGGGGCGGCGGGGTGTGGCGCCCGATGCCAGATAGGCATCGGCGGCGCGGAGAGCCTCGGGGTAGCGCCCCGCATCCACCAGCACGCGGATTCGCAAGGCAACCAGCTCGCCGTCCGCTGGGCCTTCGCGTTTGGAGAGCTTCAGGCCCTGGTCCACGGCATGGAGTACGTCATCGACGGGGTGGCCCGCGGCGAGCAGCGCGTGTGCTCGTCCGAGCCAGGCCGCCGGCCGAACGGGCAGGCAGGTGGTTTGCTCGCCAGGGCCTACCGAACGGGAGAGGCTGCCCTGGCACGTGACGCTGACCTCCCCGCGCTCGACCCGCACGAGCGTTCCAAGGGCGTCTCGGGTGACCGAAAACGCGGTGCCGACAACGTGGACCGCGCCCTCATCCGTCTCGACGACGAGGTAAATCCCCTGGTCGGGCGTGACGGTGACATCGAGCCTGCCTACCTCCCAGCGGATGTGGGGGGCACGGTCGGTGCCCTCCACGCTGCCGGAGCCCTGGTAGTCGAGGTCCACCTCTGCCGTCAGCGACCGGGAGACCAGCTCGAGTGCGTCGAGTCGCTCGGACAGCGCGCGCGCAGGCCAGACGGACCACGTGAGGAGCGCGGCGACCGAGATCGCCGCCAGGGCGAGCAGGCCGATCCGCGAGAACCGGCGAACCGGAGGGGCCCGAAGCCGCGCGAGCGCGTTGGGGCGCGGCTCGGCAGCAGCCTGGCGCAGTAGGGTGCCCGGCCAGCGCGCTCGGCGTCCCAGTCGCTCGACGCACTCGCCCCCCGGTTCGGTCGCGTCCCGCGCGGCTCGGAGATGGCGCTGCCAGCCCTTCATCCGCACTCCTCGTCTGCGCCCGCAGGCTCGACGTCTGGTGCCAGACCCCGGCGACGCGCCTCGGCCTCAAAGCGCTCGCGAGCCCGTCGCAGTCGACTCTTGACCGTCCCCAGGGGCACCCCGACCAGCTCGGCGACCTCCGTGGCGTTCCGCTCCTCCATCTCACACAGCACCAGCACCTCCCGCAAGTCCGCGGGCAGGGCATCGACGACATCGCGGACGGTGCGGGCGAGGTCGTCCCGCTCGACGCGGTGCTCGGCCTGGGGGTCTGCAACATCCGGCAGGAGTCCGGGAACCCAGCGCCGCAGCCACGCACGTCGCCGGTGATCGATGACGACGCGCCGGGTCGCGGCGAACAGCCAGGCGGGGAATGCACGCGGGTCCCGCAGCGTGTGCAGGCGCGCGAAGACGTGCTCGAACACGTCATGGGCAGCATCCTCCTCGTCGACCCGCGGACCCCCGATGCGCGCGCACCAACGGAGCACGACCGGGCCCCACAGGTCGTAGAGCTTGTCGCCCGCGGCCCGATCCCCCGCGATCACCGCGGGGAGGAAGCTCACGGTCAGCTCGCGTTCACGCATCGAGCCTTCAGACGGTGGACGACGGCAAAAGGATCACGGTCCAGCGGATCCGGGCAGCGTGCCCCAAAGCGTCAAGCGGCCGCCCAGCTCCCAGGGGGAGAGCGGCACGGGGTCGCTCTCGCCGAGGGTCGCCAGCGTGACGGAGGCGTCCGCGATCAAGCGCGCGCCCAGCACGACGTCCAGGCGCTCGCCCAGGCGCACCCTCGCGCCGGCGTCGGCTGCACCAAACGGCACCAGAAACCGATCGATCTCCCGGGTGCCCTGCGCGTAGCTGCGTGACGACACGCCCGCGCCCACACCCACCAACGGCGCGAGCCAGCCGGAAGGTGACCACCACATGCCGGCCGACACATCCACGCTGGGGGCGACAACGCTCGACGGAATGTCGGGGAAGGTCCGAGACGCGAGCCAGCGCGCGCTGAGCCCCAGCCAGACGGCATCGCCCGCACGCAGCCCGAGGGTCAGGTCCGCGCCGGCACCCAGCGATGTGTCCGCGCGCCATGCGACGGTCGGGCCCGCCGTGGCCCAGAAGCGCGGGCGGAAGTAAGCGGGTGCGGGAAGCGCGGTGTCGCCGGGGGTCGGTGGGGGGACCAGCGCGACGACCTCTGGGCAGGCGGTGGCGGGCGTTGCGGCGGTGACCACCGGCAATTGATCAGGCGCGACCGGTGGTGCTGCGGGCGGCGGGGGCGGGGCGATTGTCTCAAGTGGCGGTGGCGCGACCTCCGTGAGCGTCGTGTTTCCGGCAGTGGGGGTCAGGCGCCGCACGTCGAGCGGGATGCGCGTCGGCGAGGGGGCAGTTGGGGTCGCGGCCGGGGGAGCAGTTGGCATTCGGGCGGTCGGAGGAGCTGCGGCGGGGGCGTGCGGGAGCTCGGTCAAGAGGCTTGAGGCCAGCCACGCGGCGTCTTCCCGCGCCTGCGGAGTGCTCGGTGCGGCGATCGCGACGTGGATTTCGTCAGCGGCTCCGTTTCGAGCGATCAGCGACCAGCCGGATGGTCCGTGGATCAGCTCGACCCTGGCTCCCTCGGTCGCTTGCCCGACCGTGAACCCCGCGAGGGTCGCAGCAGCGGACCACGCGGCGGGGGGCTCGTCCGCGGGGAGCACCAGGACGGGCTTCTCTGCCGCGAGCGCGGGTGCGACGAGGACGATGAGGAGGAGCACGCCGGGAGTTTAGCATCCGGGCCGGTGGTGCTCGGCTGGGGGCGCTTCCCGACGTTGAAGCGCGAGTTGGCACAGCGTGTGGCGCAGGCGAAATAGAGTGCCCAGCCCGGGTCCACTGCCGTTCCACGGCGGCATCTGCGCCAGGAGGATGGTCCCAAGGCAGCCCGCACCCCCGCGGTCTGATTCTTGCTCCGCTGCATCGCCATGATCCTCACCCTCGCCGCAGCCGCCCACGCGTTCACGTTTGAGGAGGTCGCGCGATGGGCTGCACCAGCCGATCCCCGAGGCCTGCTGTCGGTCTCCCGCGCCGAAGGCCCACGGGTCGTGGTGCTTGGCGAGGCGATGCTGCAGGTGTTCGACCGCGACACGGGTGTCGTGGTCGCCGAGGTCGCCCAAGGCGGGGCCGCCGTCATCACGCGCGATCCAGACGGCGACGGGGTCTCCGACTTGTGGGTGTGCGGCGAGCAAGGGGTCTGGAGCGTGCCCTGGGGGCCCGACATGCTGGGGCCCCGGACCCAAGTGACGACTGCCCTCTGTGATGCGATCATCGAGGAGCCCGGCGGCATCGTCACGGTCAACTCAAGCGTGTCGGGCTGGCTGGACGACGGCGCGGGGGGCGTGACGGGTCCGAGCGATCTCGGATTCGCTGCGCTCGTCGGACAGCCCCTGCTGGCATGGGATGGGGTGGATCTGGCCATCACCGAGGTTGGGGCGGGCACCATCCAAGTCCGGTCGTCCCTTGGGGTATCGTTGTTGGATCCAGGCGGAACCATCGGCGGACTTGGGTTGAAGGACAGCGCGCTCGCGTGGACGCTCTCGGAGGGTTGGTTGGGTTGGCGGAACGGCCTGGGAATCGCCCTCGCGAGCGGCGCAGGTGCGTTCGTTGTCGCAGACTTGGACGCTGACGGGATCGAAGACGTCGTTGTGACGCACGCGGCGGGATTGGGGTTGGTTCGTGGGGGCGTGGAGTCGCTCACGGCCCTGGGCGGGGGAGCGGCGAGCCTCACTGCCGGGGATCTGGACGGCGACGGTTGCGATGAGATCGCCTGGATTGACGTGGATAGCGAGCAGATCGTGGTGGGGTCGGTGACCGACTGCGGGAGCGCCCTCGACCGGGACGGGGACGGGTACAGTCCGGACACCGGCGATTGCGATGACCGTGACGCCGACCGAAATCCCGGCCAATCGGAGATCTGCAACAGCATCGACGATGACTGCGACGGAATCGTAGACGAAGAAGGCACCACCATCGCCATCTCCGGCCCCATGGGGATCAACGAGGGCGACGACTTCGAGATCTCCTGGACGAGCGACGGTTGCCCGGCGGCCGTGCTCTGGCAGATCTCCGCTGAGGGGGTTTTGCGCTGTGAGGAGCACTCCAGTTGGCTGGAGTGCTCCTCGGAGGACGACGCGAATGCAATGTTCACCGTCGCGATGTTGGACGCAGCGGGGGGAATCCAAGTGACGGATCAACACGGGCTCACCATCTACAACGTCTCCCCCGAGCTGATCATCCCCCAGAGCGAGGGTTGTGGGAGCAGCGGCTACGACGACAGCGGCGCTGATATCTACGTCAACCCTGGCGAATACTACGAGCTACAACTGGAAGCCGAGGATCCGGGCGACGACACGGTGACGTTCTCGGGGACCGACATGCCCGCGGGCATGACCCTCTCCTCCGATGGTTTCGCCACCTTCGACGTGAGCAAGATCGGCACCTACACCCCCACGCTGGTGCTTCGGGACGAGGACGCTGGATACTCCGACTGGCGGGTCACGGTGAGCGTGGCCAACGAGGTGGAGTACGACCCCTGCTGCGGGTCGAGCAGCGCGGGAATCGTGGGGTTGGTGTTCTTGAGCGTGTGGCGCAGGCGAAATAGCGTGCCCAGCCGGGGTCCACTGCCGTTCCACGGAGGCGTCTGCGCCAAGAGGATGGCCCCGAGGCAGCCATGATTTTCGCCTTCGCCACCCTCGCCCACGCGTTCACCTTCGAGGAGGTCGGTCGATGGGTTCCGCCCGGCAACCCGGTGGCAGTGCTGGGGGTGACCCGCGCCGAGGGCCCGCGCCTCATCGTGCTCAGCGCGACGACGTTGTGGCTGCTGGACGTGTATGGGTATCGGGACGACCCGCTGGTCGCGGAGGTCGCCCAGGGCGGGAAAGCGCTGATCACCCGGGATCCCGACGGAGACGGCGTCTCCGAGGTGTGGGTATGCGGAACCGAGGGGGTCTGGCGCATACCCTGGGAAGCGGACGCCCTCGGGCTCCCCATCCAACTCACGACGGGCCCGTGTGACGGGATTATCGATGAGCCCGACGGTATTGTCACCATACGATCTACGGTTTCCGGCTGGCTGGACGACGGCGAGGGCGGCCTGACAGGCCCGGCCGACCTTGGGTTCGAAGCACTCGTCGGCGAGCCGTTGATGGCGTGGGACGGGGAGGATCTCGCCGTCACCGAGGTGGGGGCCACGAGCATTCAGCTGCAGACATCTTTGGGCGTTTCCGTGTTGGATCCGGGTGGCACCGTTGGCGGACTCGGGTTGACCGACGGGCTCCTCACTTGGACGCTCGAAGAAGGGTGGTTGGGGCGGGTAGACGGGGAGGGCATCCCCCTGTGGACGGGACCGGGAGCGTTCGTCACGGCCGACGTAGACGCGGACGCGATCGACGACGTCGTGGTGGCCTACGACGGGGCGCTGGGGTTCGTTCGGTCCGGCGTCGAGGAGATCGTGTTGATCCAAGGAGAGGCGGTCAGTTTGAGCTCCATGATCGACGGGACGGACGGGTGCGAAGAGCTCGTGTGGACCGATCTCAACTCCCAACAGGTCGTGTTCGGGTCCGTGACGGACTGCACGGGATCGCCGAACGAGGACAACGACGGATGGACCGTGGAACACGGAGACTGTGACGACTCGGACCCCGACGTACACCCCGGCGCGCCCGACGCCTGCAACGGGATCGATGACGACTGCGACGGTCTGGTGGACGAAGCGGGGACAACCATCACGATCTCGGGACCGGCCGAGCTGCTTGAGGGCGAGGACGTCGAGCTCCTCTGGTCCAGCGACGGATGCGCACCCGCAGTGGTGTGGCAGGTCTCTGCGGAGGGCGTGCTGCAATGTGAGGAGCGCGACAGTTGGCTCGAGTGCTCCTCAACCGACGATGCCGAGGCTACCTTCACGGTCGCTCTGTTGGGCGAGGACGGAGACGTGCTCGCCACCGATCAACACCTGCTGTCCATCCACAACGTGTCGCCCGACCTGATCATCCCCCAGGCTGCCCAATCCAGAGGATGTGCGAGCAGCGGGTACGCCGATAGCGGCACCGGAGTCTTCGTTTACCCCGGCGAATACTACGAGATACAGTTCGAGGCAACGGATCCAGGCGACGACACCGTGACGTTTTCCGGGGTTGACATGCCCGACGAGATGAATGTGACATCCGATGGTCTCGCCACCTTCGACGTGAAAGAGATCGGAACCTACACCGCAATCCTGGTGCTCCAAGACGAGGACTCGGGGTATTTTGAGTGGGAGTTCACCGTGACGGCGGTAGGCGACAAAGGTGGCCACTCCAGCTGCGGATCCAGCGGCGCGGGACTCGCCGGGATGCTCTTTTGGATCGCGGGGTGGAGGAGGAGGGGGCGCACCCCGTAGGATCGAACGGCCGTTTCACGGCGGTGGTTGCTCCCGGCGATGGTGCCGAGGCCGCCGTGCTGCGCGCCTCCGGGGCTCCCGCCGTGTTCGGCGCCCGCCGCACACCCGCTGGACCCAGAACTTGGTACACTCCACCCCGTGATCCTCGCCCTCACCGCCGTCGCCCACGCGTTCACCTTCGAGGAGATCGGGCGTTGGGAGCCGCCCGCAGATCCTGTGGCGCTGCTGGCGGTCCCGCGCGCACAGGGCCCTCGTCTCGTCGTTCTCGGCGCGGCGACGATGCAGATCCTGGACCTGAACGCGGAGGACCCGGTCGCCGAGGTCGCCCAAGGCGGGAGCGCGATGATCACGAGGGATCCCGACGGAGACGGGGTCTCGGAGTTGTGGGTGTGTAGCCCTGAGGGGGTCTGGCGCGCCCCTTGGGGTCTGGACTCGCTGGGGCTCCCCGTCCAGGTGACCACTGTCCCGTGTGACGCGCTGATCGAAGAGCCCGGTGGCATCGTGACGGTGGGCTCGACGGTCTCCGGTTGGCTGGACGACGGCGCGGGCGGCCTGACGGGCCCGACGGATCTGGGGTTTACGGCGCTTGTCGGCCAACCCCTGCTGGCCTGGGATGGCGTGGACCTCGCGGTCACGGAGGTGGGGGCCAGCGCCATTCAGGTACGGTCCTCGCTGGGCGTGTCGTTGCTGGATCCCGGAGGAGCTGTCGGCGGGCTCGGATTGAAGGACGGGGCGCTCGCTTGGACACTCGCCGAGGGTTGGTTGGGTTGGGGAGATGACCTCGGCATCGCGCTCGCGGGCGGCGCAGGTGCGTTTGTCGTCGCGGACCTGGACGCCGACGGGATCGAAGACGTCGTGGTTGCCCACGAAGCGGGGTTGGGACTGGTACGCGGAGACGCCGAATCGCTCACAACCCTCGGCGCCGGGGCAGTGAGCCTCGCGCCCGGCGACTTCGATGGCGACGGCTGCGACGAGATCGCCTGGCTCGACCTGGCCAGCGAAGCGATCGTGCTCGGCTCGGTGACAGACTGCGGGAGCGCGCTGGATCTCGACGGCGACCGCTTCACCCCGGACGAAGGCGACTGCGACGACGCCAACGCAGAGCGGTACCCGGGGAGCGCGGAAATTTGCAACAGCCTGGACGACGACTGCGATGGGCTGGTGGACGAGCCGGGGACAGGGATCTCGCTGTCGGGATCGATCGAGATCGACGAAGGCGACGAAGCCCAGATCTCCTGGACGAGCGACGGCTGCCCCATCGCGGTCGTCTGGCAGATCTCGGTGGACGGGGTTTTGCGCTGTGAGGAGCACGACAGTTGGCTCGAGTGCTCCTCCACCGACGATGCCGAGGCAACCTTCACGGTCGCCAGTTTGGACGCGGACGGCGCGATCGTGGCGATGGACCAACGCAGCCTCACCGTCCGCAATGTATCGCCCGATCTCATCATCCCGCAGACGGAAGGGTGTGGGAACAGCGGGTATGACGACAGCGGCGCCGAGATTTCCGTGTACGCCGGCGAATACTACGCGCTCCAGTTGGAGGCGACGGACCCTGGGGACGACACCGTGACGTTCTCGGCGACCGACATGCCGGAGGGGATGAGCCTTTCGTCCGATGGTTTCGCCACCTTCGACGTGAAAGAGGTCGGAACGTACACACCCACGCTGGTGCTGCGGGACGAAGACGCGGGGTATTCCAATTGGGGATTTACCGTCTACGTGAGCAGCGACGAGAGCTTTTATGACTCCTGCTGCGGATCCAGTGGCGCAGGGCTCGCCGGGTTGGTGTTCTGGGTCGTGGGGTGGAGGAGAAGGGGGCGGGGGGAAACCCCGTAGGATCGAACGGCCGTTTCACGGCCAGGCCCGCCCGGGACGATGGTCCCAAGGCCGCCCGCCCTGCTTTGTGGGGGGCAAGCCCCCCACGCCCCCCGCGAGCCGAGATGCGCTCGACTACGAGCGCGTGGTCGGATTCGGCATGAGTACACGCCGAATCCGACCCTCGGCTCGGGTGTACTTGTGTACCTGCGGGGGTGGGATCATCGGGGCACGAGCCCTACTCGATCTCGATCATCCCCGGCAAGATCGCCGCCACGCCGCCATTCGCCAGGATCTGCTCGAGGATTTTCAGCCGCCCGAGGCTCTCCGCCAGCTCCGGGGAGACCGAGGACACCATCACCGAAGAGGGATCGACGGACGATTGCTCCTCCAAATCCTCCATCACCTGCTCTACGAACGTGCGACGCTTGGGGTAACGGTCGATGGTGAATTCCTCTTCTGCGGGCAGCTTTGCCAGCTCCCGGGCCGTCTCGATCGCCATGTCCAACCCACCCAGTTCGTCAACCAGACCACGCTCCTTGGCCTGAGCGCCGGTCCAGACGCGGCCCTGGGCGACCTCGTGCACCGCGGCTTTGTCCATTTCGCGGCCATCCGCCACGCGCATCAGGAACGTGTCGTAGAAATTGGTGAGAAAATCGCGAAACCGCGCACGCTCGACCTCGTTGAAGTCGGTGTGGGTGTCGAGCAAGCCGGAGAGTTCGCCGCGCTTCCAGGTGTGCAGCGTGATGCCGACCTGCTCGTAGAGGCCGCCCAAATTGATCTTTCCGCCGAACACCCCAATCGAACCGGTGAGCGTTCCGGGCTGCGCGTAGATCTTGTCGGCGCCCGCGGAGATGTAGTACCCGCCGCTGGCTGCGTAGTCGCCCATCGACACGACCACGGGCTTTCCAGCCGCCTTGGTGAGCTCGATCTGGTGCCACATGTTGTCGCTGGCGAGGCCGCTGCCCCCCGGAGAATTCACGCGGAGCACGACGGCGACGACGTCATCGTCCTCGCGGATGTCGGTGAGCTGCTCCTCGAAGGTACGGTCGCCGAGCATCTGGCCGCCGAAGAGGGGGGTGCCGCTCTCGCCGTCGATGATCTGGCCCTCGCAGTGGACGACGGCGATCTTCTTGCCCTGAGCGAAGGGGGCCGGGCCCTCGTGGTAGTCCTTGATCTTGGTGCGTTCTTCGCCGGCCATGCCCTCGCGCACCTCGTCGCGGAACTTGAGGCCATCGACGAGCTTGGCGTCGAGCGCCTGTTGCGGTGTGACGGGGGCGGCGTCCACCAGCGCCTTTGCCTCGTCGGGGGTGATGCCCCGCGCTTTCGAGATCCCGTCGAGGAACTGGGCGTACAAGCTGTCAAGCATCTCGTCCATCGCGAGCGACGCGGCTTCGGATGGCGCGCTGCGCTGCAACGGCTCGACGGCGGTCTTGAAGTCGCCGACATGCTCGAAGTCGGCGTGGATGCCCAACTTCTCGAAGGTCCCGAGGTAGTACTCGGACGTGATGGAGAACCCGTGGACCATCATGATCCCGGCGGGGGCGAGGTAAACTTCGCCGCAAGCGCTGGCCAGGTAGTAGCCCTTGTTGTCGTAGCCCTCGGACCAGGCGTAACAGGGCTTGCCGGAGGCCTTGAACGCGAGGATCGCATCGCGCATCTCCTCGGTGGCGGCCCAACCCCCGACCCCGCCCGCGACCTCCAGGTAAAGGCCCTTGATGCGCTCGTCGGTGCCCGCGCGGCGGATGTCCGCCGTCAACTCGGTGAGCACCGGCGGGAAGTCCTTGGCCTCCATGACAAACCCGCCTTCGGTGGGGGAGTCGGTCACTCCCTTGGTAAGGTCAACCTCCAGGAAAGAGTCGTCCGTCACATCGCCACCGACATCGCCCATCGCGAGCCAGACCGTGCCGGCGATGCCCGCGCCGATGGTGAGGGCGCCGAAGAGCGCGACGACCAGCAACACACGAGCGCCAGAGCGGCGAGGCGGCCGGGGAGGTCGCGCGGGCCGAGCGCCGGTGACCGGGTCAGTGTTCTCAGACCCGTCGGGGGGGATGACGTCGGCCATGGGGCGCTCCTGCAAAAGGGGATCTCTAAGCACCTCCGGGGCGGGGGCCATCCTCGGAGAGATCGCTCCAGGGGGTCGCGCCGCAAGATCTGACAGAAACGCGCCCCGCGTTTCTGTTAGATTCTGACGGGAGTGTCAGGATCTAGCAAAAACGCGCCCCGCGTTTTTGCTAGATCCTGACACCCTCGTCATGTTTCATCCCACGGAGCGCCAGGAATTCCGCACGCGCCCTTCCCATCCCTGATGTGATGTGGTAAGACTCCTCTTGACGCGGCAAGAGACCTCTCGCCGCAACCCCCGAGGTCCGGCAGGACCGCGTGCTTTCTCCCCGCTGCTGCTCCCACGTTGCTCTGCAACCGCTGATCGAGGTCCGTCCCGTTTGGGATGAGCGGACCGGCCCTCTCGAAGTCGCTGATCACCCCCCGCGCTCCTGCCGCCCTCCCAAACCCCGATGCCCCACGACGCACCCCTCAGCCTGAGAACCCCCGCCGCCCCCACCATCGGGCCGACGGTGGCCCGTGCCGTCGGCGATGCCGCGCTGGCGCTGACCTGGCGCGTGGTCCAGGCCCACTCCCGCGAGCGCTTCCTCAGCGCCGTCCCCTCCCCCCTCTCCCGCCTGTACTACACCGCCGACGACGGCTGGCAGGCACCTCTCTTCGTGCTCCCCGCGCGGGCCGGCACCACCGGCGAGCCCGTTCTGCTCGCCCACGGCCTCGGCGGCAGCGCGCTCGACTTCGATCTCGGCGCAACCTCCCTCGCCCGCGCCCTCTCCGACGATGGCTACACCGTCTACCTGTTCGAGCACCGCGCCGACCGCAGCGCCCTCCCCCCTCCGAACGCCGCCCCGTTCACCGCCGACGACCTCGCCACCCGCGATCTCGACGCCGCCCTGGTCGCTGTCCAACAACACGGCGGCTTTCCCCGGGTCATGCTCGTCGGCCACGGCTTCGGCGCCCAGGTCCTGCTGTTGCGCGCCGGGCTGCTCGGCCAGGACGACATCGCTGGCACCGTGCTGATCGCGGGCGCGGTGAAGTTCTCCGAGGCCGCGTCGTCCACGCGCACGTTGAGCCAGATCGCGTCGATCCTGCCGGCCTCCTGGGTGCTCCCGACCCGACGGTTCCAACAGCTCGCCGCACCATTCATCGCGACCGGCGCGGAGCTGGGATCGCCCGGTACCGAGGGCTCGCTCGCCCGTGCGCACCTACGCCACGCCGCGGGCGACCTGCATGTGGGCGTGCTTCGCCAGGTGTCCACGTGGTTTTCGGCGGGCCACCTCACGGACGCCACAGGCCGGTTCGACATTGTGCAGGCGCTGAGGCCCTGCGCCGCGTTGGTCATCGAGCCGGACAACGACCCGGGCTGTCCCAGAGGAGCCGCGGAGCCAGCGGCCACGCAAATGGGCGCGTACTTCGAGCGTTTGTCCGGCGGGTGGGGACACCTGGATCCGCTGCTTGGGAGCCGCGCGCCGAAGGAAGTGCATCCGCGGGTGCGGAACTTCCTGGCGGCGGCGCGAAGGAAGTGCTGGTAGGGTGAGCCGGGCCGGGAGCGTCGGGGCAGTGGGGCGGCTCGCTCCGACCGCCTGGGTTCACCCCGGGCCGTGGAACGCCGCGGCAAACCGGCTCACCCCGCCCCCCACCCCGGATCCGGCTCCAACGCCGCATCGGTCCAACGCAAACCGAGGCGCTGAAGCCAGGCGGACAGGGCGTCTTCGCCGCGGATCGCTGCGCCTGTCAGGTCCCAGAGGCGGACCGTGCCGTCTGGAAATCCGGTGGCGAGCGTGTGTCCGTCTGGGGCAAACGCGAGCGGGCCGGGGTGGCCATGGGATCCGCGCAGCCGGGCGATCAGGCGGCGGCCCGGCACATCCCAGAGCGCCACGGCGTCGTCGGAGCCGGCGGCGGCGAGCAGCTTGCCGTCGGGGCTCCAGGCGAGGGTGTCGACCGCTCCGACCTCAGGCCCGAGCCGACCCAGGACCTCAAAGCTGGCGGACAGCAGCTCCACCCAGCCCTCCTCCGTGCCCGCGGCGATCCAGGCGCCATCGGGGGAGTAGGCGAGGGTCTCGATGTGGGCGGGCAGCTGGACCTCAGGCCCGGCGGTGCCGGCGGGGATGGCCCAGCTTCGCGCCTTGCCGTCTGGGAGCACGCCAAGCAGGGCGTCACCCCCTGGCATCCAAGCGAGACGAGGGTCGCCCTGAATCGTGAACCGGCCCCGCTCCTCCGCCGGCGAGAGGCTCGCAACGATGACCTCCACCTGTGGCTCTCGCTCGCTTAGTTCGTTCAGCAGCATGTGGGTCCCCGCGGCCACGACCCAGCGCCCCGTTGCGTCCTGCTCGGTCCAGCCATACGCATCGGGCACCCTGGGCGGCACGTCACGCTCGTAAGGCTGGATGACCCAACCCCGTTCAGCACCGCCCAGACGGCCTCGCCGTCCCAGCCGACCCCGTTGCAGGGATGGCCCTCGGGCCCGGTGCCAGCGAGGAACTCACCGCTCACCGTGTCGAGCGTTCGAACGTTGCCATCGTCGCCACACGCGAGGAGCTGCTTGCCATCGTTCGACCACGCGAGATCCACAGCGGCTGTGCGAAACGCGGGGATCGCAGAGAGGTTGGCGGTCGGCAGCGACCAGACGTCCAGACGGCCGGCGTGGCTCCGGGTGGCAGCGGCCCGGGCATCGTCCGAGAGCCAGAGCGCGTCCAGCGGGGCGGTGTCGACGCGGATCCTGCCGACAAGGGCCTCGCCCGACACATCCCAGAGGGCGAAGGAGCCGTCGGCGCCGACGCTCAAGAGCCCGCGGTCGTACTGGAGCGAGGCGAGGGCGTTCACGCCGCCCGCATGCCCGGCCAGCGCCCCGCGAAGGGACAGATCGCCGATGTTGAAGAGCCGAATCGCGACGCCACCGTCGCCCGCGGTCGCGAGGAACGCGCCGCCACCAGCGATGGCGAGGCTCAGGGGCAACCGCGGCGACGTGGGCCCGGGGGTGATGCCGGACGGGCCGACCTTCCACACGTGGATCCCATCCCCGTTCGCGGTGGCCACCCGCGACCCATCCGGCGACCGGGGCAGCTCGGTCTCCGCCTCGTAGT
Source organism: Deltaproteobacteria bacterium (assembly GCA_947483545.1). The sequence goes on along the minus strand of CANKNP010000026.1, from coordinate 41 downwards.
CCGCGAACGCGCCCCCCGAGCGCCGCCGGCCGGAGCTGGGG
>CANKNP010000025.1 GCA_947483545.1 Deltaproteobacteria bacterium | reverse complement strand
TCCGCAAAGAGCGCGCTCGGCTCAGCGGTCCGGCCCCGAGACAGGACCTTCGCCCGGAAGATGTCGCCGTTCTCGCGGGTCAGCCCGCCGTGCGCAGTGAACCAGGCCCCGCTGTCCCGGGCGAGCACCTCGCTCCAGATGTAGGCGTAGTACCCCGCTTCATAGCCGCCGCCGGCAAAGACGTGGGTGAAGTAGGGCGTGTGGTAGCGCGGCGGCACCGCGGCGAACTCGAGGCCGGCCGCCTGGATCGCTGCGGACTCAAAAGCCATGACCCCCGCCGCGTCCGGCCCCTTGCCGGGGGCGAGCTCGTGCCAGACCATGTCGATCTTCGCCGCCTCGATGTACTCCAGCGTGCCGTAGCCCCCGCCGTAGTTCTGCGCGGCGATCACCTTGTCGAAGAGCGCCTTCGGCATCGGCTCGCCCGTCTGGTAGTGTTTTCCGTAATTGCCCAGCACGCCCGGGTCGCTCGCCCACATTTCGTTGAATTGCGAGGGGTATTCGACAAAGTCTGGGGGCGTCGCCGTGCCCGAGAGCAGCGGGTATTTGGTGTCGGCGAACAGTCCGTGCAGCGCGTGCCCGAACTCGTGGAACATCGTGGTCACCTGATCGAAGGTGAGCAGCACCGGCTCGCCTGGCGCGCCGGCGGCGATGTTCATGTTGTTGATGATCACCGGCCGCTGCCCAAGCAGGTGCGCCTGGTCCACGAAATTCGACATCCAAGCGCCGCCGCGCTTGCTCTCCCGCTGCAGGTAATCCAACAACAGAATGCCGACCATCGACCCGTCAGCGTTGTGGACCTCATAGACCCGCACCGTCGGGTCGTAGGTCGGCAGATCCTTTCGCTCCACGAAGGTGATGCCGTAGAGCTGCGTGGCGCTGTAAAAAACCCCGTCCCGCACGACGCGATCCAACTCAAAATAGGGCTTGACCTGGCTCTCGTCAAAATCGAACCGCGCTTTGCGATCCTGCTCCGCGTAGTAGGCCCAATCCCAGGGCTCCAGCGTGAACTTGGGCCCACCGGATTTTGCCTGCTTGTTGATGATCGCTTGCAGGTCCTTCGCCTCCTGCTTCGCCTTGACCAACGCTGCCTTTCCCAGCTCGCCGAGCATCGCGTTCACCGCTGCCGCGTTCCCCGCCGTCTCATCCTCCAGCGCGTAGGCCGCGAAGGTCGGATACCCCAACAACGCTGCCTTCTTCGCCCTCAGCTCGACGATCTTCGAGACCAGCGACGTGTTGTCGAGCTCCCCCGCCCGCGCGCGGTCCGACGACGCCCGGAAGATTCGCTCCCGCAACGCCCGACTCTCCAACGCGGCGAGCGACGGCTGCGTCGTGGTGTTCTGTAGGGTGATGACCCACTTTCCAGTGAGCCCCCGCGCCGTCGCCGCCGCCGCCGCCGCGCCGATCTCCCCTTCGCTCAAGCCCTTCAGCTCGGCCTGGCTCTCGACGACCACGCCGCCCTCCTTCATCGCCTTCCGACTGTTCTGCTCAAATTGGGTGGTGAGCGTGGAGAGCTCCTCGTTCAGCGCCTTCAACGTAGCCTTGTCGGCCTCGGCGAGCCGAGCGCCGGCCCGCACAAAGCCAAGGTGGTACCGGTTCAGGAGCTGCAAGGACTCGGCGTCCAAGCCGAGGGACGCCCGCTGGACATGCAAAGCATCGACCCGCGCGAACAGCGCCGCATCCATGAAGATCGCGTCCGTGTGCGCCGAGAGCCGGGGGGCGATGTCGGCCTCCAGGGCCTGCAACACCTCATTGCTGTCGGACGCCGTGAGGTTCGAAAACACCCGCGCGACCCGCGTGAGCGTGGCCCCGCTCCGCTCGAGCGCGACGAGCGTGTTTTCAAGCGTGGCGGGCGCAGGGTTTTTTGCGATGGCGTCCACCTCCTGACGCTGCTCGGTCATGCCGATCTCAAAGGCCGGCGCGAAGTCGGCGTCTTGGATCTGATCGAAAGCCGGGTAGCCCAGCGGGAGCGTGCTCGGCGTGAGGAGCGGGTTCGCCCGCGCGGGCGGCGCTGGCTCCACAGCGACCGGAACCGGCGTTGGCGCGGCTTTGTGACCGCAAGCAGAGAGGGCGAGGAGCAGCATCGGGAGGCGAGGGAGCACGGGCACCTGCGGAGGGCGCGCGGGGTATCACGCAGTCACGGGCGCATCGGCGGGAACAAGACGGTGAACATCGCTAAAGCTCCTCATACCCCCCGCCCGGGCTCGACCCCGCGAGCAGGTAGACCGCACGCCGATTTCGGACCTCGTCCACCCCATCCCCGGTGTTCACCGCCGGGTCGGACTCGCCCAAGCCACAGTGCCAGATCTCGCCGGGAAACCCGTGGTCCTTGAACCACTTCGCGATGGATAGCGCGCGGGCGCCGGACAGTTTGGCGTTCATCGCGCTGTCCCCGACGGTGTCGGTGTGCCCGGAGACGTAGAGCCGCACCGTGACCTCGCCCTCGTACTTCTCATAGACCTTTCGGGCCTCGACCAGCGCGGCGTCGAGCTTGTAGACCTCGGCATCGTCGATCGCGGACGAATTCGTGGCGAACACCACATCCTCGTGCGGGATGTTGTAGCTCCACACGCTGATGTTCAGGTCGCTCCAGAAGTTGTGCTCATCGTAGGCGCGAATCCGGAGCTTGATGGGCTCGACGCTGGGCTCGCTCCAATTCACCGGGATCGCCTGCCCCGGTGTCGCCATCGTGATGATCGTGCCCCGGCCCGCCTCGACGCCACGCGCGGCGAGGGCGACAACTTCGACCTTGCTCGCCGTGCGGTCGAGCGTGACGGACGCCGTCCGACCCGTGAGATCCACGGAGCCGGCGACCACCTGGATCCGCATGGGTGGCCACACCTGCACGGCGAACGAGAGCGGCATCTCGCCGGAGGTCCCATCGGCGAATTCGCCGGAGAGGCTGCCCTTGCAGGTGTATTGGCCCACGGGAAGGTCAAAAGTGAACGGGATCACCTCGCCCGCCGAGGCCGGCCCGCTGTGGGAGCCAGACTTTCCGCCACAGTCGATGCGCACATCGAGGGTGCTGGCGGCTTGGTTCACCGTGAGCGTGAGCCCCGGGACGGCGGTGCCGATCTGGCCGTGGCGGACCACGTCCATGGTGACGGCATCGTCGGCGTGTGCGAAGGGGGAGAGGAGCGCGAGGAGGGGCAACATGGGCGGGGCTTATCGTTGTGGGGGCGGGGGGCTCCGGGCTATCCTGGCCCGATGCTGCTCCTCGCCCTCCTGTCCCCTGCCCTCGCTGCTTCCCCCACCGTGACGGTGACCGTAAGCGTGCCCAACGCGCAACAGCTCGGCTTGGACGAGGCTGAGATCTCGAGCGCGATGTCCGAGGCGTTCTCCAGCCAGCTGAACGACGTCGATCTGAAGTCGTATATGGACCAGATGGCGAACGCGAACGTGCTCTCCGCCAAGGGCCTTGGCGTGGACTACGCCTCCAACATGCAGCGTTTCGCCATCGGTGGCGGCTTCGGCACGGCCGTGAACGGCGCCGGCTTCGCGTTCACCTCGGGCGGCGGGCTGCCCGAGACCGGCTTCGCCCTGCAGGTCGGCGCGATGGCTGGTTTGAACCTTGGCTTCCTGTCCCCGAAGGAGAGCGCGCTTCGGCGGTTCAAGATCTACCTCAACGGCATGACGGCCAAAACCAAGCGGGATCCGTTCGACGCGACCTTCCTCAACTATGGCGCGCACTTGCAAATCCAGATGGTGAAAGGTGGCGACAAGACCGCGGGTGTGCGCTGGGGCGGCCTGGACGTGACCAGCGGGTACGAGTTCTCCAGCTACAGCCTGGCCCTGAACCAGCCGCTCCCCGTGGACAGTGGAGAGCTCTCCTGGGACGCCGAAGGCACCATGGTGCTCTCTGCCACCGCCCAGAGCATCCCGTTGGAGCTCTCGACCAACCTCCACATCTTCGTGGTCACGGCGTTTGTCGGGGGAGGCGCCGACTACAACCTCGCAGGCGATTCCCTCGCCAGCATCGGGCTGGGGGGCGACCTCTCGGCCACCTACAACGGACAGACCGAAGACATCGGCACCGCAAGCGCTTCGATCAGCCAGGAGGGGGTGGCCAACACCTTCACCCCTCGCGTATTCGCGGGCGCACAGGCGGACATCTTCATGGTCAAGATCTACGGGCAGCTCAACGTGACGCTGGACAAGAGCGTGGGCGGGCACTTGGGCGCGCGGGTCGTTTTCTGATAGCTCCCCGCGATGTTCAAACTTGAAGACCTCGGGGCGGTCCAGATCCCCGTTCAGCTCTGCGCGTACGGCTCCGACGTGGAGTACGTGCTCAAGCGCACCGACGCGAAGACCCGAAAGGTCTACACCAATCTCTGGCGAGTGAGCGCCCTCGGCGGGCCTGCGGTGGCGTTGACCCGCGGCGATCACAAGGACCACTCCCCCATCGGCGACCCCGCGGGCGCCTTCTTCGTCTTCGTCTCCGATCGCTCCGGCTCCCCACAACTGTGGCGGATGGACCGGGACAGCGGCGAGCCGCGCCGATTGACCAGCTTCCCGGACGGGTCCCTCGGACGCCCTGCGATCGCAGCAGATGGTTGCACGCTCGCGGTGCTGTTCACCCCCACACCCGACCCGCACGGAGAGCCGCCGCTCGCCGCCGATCTGGCCGCGGGCATCGATCCCGATGTGGGGCCGGAGCTCTGCCTCGGCGCGCAGGCCCCGCCGGCTGCCCATCCCAAAGTGGAGCCGCGGGCAAGGGTCTTCGTCCGCGTACACAACCGGACAGACGGGAAAGGTTGGGAGACATGGGCGAGGGAGCAGGTGTGGCGGGTCGATCCCGGGACGGGCGATGCCCACCGCCTCGCCGCGGGCCCCTGGGCCTGGGGCAGCCCGCAGTTCGCCGCCGACGGCAGCGTGCTCACGACGCGCACGGCGGTGCCCGAAGGGGATGCAGACCAGAGTCGCAATGAGCTTGTACGCCTGGAGTTGTCCGGCACCGCCAACGTGATCCCGCGCCCCGAGGGCCTCGCATGGCCGGCGACCGAGTCCCCCAACGGGCGCTTTCTCGCCTACGTACACTTCTGGCCCGACGACCACTGGGGCACCCGCAACGCCGTGCCCACCGTGATCCCCGCATCCACGGGCATCGCGAAGCACCTCGGAATTCAGCTCGACCTGCCCGCGGGCGACATGACGCTCGATGACGTCGCTGGCGGCGCGTTCGTCGAGGCCTCGCCCGTCTGGACCAGCGACGACACGTTCGTGATCCCCTTCACCGAGCAGGGTGCCGTTCGGCTCTGGCAGCAAATCGTCGGAGGCCGCGGGCGTTGGCTCACAGAGCCGGCCCAGTGCGCCACGGCGCCGGTTCGCGTCGGCGGCCAGCTTGTTTGCATCGCCACCGACACGGCGAGCTACCCCGAGGTCGCTCGGGTGGACGACGGCGGCCTGTTGACCCGGATCACACGGCACAACGCCGCGCTCCAGGAGCAGACCGAGCCGCGCGCACCGCGGGTGGTCTGGATCCAAGTCGGCGAGCACACCGTCCACGGCTGGTTCCTGGCGCCCCGCCAGGTCGAAGCGCCCGTTCCCGCGATCCTGTACATTCACGGCGGACCCCACGCGAACTACGGCGACCGGATGTTCTTCGAGATGCAATGGCTCGCGGACCAGGGCTTCGCGGTGCTGTGGACCAACCCAAGGGGGAGCACCTCCTACGGGGAGCACCACTGCGGCGCAAACGACGGCCGCTGGGGCCAGGAGGATCGCGAAGATCTGCTCGCCGCCGCCACATGGCTCGCCCATCGGCCCGAGGTGGACGCCCAACGCATCGGCGTCGCCGGGGGTTCCTATGGCGGCTACATGTCGCTCGAATTGGCAGGCACAAGCGACTTGTTCGCCGCCGCCGTCGCCCAGCGGGGGCTGTTTGACTGGTCGGCAGACTACGGCGAGAGCGATTTTGGGTTCTGTGTGTCCGACTTGTTCGGCGGCAAGGCGCCTTGGCAGGATCCCGAGGCGTACCGAGCGCAATCCCCGGTTCGACACCTGGACAACGTGACGATCCCGTTCCTCCTGCTTTGCCAGGAGGGGGACATGCGCGTCGAGGAGGCCCAGAGCCTCACGGTCTTCAACGCGCTCCGGGCGCGCGGCGTGCCAACGGGCATCGTGATCTTGCCAGAGGAGAACCACGGCATGATGCGATCGGGCCGGATCGACCGACGCCAAGAGGCGATGCGACAGATCGCCGGGTGGTTTGCGCGGTATCTCTAACTTGTGGGGGGCTCGACGCCCCCCGCTCGGATAGCCGCCGCGCCATGCGTCTCTTCCTCCCCCTGCTCGCCGTCGCCTGCACCTCCAAGTCGGTGAACGATTCGGCCTTGCCCGCCATCGATTCATCCCCGGGCGAGACGGCGACCGGCGCCACGGATTCCACCGACTCGGTGCCCGACGATTCCGGCGACGACACCGCGGCGCCCGATCCCGAATGCCCCGCCGTTTCAGACACCACCACCACCCTACTCGTGACCGACATCGACGAGACGCTCACGACGTTGGACAGCGAATTCCTCGCGCAGTTGGCCGACCCCACCTACGTCCCGGAGATGCGCCCCGACGCAAATACGCTGATGCAGGGCTATTACGCCCTTGGGTATCGAATCCTCTACGTGACCGCGCGGGGCGCACGGCCGAGGGCCGGACGTTTTATCGGATGCACGACCTGCGGCTCTTGCGCAAGCGATCGATCTCCTTCAACGGCGTCTGGCATCTGATGCACCCGATCACGCAGGACTCCCCGCTCTTTGGCATGCAGTCCGCGGATCTGGTTGCCCAGGAGGTCGAGATCGCCTGTGCCGTCGTCGGCATCGACGACACGTCATTGCAGCCTGTTCACGCCCGGCATGTCTGGTCGGACGAGCAGATCCTGTTCGGACATCGATTGGCGGACATGCTGGAGCCTCAGCCAGACGGAAAGATGCACGTTCATCTCTCGCGGTTTGACGCCGTGGTGCCGGAGGGGGACTAGCCCCGACGCGGGAGTACCCGCGCCGGGGGCCCGGGCTACATTGAATTCCGCGGCTCCGGGAGCAGCCGCGGCGCCCGCTGCGAGTCTCGCGGGCGGCGCTCCCGGGGTATGCACTTCGGACTCCTAAGCAGGGCTACAGGCGCACAGCCGCCAACGACAGCCGGTGCACCGGCACCGGCTGGGCAAAACCCTTGACCGATATCGACCCGCCTTCCGTGAATCGGGTGTCGTGGGCCATCGCAGCGTAGACCTGATCACTCACGACGATCTGGCCCGCGTCGGCCTTGCCGCACAGGCGACTCGCGAGGTTCACCGCGTCCCCGATCGCCGTGTATTCCAGGCGCTGCGGGGAGCCGATGTTGCCGACGATGACCTTGCCCGTCGCAATGCCAATCCCCGTCAGGATCGGCTGCTCCCCACGCGCTGTTCGATCGCTGTTCCACGCGCTCAACGCCTCCAGGATCGCGATGCCCGTTCGCACCGCCCGCTCCCGATGGTCCGACTGGGCGACAGGCGCTCCAAAATAGCAGAGCATGGCGTCGCCCATGAACTTGTCGATGACGCCCTCCTCCTTCATCACGACATCGACCAGCAGCGTAAAATATTCGTTGAGCAAAGAGACCACGTCCGAAGCCCCAAGCTGCTCCGTGAGCGGCGTGAATCCCCGGATGTCTGAGATCAACACCGTGACCTCCCGCTCCTCGCCGTGCAGCTTGAGCGTGTGCCCTGCGAGCAGATCGTCCATGACTTGGGAGGCCATGTATTTTCCGAACATGTCCCGGAGTCGCTCGCGTTCGGCGAGCCCCCTCGCCATGCTGTTCACAGCGCGGGCCAACGATCCGACCTCGTCCTCGCGATCCTCCGGCACGCGCACCGTGAAATCGCCCTGCTCCATCTTTCGCGCGGCCAGGGCGATGGCCTGCACGGGCTTCGCGATGCTTCGGGCCGTGAGCGCCGCGATACCAAAGGCGACGAGCGTCCCCGTCAACGCGAACAGTCCCGTCCGCAAAGCCCGCGCTCGGAGCTCGGCCAGGAGCGTGCTGATGTCGTAATCGGCCTGCAGGACGGCCACCGTGGTCCCATCCGACGCCTGGATGGGCGCCCAGGCGGAGATCCACGTCCCGTGCGAGTCGTCGTACGGCCCCTCGCGCCCGTGGATCCCTTCTTCGAAGCTCGCCTTCACCCCCGGTCGCAGCTCGTATACGTCGCCGACATACGGCTTCTCGTTGGTCATCACCACAAAGCGCGTCTGATCGCCGTCCCGGCGGAGCGTGTACATCGGGCTCAGAATGCGCGACTCGATCTGAATCCGGCGGAGCGTGCTCCGAAGCCGCTCGAACTCGGCCGTCGAGGCATCTCCCGTATGCGCGACGATCTCGTGGCCTTCAACGTCCACGCGGTCCGCACCGACCCGCACGGCGGTCTCCAAATTGTCCCCCATGTTGCGCACGAGGTCTGCCTTGGAATCGTGGAAGTCAAACCCCACGATGATGGCCGCCGCGACCACCACGGCGACGGCGCTCCCCGCGCCGATCCGGATGGACAACCGCCCGAAGATCCAAGCCCGCACGGCGCCGGCGAACGAGGGCGGAACGACAGGGGGCGGGGCTTTGGGCGGGGCTTTGGGCGGGGCCATGGGCGCGGACTAACGTTTCGGGGGGGTGGGCGCCCAGAGCACCCCCAAACTGACCAACCCCCCCATCATCTTGATGTTGTCCGCGGAGCGGCCACGCCGAAGCGCACCCCAAGTACCTGTTTTATCAGGGGGCGCGCGGGTGGCCCAGCTCTTGCTCAAGCCCCAGCACTCCCAAGGAATGTCCATGAAACCATCGATTCTCTATGCTTGGCCCTTACTGCTCCTCGTCGCAGCGCCCGGTTGTGCCACCGTTCGCCCCCTCTACACCGACTCCTCGACCTCCGCGATTCGCTCCGCGGAGGAGGCCGGGGCCACGAACGTCCCCCGCGCCGCGCTGCACCTGCAGCTCGCGAAGGAGGAGATGGCCGCCGCCGTCGCGCTGAACGAGAAAGGCGAAGAGGAGATGGCGAAGTCCTGGCTCCTGCGCGCCGAGGCCGATGCCGAGCTCGCTGTCGCCCTGTCCGTCGCGGACTCGGAGCGTGCTGAGGCCCAGACCGCGGTCGAGCGTGTTCGCAAGTTGCAGTCCGAAAACCCCTACGCCCCTGGAGCGTCCCAATGAACCCGTCCTCTTGGCTCTCTTTGATCCTGTCCTCCACCCTGCTCGTCGGCTGCGCGGCCACCATTCCGTCCGAGCTCGCCAACGCGCGCACCACGTACGACACGGTGAGCGCCGGTCCTGCGGCAACGCTCGTCCCCGCCGACCTTCACAAGGCCCACCAAGCGCTGCTCGCCGCCGAGGCTGCGTTCAAGGACGATCCCCGCGGCTACCACACCCAGGATCTCGCGTATGTGGCCCAGCGCAAGGCGGAGCTCGCCCAAGCCCTGGCCGCCTCCGCGAGCGAGCAGAAGAAGACCGCCGCCGCGAACTCCCAGTATCAGTCCACACAGGACGCGATCATGCTCGACACCAAGGCTCAGCTCGGGGCCTCCAAGTCCGATCTCGCCGCGGCGGAGAGCGCAGGCGCGTTGACCCAGGAGCAACTGGCCGCGGCCAACCGCGCCGGCGCCCAGACTGAGGCCCAGCTCCGGGCCTCCGAGAGCAGCCGGTTGGATGCTGAGAGCCGCGCCAGCGCTGCGCTCCTCGCGCTCAGTAAGCTCGCCGCGGTCAAGGAGGAGGCGCGGGGCCTCGTGATCACGCTGTCTGGCAGCGTCCTGTTCCTGTCGGACCAATCGTCGTTGTTGCCCGAGGCAACATCGCGCCTTGGAGAGGTCGCCGCTGCGCTCCTCGAGAACAAGGAGCGCTCGATCCTGGTCGAGGGCCACACCGACTCCCAGGGCTCGGACGCGTACAACGTAGAGCTCTCACAGCGCCGCGCGGAGGCCGTTCGTAGCTTCCTGATCTCGCGTGGCTACGACGCCTCCCGTGTGCGCGCCGTGGGTATCGGCGAGGCCCGGGCGATCGGCGACAACACGACCGCGGAGGGGCGCGCGAACAACCGCCGCGTCGAGATCGTGCTTGAGCCGATGGTGGCGATGCGGTAGCCCGGGCGTCGCGGGGGGATCCCCCTCCAACCTCCCCCCGACGTTACCCTCCCCTATGCGCTTCGCCCCGGCCCTCCTCGCCCTCGCCCTCCCCCGATGGGCGTTGGCCGCCGACGTGGTGGTCTACCCGCTGCTCGACGACACAGATGGGGACGGGCTCACCGACGGCGAGGAGGTCGCTGATACACAGACGGATCCCCTCCTCGCGGACACGGACGGGGATGGCCTGACAGACGGCGAGGAGGCGGCGGTCTATGGGACCGACCCGACGGTCGCCGACACCGATGGCGACGGCCTGGACGATGGGTTCGAGGTCACGGACGCGGCGACCGATCCGCTGCTCGCCGACACGGACGGCGGATCGGTGAGCGACGGCGCCGAGGTCCTGATCGAGGGCACCGACCCGTTGGACCCGACCGACGACGTGCCGCCTGTGGACGACGATGCGGATGACGACGGTCTCACGGACATCGAAGAGACGGGCATCTACGGCACGGATCCCAACGTCGCCGACAGCGATGGCGACGGGCTCTCGGACGGGGAGGAGGTCGAGGAGACGTTCACCGACCCACTGGCCACCGACACCGACGGCGACGGACTCTTGGACGGCGAAGAGGTGCTGGTCTACCTGACCGACCCGAACGCCGACGACACCGACGGCGACGGGCTCTCCGATGGGGAGGAGGTCGAGACCCATTCGACCGACCCGAACGCCTACGACACCGACGGCGACGAGCTCGCCGATGGGACCGAGGTGAACACGACGCTCACGGACCCAACTTCGTCCGACACCGACGGCGGCAGCGTCGATGACGGCACCGAGCTGCTGCTCAACGACACCGACCCGCTCGACGGCAGCGACGACGTGCCGATCGCGGACCGCGACGGCGATGGGCTCTCCGACACGGACGAGACCGACGTGTATGGCACCAACCCGGACGTCGCCGACACCGATGGCGACGGCCTCTCAGACGGCGAGGAAGTGGACATGCAGACCGATCCAAACAACCCCGACACCGACGGCGGCAGCGTGAACGATGGCGACGAGGTGGCGGCAGGGACCGATCCGTTGAATGAAGACGATGACATCTCGGACGAAATCGACGACACCGGAGAGCCGCAAGACACCGTGAAGGGCGGGGACGACACGGCCGAGCCGGTCGAAACGGGGGACTCGGAGGTGTCGGACTCCGATGGAGTGGACAGCGCCCCCGCGGACACAGGTGTACCGGGGATGTGGCAGGGCGGCGGCGGCTTGAGCTGCACGAGCGTGGGCACGGGAAACGGCGGGGCGGGGGCGGCCGCGTTGGTGACCGTCGGCGCCCTCCTCGCGCGTCGTCGCCGGGGTCAACGAGCGGTTCTCCCCTTCTCCCTCCGGGAGAAGGTGCCCGCGTACGCGCGGGCGGATGAGGGCTCCCCGCCGGTCTTGAACCCGCGCCCACGTGCCCTCACCACCCTCCTCCTCCTCGCCCTCGTCGCCTGCAAGCACAAGCCCTCCGACACGCCCGTGGACAGCGGCGACACCGCCTCCCCTCCCCCCGTCTGGGACGAGGGCGCCGCCGCCATTGACTGCGCGCCGGGCGGGGACGCTGCGCTCCTCGACGAGGCGCTCGCCAACGCCGACATCGCTCGCGAGGACTTCGGCTACGCGGACAGCGAGTGGACCATCTGGGGCGACCTCGTGGACAACCCCTTCGTGCTCTCCTGGTTCCTGGAAGTGCACCACGACCCGGAGCAAGTACCCTGCTTCAACGGTCAGGTTCAGTCCGACATCGACGTAGCGCTCGCGACACCCCACCCCGTCGCCTCCGCCATCGCCGCCTGGGCCCAGCACGTAGACGTCGAGTTGACCGGTGACCCCCCCGACGATCACACCGATCTGGCCACGCTCCTCGGCCGTTTTCCGGACCTCGACGAAGACGCCGCATCGTCTGCCGCTGCGTTGGATCCAACCCTCGCTGCGGCGCTCTCCCCGATCGTTTCGGCGCTGGCCGACGCCGTGGACCTGCGCGCGACCTTGGACGCGGAGGTCGAGGACGGCGGCTATCTCACGGCGAACAACCTCTTCAACCAGGCCGGGGGCCTCGTCATCGCCGGGCGCACCTACACGCCGGATGTCGCCAATGCGGACGAGCTGAAGTGGTTCCAGAAGTGGTACCGCGACGAGGACGGTCCCCGGGCCATGTTCGCAATCCACGCCCGCGCCATCGCCTTTGCGATTGAAAACGCCGATCTGTCCGCCTTCGCCGGGGGGGATACCTCCTGGGTGGTCCACACCGCCGCGGGCGCCCTCCGCATCACGGGATCCGGGGACGACACCCACGACGACAGCGATGGCGCCACGCTCTTCCATCTGGATCTCGGCGGGAACGACACCTGGCTCGGCACCACCGGCGCGACGTTCGACAAAGACAACCCGGTGTCTGTCGTCGTTGACTTGGGCGGCACCGACACCTACGGGTACGTCGAGGTCCCAGACCCCGGCGATCAAGCCGGCACGCTGGTCTCCGACGAAGGCGGGCGGCAATCCTCGGGCGGGGCCGACATCTCCGCGTCGGATATCGGGCGGCAGGGGTCGGGCCGGTACGGCATCGGCATTCTCATGGACCTCGGCACGGAGAGCGACAGCTACGCCTCGCTCCGCATGAGCCAGGGGTATGGCAGCATCGGCGTCGGCGTGCTCTACGATCAAGCTGGAGACGACGTGTACGCCGGCGAAGCCGGGGTTCAAGGCGCCGGGATCTTCGGCCTCGGCCTTCTGTTGGACGGCGATGGAAACGACCACTACAACGCCTGGGTGTTCTCCCAGGGTTTTGGCTACGTCGGCAGCGGCGGTCTGCTCGCGGATGCCGGCCCCGGCGCGGACGTCTACTGGTCGGATCCCGGCGACAACTACGGGGGTACGACGTTGTATTTTGCGGCGCAGCTCCCGAATGGCGAGGGCAGCCTGTCGTTCACCCAGGGCGCCGGCTTCGGCTTCCGCGGCGACAGCGTCAGCGTCTGGTTGGCTGGAGGCCTCGGGATGTTGCGCGACGGCGGCGGGGATGACACCTACACAGCCGGCGTGTTCGCCCAAGGCACCGGCTATTGGGAGGGCACCGGCCTGCTCTCCGACGCCGATGGCAATGACACCTACGACTCGCTCTACTACGCGCAAGGCGGGGCGGCCCACTTCGCCCTCGCCGCGCTGATCGACGGCGGCGGTGATGACAGTCACAACACCAACTTTACGCCCAACTACATGATGCTCGGGGCAGGGCATGACTATTCCAGCGGGGTGCTCATCGATGAGTCCGGCAACGACACGCTCGTCGTGCCGGGCCTGGCGCTTGGAGCCAGCAATTGCCAGGGCCGCGGCGTGTATGTGGACAACGACGGCAGTGACACCTACCTGGTGAGCAGCAACTACTCGACGGGGCTTGGAAACCACTCGGGCGAGTGTGAGGCCCGTGCCGACTACACAGGTTCCAACGCGCTCTTCATGGACAGCGGCGGCGACACCGACACCTACACCTGGCCCTCCGACGACACCACCCGCGCCCCGGCCGACAACAGCTCCTTCGGGATCGCCTGGAATGGCACGGACGACGAGCACGGGGGCGCGGTGGACGGGGACGGGGAGACGGGGTTTCACGCGAGGTAGACCCGGATAAGCTCTCACATGCAAACCACCCCCCTCGAAGGCAACCTCCTCCGGGATGCCATCCCGATCATCTGCCTGTCGCCGATCTTCCGCGGCTTGACCCAGCACCAGCTCAACCAGGTGCTCTCGCATGGCAGTCATTGCCGGTTTGACGCCGGCGAGACCGTGATGGAGCAGGGCGCGCCCTCGGACGCCTTCTTCGTGCTTTTGACCGGCTCCGTCTCGATCCGGGTGAACGGCAAGAACGGGCTGGCGATCGAGGTCACGACGTTCAAGCCTGTGAGCGTGCTCGGCGAGCTTGGCGTCCTGCTCTCCCAGCCTCGCACCGCCTCGGCCGTGGCGACCGAGCCCGTCGAAGCCGTGCGCTTCGAAGCCAAGGTCTTCGCGGCCATGACGCAGGGCATCCCCGCGTTCTCGGCCTCGTTGTGTCGGGTCCTGGCCCAGCGCGTCGCCGCGACCTCAAACACCCTGCTCGTGAGCTACGACGAGCCGCCCGAGCGCCCCGCGGATCCTGCTGCGGCCGTGCTGCTGCCGCTCGCCGTCCTTCAGCGCTTCCGGGTCCTCCCGCTGCGCGCAGAAGGCAACAACGTGAGCGTCGGCTTCGTGGACGAGCCCACCCCCTCCGCGCTCGCGGCGATCCGCCAGAACCTGCCCAGCTCGGAGCTCAAGACCAGCCGCATCCCCGTTTCGGTCTGGGACGCCGCGCTGAAGGGCCTCGCCGGCGATGAGCAGTGGTCCAAGCCCGACGCGCCCGACACGTTCGCCCCCACGGCGCACCCCACCGGCGGCTCTCCGCGCCTCGATGCGCTGCTGCGCCGCATGGTCGCGGAAGGCGCCTCCGACCTGCATCTCTCAGGGATGCACCGCCCCCGTTGGCGTATCGACGGGGAGATCCACGAGCTCGCCGACGCCCCTCCCCTCGGTCCAAATGAAGTGCTGGAGTTGCTCCGCCCGGTGATGGACGAACGGGCGAAGATGGCGTTCGAGAAGGATAACGACGCCGACTTCGCGTACGCGCTACCGGGAACTGCCCGCTTTCGTACGAACCTGTTCCGCGATCATGGTGGCGTGTGCGCCGTGCTACGGCAGATCCCGGACAAAATCCTGAGCTTCGACCAGCTCGGCCTCCCGCCGGTGGCCCGCACCCTTTGTGAGCATCCGAAGGGGCTTGTTTTGGTCACGGGGCCGACCGGGAGCGGCAAGTCAACAACGCTCGCGGCGATGGTTGACATCATCAACCGTGAGCGCCGGGCGCACATCATCACGCTGGAAGATCCCATCGAGTTCGTGCATCCGAGCCGAAAATCGCTGGTGAACCAGCGGGAGGTGGGCTCCCACACCAACAGCTTCGCCCGCGCGCTCAAAGCAGCGCTGCGGGAGGATCCTGACATTGTGCTCGTCGGGGAGATGCGAGACTTGGAGACGGTCTCCCTCGCGCTCGAGACCGCCAACACAGGTCACCTCGTGTTTGGAACGCTCCACACCGCCACCGCGATCAGCACCGTGGACCGGATCGTAAACTTGTTCCCACCGGAGCAACAGGCGCAGGTGCGCGCCACGCTGGGCGACGTCCTGAAGGGGGTCATCGCACAGACACTCTGCCGAAAGATCGGGGGAGGACGGGTCGCGGCGTTGGAGATCCTGGTGTCAAGCCTCGCCGTGGCGAACCTGATCCGGGAGGGCAAGACCCAGCAGATCGCGACGTCGATGAGCACCGGAAAGGCGCTGGGCAACCAGACGCTCAACGAAGAGCTGGCCAAGCTCGTGCAGGCGCGAAAGGTCGCCCCCGAGGAGGCGCTCGCGAAGGCGGTGGACAAGGGGGACTTGGCGCGGCGGCTGGGGGTTTTGGTGGTGTGAAGCGGCGTTTCACGGCCACGAGTTGCCCCCGCAGATGGCCCCGAGCCGCCCCTCAGCCCGCAGCGTCTCCGGCCCGCCCGACCAGCCCGGCCCCCTCCCCGCCGAGCATCGTGAGCATCCGGTCTTCCGCCTCGCGCATCTCGACTGCGTCGTCCGGCTCGATGTGATCGTAGCCGAGCAGGTGCAGAAACCCGTGGATGAGCAGCACGCGGACCTCATGATCCACGCCGTGTCCAAGCTCGGACGCCTGCCGTGCGGCGGTGTCCATCGAAATCACGACGTCGCCCAGCACGTCGGGGTTCAGCTCGCTGTCTTCGCCCTCGCCCATCGCGAACGAGAGCACGTCTGTCGGGCCGTCCACGCCGCGCCAGGTCCGGTTCAGCTCGGCAATGAACAAATCATCGCACAGGACCAACGAGAGCTCGCCCGAGGCAAGATCCGCGTAGGTCATGAGCCGCTCGGCGTCGGCGATCAGCGCGGCGTCCGGCCAGTCACCGCCTTCACAGCGCAGGGCGATCAACTGTCGTCCGTTTCGGGCGGCACCACGCCCGGCAATTGATCTGCGGATTCGTAATCCACGGTTTTTTGGCTCCCCGCAGGCGGCGGAAACAAGGGGTTCATGATCTCAAGCGTAATGGCGCCTTGCTTTGGCACCGGGACAAATCGGCCCTTGCCCGATGAGATGGCGGCGGTCGAGGGATATTCAATTCGGTGGTGGTAAATGCCCAGGAGCACCATCGTAAAACTCTCCGCGATCTGGTACAGCTCTTTGAGCGTGAGCGGGCACTCCTCCAACTGGCCATCGGCCATCACGCTGTTGACGATCTGCTGGATCATCGCCCGGATTCGCGCCTCGCTGGGATCCTTGATGGTGCGGCACGCGGCCTCCACTTTGTCGGCGAGCATGATGACGCCGGCCTCCCGAGAGTCGGGCTTGGGCCCCGGGTAGCGGTAAAGCGCCTCGTCGATCACGTCCTCGGGACCGGCCTGCTCTTTGGCTCGGGCATAAAAATACTGGATGATCCCCGTGCCGTGGTGCATGAAGATCTGGTCCACGATGGGCTTGGGGAGCTTGTGCTGCTCGGCGAGCACCGCCCCTTCGCGCACGTGGCCGATGATGAGCTGCGCAGAGTGCTCAGGCGAGAGCCGGTCGTGACGGTTGCCAGAGTCCCTTTGGTTTTCCACAAAATACTGGGGTTTGAGCCCTTTGCCGATGTCGTGGAAATAGCAGGCGACGCGGGCGAGGAGCGCGTTGGCGCCGATGGCCTCGCAGGCGGCTTCGGAGAGCGATCCGACGATCGCGGAGTGGTGGTAGGTCCCGGGCGCGCGGAGCATGAGCTGGCGCAAGAGCGGATGGTTGAGGTTCGACAGCTCCAAGAGTTTGTAGTCGGTCGTGAACCCGAAAACCTCGAACGCCGGAATCGCGAGGAGAGCGAGCGCGGCGTTCAAAAATCCCGCTCCGAACGCGATGGAGAGCAGCGTGAGCACCAGCATCGGGTCCGGCAGCCCCGTGGTGCCTGGCCCCTGGCTGCGGACGAGCTGCATCAGCACGACCGCGCCAGCGCCCAAGACCCCTGCTTGCAAGCCCGCACGCACGACGGCGAGCCGCTCCCGGGCCTGACCGACCCCCGCCGCCGACGCGAGGGCAGTGATCAAGTAGTAGACCGCCGAGAGCGCGGTCTGGTCGGCCATCGCGGCGCAGCACATCGACGCGACCACGGTCCAAACGAGCGCGCTCTCACTGTTCACGAGCACCCGGATGATCATCGCCCCTGCGGCCACTGGCGCTAGAAGCGCCAGCCCGGAGGCGTCCAGACCAGGCACGACGTACGCCGCCGCCGCCGCCGCCAGGATCCGCGAGACGCCGAGCACGGCCACGAGCACGCCGCCCATCGCGTAGAGCTCCAGATCCTTCTGCGGGAACTTGCGGATCGTCGCGCGCGCAAACCCGAGCGCTGTCACCACCAGCATGACCACGTAAGCAAGCCAGGCCCCGAAGATCAGCCTGCCACCGCCCTGGTGATAGGTCGCGAGCGCCCGGAGCATCTGCACCTGCGGTTCAGAGACGACGTCGCCCGCGCGCACGACGCGGGTCCCTCTGCGGACCTGGACCTCGACAGGCGGCACGGCTTCTCGGGCCTGAGCCTGCCGCAAGCCCCACATCACCGGGTCGAATCGGAAGTTCGGTCGAACGCCGGCGCGCGCGATGGTCGCCGCGGCCTTGACCACCTCGGGGTGCTGGCTCCCCGCGAAGCGCTCAAGCACGTAGAGGGTGACCGCTTGCCGGGCCTCCTCGGGCGTCCGAATCTGGGCGTACTCCTCGATCACCAGCTCATCCACCTCCTCGCCACCGAGCAGATTTCGCACGGTGATCCTGCGGGCGGGCGACGGCAAATCCGCGCGATCTGCCACCACATTTCTGCGCATGGCCACGCCAAGCAGCTCGAGCGTGATGTCCTCGGCCGTCGTGGTGAACCCCTCCGTCGCAAAAGCCCGCACCTCGTCCGGCTCGACCTTCAGATCGAGGGCAGCGACAAAGTCGATGAGCAGCGGGTCGGTGACCTCGGGACGCGCAGGACCCGTCCGCGCGCCCACCTCTGCCGCATAGCGCCGCCTCGCCATGTCGAAGGCCTGCATCACCCGGTTCTCGATCCGCTTCAGCGCGGTGAGATCCGCCTCATACACCGGGTCGATTTGCAGCTCGGCGAGGGCCTCTCGCTCGCCGGTCGCGGCGTCGTCCTGAAAGGTGTAGGAGACCGGCGCGACGATGTCGTAGGGCGCAACCTCTCCCTTCGAAAGGTCGAGATCGGGGGGCCCCGAGAAGTCGGTCATGAACAACGCGCTGCTCAAGCAGACCAGGGTCAGCGCACCGTAGCGGGCGATGGGTCTGCGGCTGACCCAGGCGCGGATCTGCTCAGCGGCGCTGGCCACGGCGGTCCAGTCGGGGGATCTCAGGCCCGGCGAGGCGCTGCGACGCGCGATCGTAGGCCCGCACGATGTCGCTGACCACGGGATGGCGGACCACGTCCTGGTCGTTGAAACGCACCATGGCGATCCGCTCGATGCCCTCAAGGGTCTGCACCGCGTCGATCAGCCCGGAGCGCTGCTGCTTCGGAAGGTCGATCTGCGAGGGATCCCCCGTGACAGCCGCCCGCGACCCGTTTCCAAGGCGGGTCAGGAACATCTTCATCTGCTCGGGCGTGGTGTTCTGCGCTTCATCCAAGATGATGAACGCGTTGCTCAGCGTCCGCCCGCGCATGAACGCCAACGGCGCCACTTCGATCACGCCCTTCTGGAACAGCCGCGCGCCCCGCTCCTCATCCACCATGTCGTGCAGCGCATCGTAGAGCGGGCGAAGGTAGGGGTTTACCTTCTCTTCGAGATCACCAGGAAGGAAGCCAAGCTTCTCGCCAGCCTCCACGGCCGGTCGGCAGAGCACGATGCGCTTGACCTGATCGGTGAGCAGCGCCGCGACGGCCACCGCCATGGCCAGGTAGGTCTTGCCCGTGCCCGCGGGGCCCAGGCCAAACACGACGTCGTGGTTCTCGAACGCGTGGATGTAGACCTTTTGCGTCGGCGTACGCGGAAAAATCGCCCGACGCTTCGGCCCGATGAGCACGACATCGGCGTGGTAGTCCGAGAGCTGCGCCTCGGGCTGCGAGGCCAAAAGTCGGACCGCCTGCTCCACGTCGGGCCCGGAGATCGCAACGCCAGACGCCGATAGTTGGTACAGCTGCTCCAGGGCCCGCACCGCGAGCCCGACCGCCGCAGGCTCGCCCTGCACCCGGATCTGCGCGCCCCGCTGCGACACCCGCACGCCCGCGGCCTTGCCGACCACCGCGAGGTTCTTGCCCAGCTCGCCGGACACCTCCCGCAGGCGATCCGCATCGTTGAAGTCTAAGAGTTGCTCGAAGATGAAGGCTCCGGATGAACGCGGACGCAGGTGCCTCCGCAAGGCCTCAGTATACCGCCATTGCGTTCCAGGCTCCGGCGGGCCTCTGGACCGCGCCCCACCGCCCGTCTTGATACCCGCCGCCCCATGATCATCGGCATCCCGCGTGAGACGTTGCCCGGCGAGGGCCGGGTCGCCGCCATCCCCTCCGCCGTGCGAGCCGCCCGCAGCGCCGGCCACGTCGTGCTCATCGAGCAGGACGCGGGGGCCCGCAGCGGCTTCGGCGACGACGAGTACATCCGCGCCGGCGCGGAGATCGTCCCGACCGCCGAGGAGCTTTGCGATCGGGCCGAGCTGGTGTGGAAGGTGCTGGCGCCATCCGCCCACGAGTCCACCCTCCTGCGCGCGGGACAGTCCCTGCTCGCACTGATGCCCGATCCCGCGGCTCTCCCCGCCGGCCTGCACGCCCACAACGGCCTCGCTTGGCCCGGCCCGGAGCGCGATCACCCTGTCCGCGTCGCGATGAGCGAGATCGCCGGGAGGCTCGCCGTCGAAGCCGCCAGCCACGTGCTCCAGCAGCCCAACGGAGGACGCGGTCTGCTGCTCGGCGGCGTGCCCGGCGTGCCCCCCGCGGAGGTGATCGTGCTCGGCGCGGGCGTCGCCGGACGGTGCGCGACTGAGCTGGCCATGGCGATGGGCGCGCGCGTCACGGTGCTGGACATCTCCGTGCAGGCGTTGCGCCAGGTGCGAACCACCGCGCTCGTCGCCACGCCCTCGGCCATCGAGCGCGCCGTCGCACAAGCGGACGTGGTCATCGCTGCGGTCCGGGTGGACGGTGCCCGTGCCCCCAGGCTCTGCCGCGCCGCGCACCTCACGCTCATGCAGCCGGGCGCCATCGTCGTGGATCTGTCCATCGCGGAGGGCGGGGCGTTTGAGACGACACCGATCACCACGCTCTCAGCGCCCAGCGCGGTGGTGAACGGGATCGTCCACATCGGGGTGCCGAACTTTCCGGGGGCGGTGCCGAGGACCGCGTCGGTGGCGCTGTCGCACGCGTGGTTGGGGAGGGCGTTGGAGGTGGCGGGGGGAGGGTGATACATTGATACATGTGTCACAGGGTGGCGGGCTCACGGGGATCGGCTTGGCGCCCTTGTTGCGGTGAAACGCCCGTGGGGGTTGGAGCGCTGGGGGCGGGGGATGTATCAAACGTCGGTGTGATACATTGCCCGTCCCCGCGGGAACCGCTCAGTGCCGGTTCTGTGTCCCCGAGTTGACCTCGCCTCGTCGGAGCGGGGCCCTGTTAGGATGCTGCCGTGATCACCGAGCTCCACATCCGCAACCTTCGTGGGATCCAATCCCTCGACGTGGAAGGTCTCGGGAGGGTCAACCTGGTGATCGGACGCAACGAGTCAGAACTTGACGGAGCCACGTCGACATGAGCCTCGACATCGACCTGAGTATCCGAAGCATCGAGCTCTCAAACTTTCGCTGCTTTGAGCACCTGACACTCGACTTCGATCCCCGCTGCACCTTGCTGTTCGGCGCAAACGGTCTCGGCAAGACGGCGATCCTTGAGGCGGTTACCGCGGGCCTTGGCGCGCTTTTCGTCGGCATGGAAAATCTGGATGTCCGACTGCTCCGCGCCGCAGACCGTCGAAGGGTCATCCGCGAGACGCAAGGGGTGTCGTCCGTCGATCGGCCTACGCCCGTTTCGGTGCGGATCAACGCCCAGCTGGAAGGCGGTCCAGCCAGCTGGATGGTGACGCCGAGCTCTCGAAAAAATCTCCGTGGCTCTACCGCCGGCCGCTGGGGGGCCGATGTTGAACGTCGGGTGGGGCTCGGGGCCGCCGTGACGCTGCCTCTCGTCGTCTACTATTCGGCCTCACGTCTTTGGAACGGGGGCGCCGACGCCAGCGAGGACAGCATAGGCTCCCGACTCGACGCCTACGACGGGTGTTTGGCCGCCGACTCTACGCTCGTTCCGGTGTCCACCTGGATGCGACGCCTCACCTACGCCGCTGTACAGCGTGGCAACGCGAGCCCCCACCTCGCGGCTGTCCGAGCATCCGTCCTGTCCGCGTTGCCTGAGTTGACCGACTTCTTCTTCGACATCACTGCCGAGGACCTGCGCGTCCGCTACAAGGACGGAACCCTGCAGTCCGTCGCCCTCTTGAGCGACGGGTATCGGAATCTGTTGGGCGTCACCGCCGATCTTGCGTGGCGAGTCGCGCGCCTCAACCCGCATCGCGGAGAGGATGCGGCGAAAGCGACCGGGGGAGTCGCCCTCATCGACGAGATCGACCTCCACCTCCACCCGACGTGGCAACGACGTGTCTTGCCAAGCCTTATCGCTGCCTTCCCGGCCGTTCAGTTCATCGTCACCACGCACTCGCCGCAGGTACTCGGCAGCGCCAAACGGGAATGGACCCGCGTAGTTGGTGACAAGGGCGTATTCGCCGGAGCGTTCGTGGAGGGCCGCGACAGCAACTCTATCCTCACCGACGTGATGGGCGACCGGGGGCGTGATCCGAAGGCTCAGGAAAAGCTGAACGCGCTGTATCGGTGGATCGACATGGAGGATTTCTCCCAGGCGCGAGCCCAGATCTCCGACCTCGCCCTAACGCTGGGTGAGGACGACGTGGAGTTGCTGCGTGCCAGCTCGCTGATCCTCACCCTGGAAGCGGACGATGCGGACGATCACCAAGCGAGCTGAACCGGCCTCGCTCACCCGACACCGGAGCACCCAGCAAGCCGACTGGGCTGGTTATCGAGACGTTGCTGACGCACGGAAGGCGCTGTGCGTCGAGCAGGGGTTCATTTGTGCGTTCTGTACGAACCGAATCCGCCCCGTGGAGCCGGTCGCCGACAAAGACCACGGAACCAAGGTCGCACATTGGCATCCGCGAAAGGGGCCAAACGGCAGTCCAGACCTTCAGCTTCGCTGGACCAACCTGCTCGGGTGCTGCCCCGGCGGCGAGTCCGGGGCGCCGCGCCACTGCGACACGGCTCAAGCGGACGCGCTGCTGCGAATCCACCCCGTCTTGGGCCAACCCTCTCCAGAGCTCGCGATTCGCTGTCAGCGCAACGGGCTTCTCTACTCTGGCGACCCCGCCATCCAGCGGGACATTGACGAAACCCTGAACCTCAACTGCGAGAAACTCCGCCAGAAGCGGGAGGCCGTCATCGACGGCGCGTTCCCTGGGCTTGCGAAGGGCAAGCACTGGAGCGTCGCCGAGCTACGCGCCCGGCGCAACGCTTGGACGACCCTTGACGCCGATGGCATGTTCATGCCGTTCTCGCAGTTCGCCGTGGCCAGAATCGACCAACGGATTGCTCGACATTCGGCGAAGGGGTGACCTGCCCTCGGGCCTCCGGATGACGCTTTCCCTGGTCAAGGGTCGGCCAGCCTGGCCGGCCGAGTTCACCCCTACCCGCGCGGGCGAGGCGGGAATGTACCTGTTCTCAGGGGTCAACCGTCAGGGTCGCGCGCTCCTTCGGCGTGAGGCCTCCGATGAGGGACTGGAGCGGGGCCTGGAGGTGGACGGGGTGGTGCTCCGGATGGCGGACCTGCTGGCCCGCACGCCCCCAATCCAGCGAAGTTGGCAAATCGTTGAACGGACCGCCACCTTCCGAGCCCAAGCCTCAGGCCCCCGTGACACGGGGCGGCTTCTCGACCGCTTTGAGGTTCAGGGGGTGCTTGGCGTCGGCGGAATGGCCTGCGTGTACCGCGTCGTGGACGCCTGGGACGACCAGGCGCGGACCTACGCGCTCAAGGTGATGCACCCCGGCCTGTCGGGCGACCGCAGACTGGAGGAACGAATCCGGCGGGAGTACAAGGTTGTACGCGGCCTGTCGTCGAACCGGCTGGTACCGATCCTGCAGAGCGGGGTCCTCCCAGATGGCAGGGTCTGGTTGCAGATGCCCGTGTTGGAAGGCGGGACCCTCGAGGGTCAGGTCAAGCTAGGCGGGTGCGACCCTGCCCGGGTCACGCTGTGGGCGGAAGAGATGTTGGAGGCGCTCGTGGTTCTGGAGCGAGCCGGACTCGTCCATCGCGACGTGAAGCCGGCGAACTTTCTCCTCGATGCAGCGCACCATGTTCACCTCGCGGATTTCGGGATCGCGCTCGCACCTGGCGACACACGGCTGACGGGGACCGTCGAGAGCGTTGGCACCCTGGCCTACATGCCACCAGAGACGCGCCACTCCGGGATCAGCACGACGCAGTCGGATGTCTGGTCCGCCGCCACGGTGCTGCATGAACTCATGACGGGCGCCCGCACAGACAGCCCAGGCGAGGGTGTCGCGGGCACCCTGGGAGCCCTTGTCCGGGCGATGGGGGCGGCCAATCCGGCGACCCGAATCACGGCGAGCGCCGCCCTGGCGAGGCTGACGGCGCCTCCCAACCCGGAGACGGAAGCCGGGATGGATGGGGCATCGGGAGCTCCGGTTGCGTCGGACGAGCTGGCGGAGCTACGGAGGGTCGCCGCGAACCAGGCAAAGGAGATTGCACGGCTCGACGCCGCCAGCGCGAGGCTAATGTCCGACGCAGCGCAGAAGCAAAGTGGTCGGTTCGCCTCGCCCAACATCGAGCCACCGGCCACGCCGTTACCCGGCCTGTCGAACCCCGACGGGCTCGAGGGCAGGTTCAGCTGGGTGCGGCAGCTCCACATCACCGGGTTCGCCGAGCTGCACCTCGTCGAGCAAACGTCCGGGGGCTCGGCGGCGCTCCTGAAGGTGTTGCTCCGGGGCGCGGACAGCAGGCTTTTCGCGGACGAAGCGAAATTGCTCTCGGCGATCCGGAGCCGAGCGGTGCGGCGGGTCCTTGACTCTGGGACGTGGGACGGCCGACCGGCGCTTGTGCTCGACTTCGTGGAGGGCGCCAACCTGCAGGATCTCATGGACCGACTGGGGACACTCCCCCCGAAGGTCGCCGTCGAGGCCTGCCAGCAGGTCGCCAACGTGTTGCGGGTGGTACACGCGCAACGTGGCGGGGGCGGCGAACCGCTCGCCGTCGTCCACCGGGATGTGAAGCCAAAAAACGTGTTCCTCACGCCCGCCGGTGAGG
>CANKNP010000024.1 GCA_947483545.1 Deltaproteobacteria bacterium | reverse complement strand
TCCGGGAGTCATCGAACCGGGGGTCATGGACCCGGGAGTCATGGACCCGGGAGTCATCGAACCGGGGGTCATCGAACCGGGGGTCATCGAACCGGGGGTCATCGAACCGGGGGTCATCATCCCCGCCCCAGGCGTCCCGGACCCGCCGCCCGCCATCATCCCCGCACCCTTGGGCGCGACAGGCACGGGCATTCCGGCGCTGCGGGGCTTGCCGGACCAGTCCAGGTTGATCCAGCTCACGAACCCGGCGGAGCTGACCATCTTGGCGCGATCCGTAGACGCCGCAAGGAGCTGGGGGGCGAGCCGCAGCCGCTCACGCATCGCTGCGTCCGCTGCGACGTTCAGCTTGACCGTGGCCGCCTCAAAGGCCGAGGGCGCGTCGTCCTTCTCCCACCGGATGGCCCCAAGCTCGGTCATCCACGCGGAGAACGCCTTCCCATACACCTGGCTGCGCTCGACCTCTTTGGCGAGCACCTTCGCGAAGGCCTCGCTGCCAGCTTCCACGAACAGGGGGCGTGCCTCAGCGGCGGTGAGCAGGCCCAGCGCGCCCATCACGATCCGCGGCGGCGTCGCGCGACCCATCGAGCTGCCGGCCCCGCCTTGCATCCCGCCTTGCATCCCGCCGCTCATGCCTCCGCCCTGCATGCCGCCCATGCCCGGACCCGGGAGACTAGAAGTCCCGCCCGTAGACCCCGGAGGACCCGGCAAGTTCGACGTCGAGCCCGTAGACCCCGGAGGACCTGGCAAATTCGACGTCGAGCCTGTAGACCCCGGGGGCCCGGGAAGGCTACCCGTAGCGCCCGTCGACCCCGGGGGGCCTGGCAGGTCGGAGGTAGACCCCGGAGGACCGCCAGACATCCCGCCCTGGCTGCCCAACTTGCTGTTCATGGTCGCGCGCAGATCGGGGGGGATGACGTTCAAAGCCTTGACCAGCGTCGCCAAAACGGCGTCCCGCATCGCTCGGTCCGAGGCGATCAAAGCGTCGATTTGGGCAGCGCTGATCTCCCCGGACTTGAGGGCAGCCTGAGCCGGCGCGGCCGCGGCGTCGAAGGCCTTCGCCGCCTTCTCGCACTCCACCTTGCCCGCGTTGTCCACCTCGACAAGCTGCTCCTTCAGGTCGGTGGACATCGCCTTCCCCACCTCGCCGATCAAGAGGCCGCCTAGGATCGGGTGCGCGACGAGCACGTCTGCGACGGGGTCCACGACCGCGACCTCCTCCGCCGCTACGGGAGCGGCTCCGCCTTCCGCCGGGGCGGCGGGCGCTGTGGGGTCAGTCGAACACGCGAGGAGGAGGGTGATCACGAACATCGGCGGGGTCTATCATGCGTGCCGCACCCTTGATACCAGCGCGACATGGTGTCCCCGCCCGGCGCGACCGCATCCCCGGCCAGCGCGCGATGGCTGCGACCCCTCCACGCCTTGCGCGCTTGGCGTCCGGCCCCTTGGCTCCCGCGGCTGGGCCCCACACCGCGTGGCTTCGGTTGGGTCGCAGGACTCCTCTCCTTGCATGCCGGCGTCCTCTTGCTGCCCGCCACAGCGCACCCCGACACGACGCTCCCCGGCCAGGAATTGCCCGACCTTCCTGGCATGTTCAACATCTGGTGGCTGGCGTACACGCAAGGCATCCAAGGGGGCATGCACTCGCGGATGATCATGTACCCGGCCGTGACCGACCGGTTCACGATCCAGGGTTTCCCCCTCGACGCGCTGTTCGGCGCCCCGTGGGTCGCGGCGTTCGGCCTGACCGCGGGGTTCACCCTCGGGGTTTGGAGCTTTTTGTCGGGCGCGGGCATCAGCATGGCGTGGCTCGCCGGCCGCTGGTGGAAGAGCCCGATCGCCGCTCTCGCCGGCGGGATCGCCTTCCAAACCGCGGGGATCTACCTGCGCGAGATCAACCAGGGCCGCTCCGTTCATGTGCTGGGCGCAGCCTTCGTGCCGGTCGGGATCGCCCTGGCGCTGGACGCGACGGACGGGGTCAGCCAGCGCCGGCGGGACGTATCCGCAGCGCTGAGCGGCCTCTGCGCGGCACTCTCTGCGTTGGCCTACTGGTATTGGGGCGTGTTCGTCGCGGGCATGCTGGTCGCCACGGCGATCGCCTGTTTTCCAGAGCGGCGCGCGCTGGTGCGGCCCATCGCGGTGATCTTCGTCTCAGGCCTCGTGTTTACGAGCGGCCCGCTGCTTTACACCATCGGTCAGGCGGGCTCCCACGCTGGGGTGAACGCCACGCTTTTCGATGAGGTCCAGGACCACGCGATGTTGCTGAACCTGCTCGAGTCGCGAGACCTGGGCAGCGTTTTCGTCGTAGACGGGGCTGCGATGATCCGCCCGCTGTCGGCCATTCTCTGCATCCTCGCGAGCCTCACCGCGCTGAAACGCGTCGGCCTGCCCTGGGTCTGGCTGGCGGGTGGCGCGGTGCTGGCGATGGGGCCGATGATCCAGCTCCCGCCGATCGGAGACGACTGGATCGAAGGCATCCCGCTCCCGGGCCCGTTCGCGAGCTTTTCCCTCGTGCCGCTGCTCCGCCGTCTTTGGTGGCCCGACCGAATGTTGTTCGTCGGGTCGGTGGGGTTCGCGCTGCTCGTCGCCGGCGGCGTCGCTCGGATCGTCGGGAAGCACAGAATGGCCGCTGTTCCCCTGCTCCTCGCGTTGCTCGCAGAGCCGTGGCTCGTCTCGCGCAACCTGCCCCTGGACTCGACCCCCCTCGACGATCCGCGGATGCAGGCGATCGTGACCACGCTGGCCAGCGGGACCGGCCCGTTGATGCTGCTCCCGCTGACCCATCCCGATGGGTTCGCCGACCTGGACTTCTACCTTCTTCAGCCTCTGTACGGCCGGCCGACCGTGAACGGCAACATCGAGCCCGACGCCACGATCGCGCCCCTGCCCTTTCAGCTCCTGTTCGCGTCGGGTCCGCCCGCCGAACTGTACGCCTGCGAAGGTGGAAATGCCCCGGGCAGGAAGTCCTCGCTCCCGGGTGCGGTCGCGACCTGGTTTCGCGACGCCGGAGTGCATGACATCTACATCGACATGGACCGGGCCTCGGTGTTTGGCCCTTCCTACCTCGACTGTGTGACCGGGATCCTGGGCGCGGGTGAGGACAGCGGCAAGTTCAGGACGTTTCGGCTGCAGTAGCGACCGCAGTCGCGGACACGACGACCACCTCGTACTGCCCGTCTACAACCCGAATGAGCGCATCCAAGCCGGATTCCTCCGCGGTGATGCGGTCGAGGAGCTCCACGTCGAGCACGACGATCCGCGCGGTAGGGCCGAGCTCCCCGGTGTGCTTGAGGACCTCGTCCGGAGCGACGGGATCGAACAAGACGCGCGTGCCGACACCACGCCCGATCACGACGCTGGGGCGCTCGTCAGGCGCCCACCGCCGCACACACCGCATCGGCCAGCGGCCGCGCAGCGTGGGCGGAGGCGTCGGGACCGGGCGACGGGAGAACTTGCCAAGGCCAACGCCGATTCCGATGCATAGTCCCCCGCCCAGCAGCCCCCAGACCGCTGCGCCGGGCAGAAAGGCCGTCCATGTACGAATGAGGATCGGCCCATTCTCCGGCGGGGCCCCGCCCTCGCCCATCTGCGCGGCGTCCTTTCCTCCACGCCCCCCCCGGGAACCCCCCTTCTGGCTGGCGCTGGAAGCTGCATCCTCGGACACCGTCTCCGCCTTCTTGTAGTTCAGCGAGGTCGTGGCCGTGAGATCGCTGCCCTGCGCCCGGAGTACAAGGCGAGGAGAGTCCTTCATCAAGGTGAGCGGCACCTCCGTGGTCAATGTTCCGGCGGCGAGCTGGAGGCTGACCTGGAAGTTGACGTCCGGGGTCTCCGCGAACGAGGTGGTCCAGATGCGGTCGTTGGCGTCGCGATCGGGCGGCTTGCCGTCGTTGTGGAGGGTGCTGCGAAGATCGGTGTGGCCCGGCGCGACCAGCGTGATCGGGATGTCACCGGTGAGATCCGTGGCGGATGTCTGGAACATGACCTGAAAGCCCCGGGGGATCGCGAAGGCGGCGCTCATCCAGAGGATCACGAAAGGCATCATGGCAGCTCCTGACGCCAGGCCGACAGCGCCTCGGATCGGGTGGCGATGTGCCCGGGAACGGCGAAGATCAGCACGGGATCGCCGGCGTCCTCGCTCTGGGAGACGGGGCTGCCGAGCGCGCTCTGAAGCCCGACGCCGATGGCAGCGCCCTCAGCACCCACGTACCAGGAGGGGTGAAGCACGACGCCGGCAACCCCTCGGGCCGCGAGCGCCCCCGACCACCCTGTCGCACCCGCAAACACCTGGCGGGCAACCCAGTCCGCCAGGATCGCGCGACGGTCGTCGGGTCCGGGGGTGGTGGCACAACTGCCGAGCAGCGGACGTCGGTGAAAAGCAGCATAGCCACAGGTCAGTTGGCCCGGCGCGGTGCTGTGGGCGCCCGGAGCGTACAGCTCCAGCAGGGGGCCGGAGGGAGCGAGCAGATAGGCGCTTGGAAGCGCGAAAGGAACAGCGTCGACACGCAGTGGCGTTCCGGATCCAACGATGGCATCGGAGAGCCCACCGGCGAGCAGGAGCGGCGACCAACGATTCGCACCCGCAGCCGTGGCGGCCTGGGCCCCCGCGACGCCAAAGGCAAGGAACGCGGCTGGTAAAATGCTACCGTCCACCATCAATGCGGAGACGATGCCGAGCACGCCGAGCGCCACGAGTCGTCGGTGGCAATGGAGCCCGGACGCGGCGAACCCCGAGAGGATGACGGCGGTGAACGGCAGCACGGGGGCGACCGAGCCACCCAGCAGATCGGGCTTGGCAGACCAGGCGAGCAAACCCGCGAGCGTCGCCTGGCCGAGCGCGGGCTGGCCGAAGACGATGTGCGCGGAGAATGCGAGGGCCAAGGCGACCATCGCCGCGACGAGCGCGACAAGGTGGGGCCTCCGCCACTCTCCTCGCCCCGCCGCAGCCAGGAGCAACGCTCCCAGCACGATCCCTGTGGACAGCGTGGCCTGGGACGAGGTGACAACGGCTCCCACCGCGGCCAATGCCACGAGCCGCACGTTGGGCGGAGCAGGCGGCACCAGCGCCATCAGCATCAACGGCGCCCACGGGTCAAAGGCGGCGTAAGCGCGACCCCCGAGGAGCGCCGCCGCCATCAGGGAGGAGAACCCGAAGGCGAGGCCAGCGACCAGGCTCCAGGGCCACCGTGCGCCCCAGGCAACCGCGGCACGATCCGCGATCAACGCGGAGAGCGCCGGTCCGATCAACGAGAACAGGGCGCTCGCCGCAGTGGGACCGCCGAGGGGGGTCAGCAGCTGGGCCGCCAGCCAAAGGCCCATGCCGTCAGCGGCGAAAATCGGCTCGCCCGCCGGGAACGCGCTCCCCACCGTGACGAGCCCAAGCGGCTCCGTTGCGAGCCAGGGGAGCGCGAGTCCCTCGACCTGCCGCGCGCCTACCAAACCCAACGGATCCCCGAGGACTGGCCAAGACCAGAGCGCGCTCACCCCCAGATAAAGCGCCAATGAGGCCAGCAGTTGGCCCCGCCCCCCGATCAACGAACGCCCAGCTTCAGGCCGACGAACCCGATCACCAGCACCGCCCAGAGGAACCCCGCGAGCAGCGGCGTGGCCTCGTGCACCTGCGCGGGGCTCTCAGGCCACGCCGCCGCGACCCGAACCGCGTAGGGGCCGCTCTCCCCGGTCGTTCGAACCTGAAACGCAAGGGGGACATCGGACCCGGCCGTGGGGATCGCGCCCGCGTACAGCCGGACCCCCTCCCCCGATCGGAGCGTGCCCAGCAGCACGACCTCGGTGATCACCGCATGCTCGCCGCGGGCCTCGCCCATCCAGATGCCATCGAAGGGCGCGTCGAACGCCGAGGTGGTGCCATCGTCGGCGAGGATCACCTTGGTGGATCGCCCGGCGCGCCCAAGCTCCATCTGAAAGCTCGTGAAGACCAGATCGTAAGGCTGGGCGACGGACAGTTGGAGGCGTTGCTCGGCCACGGGGCAGACTAACGCCCAGAGAGGCTGGAGGCTGGAGGCTGGAGGCTGGAGGCGCGGCCGGTTCCGGCGATTCCGTTTCCGGACCCGGCCTCCGACTCGCCGATCCTCCCCCCGCGCGAGGGCGCGCGCCGGGAAGGGAGCCAGCTTTGAAGGCGCGCACGCCGTGCCGCCTTCAATTCTGGCTCCCCGGACAACTGGCCGGTCCGAAGAGCCGCGTTAGCGCGCCGCCGCTCCCTGGTTCAGATGATTCTCGCCCTCCTTCTCGCCGTCATTCCCTCGTCCAACGCGGCCTGCGTCGCGGCTGAGGTAGAGGCGGCCGTACAGGAGGGGCTGCTCGCCTACGCAACGCTGGACGATCTGGGCGTAGAGGAGGCAGTCGCGGCGGCCGATGGCAAATTGGCGTGTCAAGGGGCTGGCATCGCGGCGTCCACCGCGGCTCAGGTCCATCGCCTCCACGGGCTGGCGGCGTTCATGGCCGGAGATGCGGACGCCGCCAAGCTGGCGTTCGCCGCTGCGCTCGCGCTGGAACCCTCCGTCCTCCTGCCTTCGAAGATCGCCCCACCAGGCGGCAAGTTGGCGAAGCTGTACGGAGAGAGCGGGCTCCCCGCGGGATCCGCTGTGAGCCTCGGGCTCAGCGCGGACTACAGCGGCATCGTGGACGGGACGGAGGCGAGCAAGCGGCCTTCGGATCGCCCGGCCGTCGTACAACTTACCTCGTACGGAGCCGTGAAATACTCGGCGTGGCTGCCGGCGACCTCACCGATCCCGCCCGAGTTCCTGCCAGCCCCGATCGTGGCCGCACCCACGCCGGTCGCGGCGGACCCGGTCGAGGTGGCGAGCGTCGGACAGGCGCCCAAGCCTGAAAAGGAGCCCAAACCTGAAAAAGAGCCCAAACCTGAAAAAGAGCCCCGTGAAGCTGGCAAGAAGGGGGCGGGCATGTGGATCGCAGGCGGCGTGACAACAGCCGTCGCGGGCGGCCTCTTCGCGACCTCCGTCATCACCCAGAGCAGCTTTCAAGACGACCCCACGCGGCTCGGGTACACGATGAACCACATCGGGTACTGGGGGTCCATCGGCACCGGGGCGCTGGCCCTCGGGCTCTTTACGGTGGCGATCGCGGGGAGCTTTTGATGCGCAGCCTGCTCCTGACGCTCCCGTTGCTTGGCGCGTGCTGGCCCTACATCCCCGGCTCCTGGGTGGACAACGCCCCGGCTCGCGCCGCCGGTTCCGTGAGCTGGGTGGAGTACGAAGGTCCCGGTTGGGCTGACAACACGCCGACGGGCGGGGCCGTGTGGGGCTGGTTTCAGCTCCCCCAGGACGACTTCTCCACCAACTGGGTGCTCGCAGCCCCGACCGGGTGTACCGACAAGTCGGTGGACCTCGCGGACTACACCTCAGGCCTCGTCGATCTGCAAGGCGCAACCTCGGTCCTGAGCAGCTCCAACGGGGACGTGCCGCTCACCTGGGCGTCGGACACCCGCCTGTACTACGCCCCCCTGGTCGAGGGCGACATGGACAGTCAGGCGGCCACGTGGAGCCTGGAGGAGACCGCATTGCAGGAGGGATCCATCGAGGTCTCCCCCTTCGTCACGGTGCCGGGGCAGATCCCCTACTACGGGCCGGATCCGGGCGACTCCGAGGACGCCAACCTGCAGGAGCTGGCCTTGAGCCAGCTCGCTGTCACATGGTCCGGGGAGACGGCCGATGTCGTCGCCGTGGCGGGGGCGCTCTTGAACTCTCAGGGGGAGGTCCTGGAGCAGTGGACCTGCGCGGCGCCGGTCGAGGACGGACAAGTGAGCATCCCCGAGGATCGCTGGGATGAGGACAACGTGGACAGCGCTGTCTACTTGCTCTTCGGGGTGTCCCACCTTGTCATCACCAGCACCGCGATTGAGGGCATGGAGCCGGTAAGCCGGGGGGTAGGGACCCGCACCCGACTCGCCTTTTACACCCTGGACAAGCCATGAGCGACGCCAAGCCCGGCCGGAGCCTCGCGATGATGGGCTGCGGGGCCGTCGTGATCCTCGGCAGCCTGGTGGTGGGCGCGGCGGGCTTCACCGCGCTCATGGGCGCGGGCGGGGTGGCCTGGTTCGTGGGAATGCGCGGTGCCGCCCAGGACGAGCTTCAGGCGGAGCGGGACGCCGAGCAAGCTGAGCTGGATGCGAAGACCGCAGAACTCTCCCACGCGGAGGAGACCGCGAGGCTCGCGGCGGCGAAGGAGGCCCAGGAGGCAGGATTCGGCGGAGGGCTGCCGCCGCCCGAGATGAGTACGGAAGGCGGGGCCCCCATCGTGGCGACCCAGGAGCCCTCGGGCGCGCCGACCGCACCCCCGTCCGGAGCACCGACGGCGCCCCCCCCCGCAGCACAGCCCCCGCCAACAACGCCCGCTTCCCCCACCACCACCGCGCAGACGACGCCCCCGCCGAAGACCACGACGACAAGCCCGACCACCACGACGACAACCCCGCCCAAGACCACGACGACGACCACCACGACGACGTCCGCTCCCTCAGCGGGTGCTGGCGCCAAGGTCAGCGCCTCCGGCGACGGCACCGTCGTGCTCGTCGCAGGCGCCAAGCGGTACACCGTCCCGGGGACCGTCCCCGCGGGGACCTACGAGATCCAGGTCACCTTTCCGGGGGAGGCCGCGGCGCCCGCCGGCACAGTCCGCATCACCGACGCCGTAGACGTTGTGAGCGCCTGCCAGGCCAGCATGGGCATCTGCCGGGCGAACTAGATGACTTCGGCACAAATGAAGGCCACGCGGATGCTGAACGCCAGGCCGGACCGCGTCGGGCTTCCCGGTCCGGTACTCCGGAGCCGGGAAGACCGGACCCGAGTTTCGGTACTCCGAAACTTGGGTAGCGTTCGGCCCGGGGGGTGTGGGGGGCCTAAAGCCCCCCACAGAACAGGGAAGTTGGGACGCTCCGCAATGGCCAAGACTTCCGCCGAGGTCATCTAGTGCTCCACGTGATCGCCAAAGTCCCGGTCCCCGGCCACACCAAGACCCGGCTGATCCCCGCGCTCGGACCGGAAGGGGCGGCCGCCCTCTCCGCAGCGATGACGGCGGATGTTCTTGAGACCGTCCAGGCGACAGGGCTACCGTGGCGGGTCCACTTCTCCGGACCAGCCGACCACGCGTGGCTCATTGGCCTCCCGGCAATCCCCCAAGTTCAAGGAGATCTCGGCGCGCGGCTCACCTCGGCGCTCGTCGCGGGGGGCATCGCCGTCGGTACGGACTGTGTGCTTTTATCCTCGACAACCCTCCTCGGCGCCCACGCCCGGCTCGTCGAAGGGGCCCATGTGGTCCTCGGCCTTGCGCCCGATGGCGGCTACACCTTCGTGGCTGCGAGCGCCCACGCGGTGGCCATGGGCGTCTTCGAACACATCCCCTGGTCCACGGCCCAGACCGCAACTGCCCAACTGTCGCGCGCCAAGTTGCTGAATCTGCGCCCCGAGACCGTGGACGGCACGTTCGATGTGGACGAGCCGGCGGACCTGGAGCGGCTCAAGGCCGCGCTTCGGGGCTTGCCCCCCTCCATCGCCCGGCACACGCGCCGGGCCCTGGACACCCCCCACAAAGCAGGGCTCGCCCGGGCCGCCGACCCGCGATAGCCGCCGCCGATCTGCGAGTAGACGATGTCAGTACTGGATACCCTCCGCCAAGGTATGGACTCGACGGCGACGCGCGTTCTGTTGACGATTGTCGCGCTGGCGTTCGTGGGAAGCATGGGAGGCGGCGGCGGCTCAGGCCGGACCGAGCTGTACGTCGTCGTCGATGGCCAGGCGATCACCCGCAGCGAGTTCGACGCGAGGATGCGAAACGCAGCGCGGAGCGCCGCCGCGAGGGCCAAGCGGGCGCTCTCGGACGAAGAGCGCAACGGCCTCGCGGCCGACGTGCTGGAGGACATGATCGTCGAGGAGGTGCTGCTCCAGCAGGCGACGGAGCTGCGCATCGCGGTCTCCGAAGAGGAGATCGCCCGCGTGCTCAAGGGCATCGAGGCCTTTCAGAAGGATGGCAAGTTCGACCAGTACACGTATGAGAGCGCGCTCCGCGAGAACGGCCAGACCGCGGAGCGCTTCGAGCAGAGCGTGAAGCGGCAACTCCTGGTGGAGAAGGTCGGGGAGCTGGCGCAGGCCGGCATCGCGATCACCCAAGCGGAAGTGCGCGCAGCGTGGGAGTCGAACGCGACTGAGCTGGACTTGGAGTACGTTCGCCTTCCCCAGTTGGCGTTCTACGATCAGGTCGTGATGGCGGAGGGCGAGGTCGCGACCTACGTGGCCGCGAACAAGGAGAAGATCAAGAAGCAGTACGACGAGAGCTTCGAGCGGAGCTACAACCTGCCGAAGCGCTATACGCTGGCCGAGATCGTGCTGCGGACGGACATGCCCGGGGCGGACAAGGCCGCCACAAAGGCCAAGGCGGATGAGGTCGCGAAGCTTGCCGCCTCGGGCGCGGATTTTGCCGAGCTGGCGCGCACCTGGAGCGAGGACCTGACGGCATCGAGCGGTGGAAACCTGGGTCAGCGAATCCCATCGCAGCTCGATCCCGTGCTCATCACCGCCGCCGAAGCCGCCGGGCCCGGCAAGGTCTCCCCCGCCGTCGAGACGGGCCGGGGCTACGAGATCGTGAAGGTGGAAGCCATCGAGGACGCGCGCATCATCCCGCTGGAGGAGGCCGAGCCGACCATCGCCGAGGCGATGATCCGGGCGGAGCGGGTCGTCGAGGTGCAGCGCGCGTACGCGGCGAAGATCACCGAGGCGTGGACGGCGACCAAGGCCGTGCCGCTGGACCTGACGGAGCCGAAGATGCTCGCGGTAGACACCACCGGGCCGTTCTCGTTGGACGCCCAGGAGATCCCAACCCTCGGCGCTCAACCTGCCATTCGGGAGCTGCTGAAGAGCGCCGCGGTCGGCGATGTCCTTCCCCTGCCGCTTGAGAACCGTGGCACGCTCTACGTCGCAGCGCTGAAGGCCCGGACCGAGCCTACAGAGGAGGACTTCGACGCCCAGAAGGCCGGCATTCGCGCCGGGTTGCTCGCCGCGAAGCAGCAATCGTTCTTCGACCAGTGGAAGGCCGCGCTCGTGGCTGGGGCGACGATCGAGCGGAACGTGAACTTCAAGAAGGGAGCGGAGGGAGAAGCGACGGAGACGACCGAGGGGGGGTGAGGATCCTGAACGAAGACACCGACACCGCAGGCTCGGCGGTCACCCTGCTGCTCACGAGATCGGAGGCGATGGAGCTTCGCGACGCGCTTGAGGCGCTCGTCCTGGATCGCTGAAGCCCTCCCGCCGCCTGCCGGTCCACAAGTCCGCCATTCTCCCCGCCCTCTGCCGTGAATCGAATCCCCTTCGGGCGCCGATGTAACAAAACTGAGGGGCTCAGTAATGTGCGGTGTCGCCGCGGTGCCCAGCGGCGTCCCACGGCCCGAGGCGAACCCCAGATCCCGGGTTCCAAGCCGCCCATCTCCGGCCTAAGGCATAAAGCCCAACCTACGTGTCATCCTCCCCGTCACAATTCGAATCCACCCCGTCCCCCGCGATCTCTTCCGCGCCGGGGTGGATGTTTTCGTCCTCGTCGTTGCAGTCCCCATCGGTCCCCGTCCCATAACCATCGCCATCCTCGTCGGCGCCCTCTCCCTCGCCGGTCTCGGCCACGCCATACGCGGGCGCAAAGCCGTCGATCTCCTTGCCGATCGGGCAGCCGGTCAGCCCAAGGAGGACGGCCCCGAGCGCAACGGCTTTCACGCCGGATGGGGCGCAATGGGGGCACAAGGGCGTAGTGAGGCAGAGGGTTCCACAGTGGTCGCAGCGCAGCATGCCCCCAGGATAGCACGACGGTGGTAGGCTCCCGGCCATGTTCCTGGCCCTGATCTCGGTGTTCGGCGCAGCGTCTGCCGCCTCCCTCGACAACCTCGAAGTCGGCGGGTTCACGGGCTCGCCGCTCGCGACGGACGGCACCGCGGCGTGGTGGAACCCTGCTGGCCTTGCGGCTGGCGAGGGCTGGCGCCTGACGTTGGAGGGGGCGCCGACCTTTGCGACGGTGTTGTACGACCGCGCGGACCCCAATGGTGGGCTCGACACCTACCATCTGTCCGGGGTGGTGCCGTTCATCGGGGTGGCGACCAACGCGGGCGTAAAGGGGCTCGGGCTCGGGCTCTCGTTCGCGATCCCGATGGTCCGCGGCGGGATCGAGGAAGGTTTCGCCGACATCGGCGAGGAGATGCCGGACGCCTGCGTAGACGCGGGCGATGCCTGCGACGCCTACGGGCTCCCCGGGACCGGCAGCTACACCCTGCGCGAGGGCGACACACGCGCCATCCAGCTCACACTCGGGGCCGCCTACGAGATCAAGGATCGTGTCGCCATCGGGCTCTCAGGCGCGCTGGTGCAGAGCCAATGGACCGCCGTCGTGGACAACGACGCGATGCCCGACCTGGATGAGCAGATCCGGGACAAGGGGGAGGACCCTGGCTACACCGACGCGCAGCTCGAGAGCTACGACTACAAGGCCACCCTCGACTTCGACACGTTGCAGGACACGACCTTCACGTTCGGGGCGGGCGCCCGGGTCAAAGCCTCGGACACGGTGGCGATCGCCCTGGCGTTCTCCAAGGGCTTCTCGGTGTTGAACGAGGGAAACGTCGAGATCACGTTTCAGTGCCCACCCCAGGAGGACTCGATTGGCCGCTTTGGCGCGGAACAGTTCGGGATCTGCGACACCACGATCCCTGCGAGCGCCTCGGTCGGCTACAGCTTGCCGTCCCGGGTTCACGGCGGGATCGGTTGGGACGTGACGCCCGCGCTGCACGTCGAGGCGATCGGCGGCTGGGTGGGCTGGAGCGCCTACTCGAATTTCGAGATCGCCATCACCGAGCCGCAGAGCGAGAACGAACAAGCCAACGAGCTCCTGTCTCAGTCCCGGCTCTGGTCGCGCGCGAACATCGACACCTACTGGGTCGGCGCCTCCGGCAAGGGCACGCTCGTGGACCGGGTGACGCTTGGCGGCAAGCTGATCTACGACAAATCCGCGGTGCCGGATGAGGCGGTGTCGCCCAACAACTACGACGCGGACGCCATCATGGTCTCCGGACTGTTGGCGTACAGGCCGATCAAAGGGCTCACCATCGGCGTGAGCTACACGCACCACTTCCTCGCAGAGCGGGAGATCACCAACAGCAAGTTCGGCATGTCTCTCCCGAAGCCAGATCTCTCAGATCCAGAGGTGGATCGCTGGTATTATCCGAACGCCAACGGCACCTACACGGGCAGCATCCATCGTGTCGGGATCACAGCGCAAGTGGCGGTCGGAAAACACCTGCGGGGGCAGGTGGAAGACGAAGAGGAGGACGAGGATCGCAAGCGGGATCGGGACGAGGCGGAGGACGAGGACCGCGATCTCGAGGAGGAGAAAGAGGACGAGGACCGCGACGAGGACGAGGATCGCGACGCGGACGACGAACTGGAGGACGACGACAGATAGATGACCACGGCGGAATTCGCGAGCCCCTTCGATGCCGGCATTCCGCGTGGCTCCCCGTCAGCGAGGACGCGGCCCTCGCCCGGCGCGGCCGCGCCGCAGCCAACCAGCGATCCTGTGTAGCTCCTTCCGCCTTCAGCCTCCCGTCTCCAGCCTCTCAATTGGCGCCGGACGAAGATCTGGACTAAACCCCGCCCGCTTCCGGATCCCCTGTGCGCCCGTTCACCATTGTCTTCCTGGCTGCGGCCGCCTGCGGGGTCTTCTTCGCGGGGTTCTCGACGTGGGATTTCGTCGCCCACCTCGACCGCGACGTCCACGACATCACCTGCTCGTTCATCCCGGGGGTCCTCGCGAGCGATGACTCGGGCAGCAGCGGGTGCCACACCACGATGATGAGCCCGTACAGCTCCGTGCTGCGCGCGACCGTCTGGGGCGGGGTGCCCATCGCGCTCCCTGGCCTCGCCGTCTTCGCGTTCCTCTTGTTCCGGGGCCTTGACCTGCTGATCAACCGCCGGGAGGACGATCTACGGGCCGCCACGTTCCTTGTCGCCGCGTCGATCCTGCCGGTTCTGACCTCGATGGTCATGGGCTACCTCTCCATCGTCGAGCTGGGCGCCGCCTGCAAGCTGTGCGTCGGCATCTACGTCTCCTCTGCGGTCTGCCTCGCCTCGGCGATTGGCATCCGGGCCCAGGCGGTGGGCCAGGACATGGACGGCTTCGGTCGCGAGCTGGGGCTCTCCTTCGCTGAGGGCGTCGGGTTCGTGCTGATCCCGGTGCTCCTCTACGTCGCCGTCAGCCCCGACTACTCCAAGTACATCGGGACCTGCGGAACGATGCTCAAGCCCGAGGACGAGAACGGCGTGCTCCTGCCGATCGGTCAGCAGGCGACAGGGCGCTCGGCCACCGAAGTTTTCGACCCGCTCTGCTCAGCCTGCAAGGGGTTCGAAGGGCGCCTGAACGCCTCCGGCCTCGCGCCTGAGCTCAAGCGCAAGGCGCTGATCTTCCCGCTGGACACGAGCTGCAACTGGATGGTGACGACGAACCTGCACCCCGGCGCATGCATCATGAGCGAAGCGGTGCTGTGCGCCGAGAAGGACGCGGATCGTGTGATCGCGTGGGCGTTTGAGCACCAGGAGCAGTTCATCGCCGCAGGCAAGGAAGATCCCGACGCGGCGAAGCCCTCGAGCCCACGAACCGCTGAGCAGATCGCAGCGCGGAAGGCCGAGCTGGAGAAGCGCGCGGAGGATGCAGTGCGTTCCGGGGTTCTCGCAGCGTTCCCCGAGCTGAAGAGCTGCATCGGGTCGCCGGCGGTGAAGTCTCGGCTCAACAAATCGCTTCGGTACGCGGTCGCAAACCAGCTCCCGGTCTTGACGCCCCAGCTCTACGTGGAGAACAACAAGCTCTGCGACGCGGACACGGACCTCGGGCTCGACTACGCGCTCACGCGGCTCCTCGCCGCCCCCACAACCCCCGCGAAGGTGCCCTGATGAACGCTCCCGTCCACGCTGGTCTCGCGGTCGCCTGCCTCGCGATCCCCTCGTTGCTCGTCGGCATCGGTGTGAGCGATGCGAAGGCCCAACTCGCGGCGAATGAAGCGAGCATCTCCGAGGAGCCTGCCGTCGCGATCGCCAGCGCGGCGGATGTCGGCTACTGCTCGGCGGACCTCAAGAAGGTGCTGCGCCGCGTGCTTCAGAGCTGCGGCCTGCTCTCGTCGGGCGAGGTCCGTGGATGCCAGCCCCTGGAAGCAAAGAACGTGGCGACGCTGGCGGGCGACGACTTCAACGCGCTGTTCCTGCCCCTCGCCGAGCGCGCGGGCATCATCCAGTTCGACAAGGAGTCGGCGGACCTCGACGCCGGCGACATCGCGATGCTCGACCGGGTGTTCTCCGATCAGCGTGGCGCCAGCTACTTCTTCGTGGTCTCCCGGTCCTCGCCCGAGGGCAGCGAGGTGTTCAACCGCAACCTGAGCCAACAGCGCGGCGAGGCGGTGCTTCACCATCTGCAGGACACGTTTCAGGACAAGGACCTCAACAAGGAGGTCGGCCTTTTGTGGCTCGGCGAAGAATTCGCCCAGCTCGATGAGGTGTTCTGCTCCTGGCAGCGGTCGGGCAGCAGCGAGGTGTGCCAGTCCCAGGACCTGAACCGCAGCGCGTTCGTGGCCTGGATCGACTGTCGCCTGTGAACCGGGTCTTTTTGCTGCTCGCCTGTGCCGGGTTGCTCACTGGTTGTGAAAGCGAGCCGGTCAAGCCCAGCAAGCGCACCGAGCGCTTTGAAGCTGTGCCAGCCGCGGCAGTGAAAGACGATGCCGTCGATGCCTTTTGCGACACCCATGACGAAAGCGACATGGCGCCGACGTTCACCTGGCCGGCGTTGGACGGCGCCGTCCCGACCATGAACGGCTGGACCTGGGTGAACACCTGGGCGACGTGGTGCGCGCCCTGCGTGGCAGAGATGCCCATGTTGGAGCGCTGGAAGGAGACCCTCGCCAAACAGGGAGTCGAGTTCAACCTCGCGTTCTTCTCGGTGGATGCCAAGGCGGCCGACGTACAGCGGTGGGCGACCTCTCACCCCACGATCACGCTCGGCCCACGCATCGCCGACTTCGGCCTGCTCGCGGCCTGGCTCCCGACGGTGGGCTTGAACGCGAACGCGTCGATCCCGATCCACTTCTTCGTGGACGACCACAGCAAGATCCGCTGCACCCGCATGGGCGCGATCAGCGAGCCGGATCTGGCTGTCGTCAAGCAGATCCTCTCGAAGTGAGGCCCTGGGGTCCACCGGCCCACCCGCCGCACGACCCGGGGCGCATCTCGGCGCTGAGCGGTTCTCGACTGTTCGAGAGCGGTCGATGCGCGGGGGAGGTCCAGGCGGTCCTCGACTTTCTGGCGCGC
Organism: Deltaproteobacteria bacterium; assembly: GCA_947483545.1. The sequence goes on along the minus strand of CANKNP010000024.1, from coordinate 8,313 downwards.
CCGTGCCCGGCCTCGCTCGAGATCGGGTTCGACCATGGGATGTGCTTGCTCGACCGCGCGAGGGGCATGCCCGATCATCTGCACCTGGGCGTCGAGATCCGGGAAGCGCGTGTACAACGCCTTCAGCCCCACGTCCCCCGCAACTGCCTGGCGTGGCGGGCGGACGCGCGGGCGGCGCTGGCCACGGTGATCCCCGCGGGACGACTCGCCGCCATCTACGTGCTCTTTCCAGATCCGGTCTGGACCGAAGCCCACCGCCAGCGACACCTGTTGTTCTCCCCCGCGTTCCTGAGGTTGTGCGCGGCCGCGCTCGAACCTGCCGGCGTCTTGCACGTCGCGACGGACATCCACCCCTACTTCGAATGGATCTCCGGGCTCTTTCTGGCTGCCTCCTGGAAGCTCGCGCACCCGCCTCCCCTGGGGGCCGAGCTGTCCCGCCGCGACCGCGTCTGCACACGCGACAAGATCCCGGTGTACCGGGGCAGTTGGACCCCATCGCTCCCTGCGACTTGACGACACCGCCATCGGGCCCCATGCTTGTCCAAAGCGCGTGCTGGAGTTGCTGTGGATGAAAAGCGCGATCTCGAACCCCTCGACCCGAAAGGCCCGGCGGACCCGAAGCCCAAGGGCGTCGATGTGCGCGGTCTGGTCGAGATGATCGTCAAGGCGCTGGTGGACCGGCCCGAGGACGTTGTGGTCACCGAGCTTGAGGGCACGCATAGTTGCGTGCTCGAGCTCTCGGTCTCGCCCGCGGACGTGGGCAAGGTGATCGGCAAGAAGGGCATCCACGCGGATGCGATCCGACGGATCGTCCATGCGGTGGGGGGCAAGAACAAGAAGCGGTACGTGCTGGAGATCTTGGAGGAGCCGTGATTTGTGGGGGGCAGCGCCGCCCACGCCCCCCGGCGAGCCGAGATGCGCTCGACTACGAGCCGAGGGCCGCTTTCGTCGGGAGTACCCTCCAAAACCGGCCCTCGGCTCGGGTGGGCCTCCGCATCGGCTGGGTGGCGGTGAACCTCGGGGTTTGAGCATGCGCGCGGGCTGGGTTTCGCAGGGCGTGCACGGGGGCCGCCCCCTACGCGCCCGTTTGGATGTGCGCCCCCGCGGCGCCCGATCAGCGTCAGTCCGGGCTCAACTCATCGGGTAAGACCGTCATTTCCTGACGCCCCCCTCCCCCCTTCGGGCACCCTAGCCCGTAGCCCGTAGCCCGTCACCCGTTGCCCCCCCCCAGAGCAGGGCGGGTTTGGAACCCACCCTGGGCGAGAAGCGTCACAGCAGCGACACTAGGGTTGGCCATCCGCCTCCGGCTCCAACCCCACCGCGCGCATCTGATCCTCCAGATCGCTGATCTTGCGCTCCAGCTCCCGGATGCGCTCCACCCCCCGGGCGACCCCGGGGTGCGTGAGCTCGCCGGCCTCGCACAGGTGGCGAGCCTCTTTTCCGAGCTTCTGGTACATGCGGTCCCGGTCGGACCGCAACTGCCGCAGCGTGAGGCGCTCCCGCGCCCATTTGGCTGCGTTCCCCGCCTCGGAGCGGCTCCTCTGCCACAGCTTGGACAAGGTGTCAGCGAGCATCTCCTGCGGGGTTCCGCCGGGGCGGGCGTTCGGGCGGTCTTGGGACATCCGCGCGTCCTAACCTATGCCATGTGCGCGAAGGGCACGAGAGGATAGCATGGGCCCCGTTCTGGAAGGCCCATGATCCTCGTCGTCGGCGGCACAGGCCGTCTTGGAAACAAGGTTGTTCGCGCGCTCCGTGATCAGGGCCGTGAGGTTCGCGCGCTCGTCCGCAAGGGCAGCGAGTACTTCTGGCTGAATGACACGGGTACGAACTACTTTTTTGGCGATCTGCGCGACCCGCAGAGCGTGTACCGCGCGCTTCGGGACTGCGAGGCCGTGATCTCATCAGCCAGCGTCCGCATCGAGCAGACGGACAACAACCACAAGACCCTGGCGGATGGCCACGCGGCGCTGTGGGAGGCGGCGAAGGCCCGCGGGGTCAAGAAGGCCATCTTCGTGAGCTGCGCTGGCGTCACAGCTGGGGGCGAGATCCCTGCCTTTTCGTCGAAGCGCGCGTCCGAAGAGGCGCTGCAGGCCTCCGGGCTCGCGCACACGATCTTTCGGCCCGGCTTGTTTGCGGCCAACTTCGCCGACCTTCTGCGCCGTGCGGAGTACAACGGATCGGTCTTCCTGCCGGGCCGCGTGGACGCACGGGTGGCCCCGATCCATGGCGTAGACGTCGCCGACATGATCGCCGCCTGTATCGACCCGGACACAGCCCCGAACGAGATCATCGATCTTGCCGGCCCGGACGTGATGAGCGTCGAGCTCGCCTGGAAGATTGCTTGCGAGGAGGCGGGGGTCCAGCCCTCCTTCTGGAAGATGCCGCCCGCGACGCTCAAGATCGCCGCCGCCGCCGTTCGCCCCCTCGTTCGGCGCTGGGCAAACCACTTCGAGGCGCTCGGCATCCACTTCGGCCAAGACAGCACCACCGACGGCGCCGCAGCCGCCGCCCGCTTTGGCGTCACGCTCACGCCGTACCGCGAGGCGGTGCGTACGAGCTGGCTGGAGCGTCACCCTGGCGAAGACCCGGTCGCCCGCGAGGAGAAGGTCGTGCATCGCCAGTTCGTCGCCACGATCTACGAGCCCGGAACCATCAAGTACGATGAGCTGCCGGAAGGCCCGCCTCCCCGCCAGGACTAGGAGTCCGTAGGGCATACCCCGGGAGCGCCGCCCGCGAGGCTCGCAGCGGGCGCCGCGGCTGCTCCCGGAGCCGAAGAGCTCAACGTCGCGCGGGCCCCCGGCGCGGGTACCCCCGCGTCGGGGCTAGCAGCGTTCGGGGAAATGTGGTTAGCGGCATTTGACCTCCCTCCTCAGCGGCGGATTTCGGGGGTTCTCCCCTTCTCCCGCTTGCGGGAGAAGGTGCCCGTGTACTCGCGGGCGGATGAGGGTTGCTCAACATCCCGGCTCGCGGGGGGCGTGGGGGGCTTGCCCCCCACAGAGCGGCGTCACACATCCGTCACACACCCGGACGTTTTCTGGCTGGGGGTCAGGTTAGCCGCGGCACGCGAGGTGCGCGTGTCCCACGAGTCCAGCCTGGCCGCCCCCGGCCACAGCTCCGCGTACCGGTTCCGTCGGTTCTTGAACTGGTTCCCGCTCGGGCTCGCGTACGCGCTCCTCTACATGGGCCGCTACAACCTCACCGTCGCCAAGACCAACCTTGGCGAGCTGATGAGCAAGGAGCAGTTCGGCACCATCTTTGCCATTGGAACCTGGGTTTACGGGCTCTCTTTCCTGGTCAATGGCCCGCTCACGGATCGGTTTGGCGGGCGCCGGTCGATGCTCGTCGCGCTGGCCGGCTCAGCCGCCGCGAACCTCGGAATGGGCTGGTTCGTCCGCGACATGTTGCAATCTGCCGATCCCGGGGCGGTGAACGTCGCGCTGTGGATGAGCCTCGCGTATGGCGTGAACATGTACTTCCAGAGCTTCGCGGCGGTCGCCATCGTGAAGGTGAACGCATCGTGGTTCCATGTGCGCGAACGTGGGGCGTTCTCCGGCATCTTTGGCACGATGATCAGCTCCGGGATCTTTTTCGCCTATACGGGCAACCAGTGGATCCTGGACACGTTCAAGACGGCGGACAGCACGCCTGTCTGGCTGGTGTTCCTGGCGCCTGCCGGGCTCCTGGCCGCGGCGTTGATCCTGGAGTTCATCGTGCTCAGGGATCGACCGTCCGACGCGGGCCAGGCCGACATCGACACGGGCGACGGCGGCGATGGCCGGGACGAGCCTGCGGTCCCCGCGATGTACATGATTGGGAAGATCCTCAAGCATCCGGTGCTACTGACGATCGCGATCATCGAGTTCTGCACCGGCGTGCTCCGGCAGGGGATCATGCAATGGGTGCCCGTCTACGCCAAGGAGGTCTGGGTCCTCCCCAGCTCCCACGTGCTCATGTACGGCCACTGGGCGACCGCGTCGGAGCTCGGGATCCCCGGCCCTGAATGGCTTGGCATCATCGTGGTGCTCGTCGTCTCGCTCAGCGCAGCCTTCGGGCTCGGCTTCGCCGCCCGTTTGACCAGCGGGATGCGGGCCCGGGTGCTCGCCACCAGCGCCGTTTTCTGCGCCCTCGCACCGTTCCTCCAGGGCGGCTGGGGTGGGCTCCTGTTCGTGGCAGGCGTCATCGGCGGGAACGCGGCCGGCTACGTCTCCGACCTGTTCTTCCAGTCCCGCCGCGCCCCGGCGGCCGGCGGCCTCTACCTCGGCCTGACCGCCGGGCTCGTCGCCATGATCTTCGCCCTTGGCGACACCCGAGCGGAGATTGGCTGGGTCAAAGACCCTGCCAAGACCGACCTGCGTCCGGGCGACGTGGTCACGGAGATCGCAGGCATCACCGACCTCCACACCTGGGACGACGTCGCCAGGGCGTTCGCCTGCGTGCCCGCCACCTGCATCGTCCCGAAGCGGCTGGAGGGCACCGGCCTCACCGCACCCGGCTGGGACGGGGATTCCTGCACCTGCTCCAGCGCCGTGCCGCCGTCCGAAGCCGTCAGCCCCGGCTTCATCACGGCGAAGGTGATGCGCGATGGCGAGGCCTACACGTTCGCGATCAAAGACCCAAAGGCGGTCCAAACTGCCGGGGATCGTCGCTCCCTTCCGGCCGGCCCCGCGCTCTCCCGCAGCCCGTCGCTCCTGGTGGTGGTCAGCTTCATCGTGAGCCTCTGCGTGATCGGGACGCATGGCCTGCTCTCCGGCACTGCGACCATGGACTTCGGCGGTCGTCGGTCGGCGGCCACCGCGGTGGGCGTCATCGACGGGTTCGTCTACCTGGGCTCAGGGCTGCAGGCCTGGGCCCTGGGCATGCTCACGACGCGGGACTGGGCGTTCTGGCCGATCTTCCTGCTCCCCTTCGGCATCGCCGGGGCCTTGCTCTGCGTCCGGATCTGGGACGCAAAGCCGGGGAAAGGCGGGCATTGACCTTCGGGGAGATGGGCGGCTTGGAGCCCGAGTTCTGGGGTCAGGGACCGCAGTGAGACGCCGCTGGAAATCGGCTGGCCACGCCGCGCCACAACTCCAAGGCGGCCACGGAGGCTTGGCAACAATCGGAACACGCACCTCAGGCCTGCGGAACCAGCGCGACGCGCAGGGGCGTCCAGTCACCGCCTGCTTCCTCATCTTCCCCTCCGAGCCAGACGCTGGGGATGACATCGGCGGCCCCGAAAGCGCGCGGCCGTCGATGCCCAGGAATTCCTGCCCTACGCGTCGCGCCGCCTGCCGAACCTTACGCGAGCCGCCGCCGCCCCGCCGCCAACGCGAACGCGATCCCCGCGACCCCGACTGCGGCATCGCCCCCGAGCCCACACCGCGCCCCTCCCCCGCGCAGCTGCTCGGCATCGCAAGCATCGCCCACCGCGTCGGAGTCCTGCGTGTTGGCCTGCGCGGAATTCTCAATATCCGGACAATTGTCACACGCATCGCCCACGCCGTCGTCGTCCAGGTCGGTTTGATCCGCGTTGGCGATGTCCACGCAGTTGTCGCAATTGTCCCCGACGGCGTCCAGGTCGGCGTCCAACTGCTCCGGGGAGGCATCGGTCGGGCAGCGGTCGCAGGCATCGCCGATGCCGTCGCCGTCCTCGTCGAGGTTCTCGGGATCGGCGTCGATCGGACAGCTGTCACAATTGTCCCCGATGCCGTCGAGATCGCTGTCGAACTGGTCCTGGTTGAAGTCGCTCGGACAATTGTCGCAGTCGTCGCCGAAACCGTCCGCGTCCAAATCGGTCTGGTACTCGTCGGAGACCTCCGGACAGTTGTCACATGTGTCGCCCCAGCCATCGCCGTCCACGTCCGACTGGTCGGCGTTGGTCACCGGCGGGCAGTTGTCACAATCGTCGCCGATGGCGTCGTAGTCTGCGTCGTGCTGGTCGTTGGACAGCCCGGGGCAGTTGTCGCATTCATCCCCGGCGCCATCGCCATCCTCATCGGTCTGCTCGGGGTTGACGGCGTAGTCGCAGTTGTCGCACAGGTCCCCGAGCCCATCGCCGTCGCTCTCAGCCTGGTCGTTGTTGTCCACGTCGATGCAATTGTCGCACGCGTCCCCGATGTCGTCGCAGTCCAGGTCCTCTTGGCTCGGGTTGAACTGCTCCGGACAGTTGTCACACGCGAGCGAGGCCACCAGATCGGGGAATTCCGCGTCGGCGGGATAGACCAGCGTCCCGTCGGAGAACCCGTCCACGTCTACGTCGAAGGCCTCCACGGGAAACAGACAGCCGAAGGAAAAATAATCGTAGTAATAATCGCCGTTCGGGTAGTCGGGCTGGGCTGCACAGAGCGCGTCGTCAAAATCGACCGGCTGTTCCAGCGAGACGTCGATCGTGTTGCAGTTCAGATCCTGGGTGAGCGTCTCATCGCACTCCCCGGCGAGGGCGAGCCCCAAAAGCAGCAGCAAAGGGGTCATTCGTCATCCTCGTTTGCGGGTTTCTTGGGTTCGGGCAGGGGCGGGGGCGGCGGGAGCGCCGGGGCGGGGCGTGCCTCGCCGGTCCAAGGCACTGTCACGGTGGTTCCGTACTCAGGCCACTTCTGACCAGGTTGAAGCTGGCGAACAATGTGGAATACGACGCGCCGGTTCAACGCCAACGCGGCTTCAGCTTGCTCAGGGGTCATGCCCCCCGCGACGGAGGCGATGGGCCGGGTCTCGCCCATGCCCCGGCAGGACAACCTGGCAGGATGTACGCCCACTTCGACGAGGCGGCGGTTGATCGCGAGCGCACGTGTGAGCGACAGGTTGTAGTTGTAGATGAAGCTGCCCTCTTCGCTCGCGTGGCCTTCGATCACGACGTCCAAGATCTGCGGGTTGTCGCCCAGCACCTTGGCGATCGCGCGCAGCGTGGGCTCGCTCTCGGCGAGGATCACATCCGTCCCAAGCTCGAACTGGATCGGATCCCGGATCACGATCTGTTCGGCTTCGACGCGCGCAAGCTCCCCTTCGGCCCAGCGCGGCGGCTCGGGCGTAGGCTCGGGCTCGAGGTTGAACTCGACGTCTTCGGGGATCACCACGAGCGGCTTTTTGTCCTCGGCGACCGGCGCGGCCTTGGGCTTGGGTCGGTGGATGTAGGTCAACGCCGCGGTCGCCCGAAGCTGTGGCGTGCCGTAGCCAGCGGTAAGGCCGCGGCCGACCAACGCGTCCACCTGCAGATCCTTCCGGGGCAACACCGTGAGCCCCGCGAGCCAGACGAAGGGGTTTTCGGCCGGCGTGCTCAAGAAGTGGTCATAGCCGGCCCGACCCAGAAACGCCGTCGAGAGCGCAGCCTTGTCCCGCCACACCTCGTACCGCAGCCCCAGGTTGGCGGAGAGCTCGCTGCCCAACACAAAGTCGTATTCGCTGTCCACCGGCGGCCGGAGCATCGTGTGAACACCGCCGACAACACTGGTCCTACCAACCGAATAATCGGCTGCCGCGCCGACATTGAGTCGCACGCCGCGCTCGCCCAGGTAGGTCCCGGGCGTGCTCGTGGGCGCGTACAAGTCGGCGTCCGCCGCGAGGTCAAACCGGCGGCCGTCTACGATCCGGACGCGGCCACCTGCGGAGAGATCCCCCAAGCCGACGCCATCGCCCGAGAGGGCCTCGACCTCGCTGCCCCATTGGAACGCGCCGGGCAGGACGACCCGAAAGCCGACGCGCTTGGACGCCTGCCAGGCAAAGCCCAGGTAAAGCGTGTCCCGATTGGAAACGACGGCGCCGATCTCCTCAGCGAACTTGTAGAGCAGCAGCGGATCGCGGTCGTATTGAAGCTGCGCGCCGACCCGCCAGGTCCCCGTTCGGTTGAACGTCGCCGACTCCAAGCCAGGCATCGCATCGGGCGAGAACGTCGGGCGGGCAACCTCGATGTCGAGCGAATCGCCCGCCCAGGCCTGGGCAAACAGCAGGAGGAGGAGGCTCATGGCGCGCCCCCGGGAGCGGGCTCAGCTTCCGGTATTTTGTCGGTCGGCGTGGGCGGCGCGTCTTCGACGGTGGGCGCCTCCACCGCGCCCGGCGGGGACGCCACCATGGGCGCGGCGCCAGGCAGGGTCGTGCCGATGGGCGGCAGGCGGAGCTCTTCGCGAATACCCGTGTTGTAGCGCTCGATCAGCGGGTCCACCTGGGTCGTGGTGTAGTACAACGCCGTCCATCGCTCCCGCTCTCGGAGCGCGCGCGACGGGAGCGTACAGAGCGCGATCGGGAACGCACCCGCCACCGCGAACGTGGTCCCGCGCCAAAGCCAGTCTTCGCCGGCGGGCGTTCGGGCGTCCCCGCTCGCGAACGAGCCAAGCGCGACCATCT
>CANKNP010000023.1 GCA_947483545.1 Deltaproteobacteria bacterium | reverse complement strand
GCCGGCCCCCACCGGCCCGCCCAACTCCCCCCTTCTCCCGTGTATAGCGCGACTAAGGTCCGTCGCGCGCCACGCTACCGCGGGTCAGGCACCGTTGGGTGAGAGAGGCGGCGAGGGTGTGAGCGCGTAGGAGATGCTCGGCGGTAGAAGCCGAAGAAACTCCAGACCCAAGCCACGCGCAGGGGTCAGTACCCCGAAATCGGTGGGGTCCGTCTGCTCCGCCCGCTCTCGGAGCCGCAGCGCCGCCGCGACGGCCAGACGCGCCGTCACCAGGCTCCCAGGATCGCCGGCCCCTCGCCAGAACACGGAGGCCCACCGCCCATCTTCGGCCTGCGCACGCAACAATATCGAGAAGAACCCCTGGTGTACCTTGTGGCTCCGCGGCCCCTCGCCGGTACGAGGCCCGAGACGGAGCAAGAACCGACGGCTCCGGGGATCCTCGAAGAGCCGGTGCAGCAGCGCCACCCCTGCGCTCCGTGCCAGAGCGCCCGCCGCGCTCGTCGCTCGCCAACGAAGCTCAAATGCGAACTTTTCGCCATAGGGCGCTCCAGCTGCCGCCGCGAGCGCCGCGCTCCGCCGGAGCACCCAGGAATCGACGCCCGCGGTGGGGTGGCGCCCGCTCCAGGTCCGGAGCTCAGGGTGGAACCGCGCCCACGGCCCGGCGTCGTCACCGCGGGCCTCCCGGTAAAGCGAGGCGTTCGCCAGCGCTTCGACCGACGCCAGCGTGCCCCCGTTCACTCCCGCCCGGGCCTCCGCCAGCGCCAGAACGCGCCGCAGCCCGACGCCCCGCTCCCGGTGCCAACGCGCGAGATCGAGGACACCAAGATCACAGGGGATCGACTCAAAACCTGCGTTACACACCAAGCGCAGCCCCGCCGCCTGCGCAGGCCCGGACCACCGCGCGACCATCTGCGCCACCCAAGGCGTCTCGCCCGTGATGTCCAGATAGTGGGTACGCGCGGCGACGCAGGCCGCGAGGACGGGCTCGGCAACCGTGAGTGCCGGGCCGAGGGCGGACAAGACTACGTCGGCGCGTCGCACCAGGGCGGTGAGCGCACCATGGTCGGAGAGATCGAGGTGAACACAGGGCGCATCCCCCGGCATCGGTCGCGGGCGTCGCGCAGCCGCCGCCCACACCACGCGCCGGGCATCCAGCTCTTTAGCCAGGAAGCTCCCACAAAATCCCGTGGCGCCGAGCAGGAGGACCTGCCAGGGCCGCGGGCTCTCAGGCACTGACCCGCCCCGCGCCGCTCACGTGGAGCACCCGGCGTGGCCTTCCCAACGTTCTTCGTCAACTTCGCCGCGGGTGGCGCGCTCGATGTGCGCTCCCATCGCCCCGACGGTCGGCTCGACCGCTTGCCGGGGCCCGCCCTTCACCGGGCCCGGTGGCACGAGGGCGCCCGCGGCGGTGCCGATCAGGTCGCGCCGCCCCCAGGCGATGAGCGCCTCGCGGATGGCAGGCCACTCCTCTTCTTTCCACCAAAACAACATCGCACGTTGGCGGGCGCGCTCGCGGTCGCCCCGCGCTACCGGAAGCGGCTCCCGCGTGTGCGGATCCCGGCCGGTCACATACATCGCAGTGGCGAGCGTGCCCGGCGTAGGAATGAAGAGTTGAACCTGCCGAACACGCAGGTTCTGGGCCTTCAGATAGAGGGCGAGCTCGATGCTCTCCTCGGGCCCGCAACCAGGATGGGCGCACTGAAAATACGGGACGATGAGCTGCTTTTTCCCGGAGAGCCGGTTGGCGGCGTCGAATCGTTTGAGGAAGTCGGCGAAGTGCGTCAGCTCGGGCTTCCGCATCGCGTGAAGCACCCGGCTCGACACATGTTCGGGCGCGGTCGTGAGCGTACCCGAAACGTGATGCGTAGCGATCTCTTCGACAAACTCCTTGTCTAACGCCGCAAGATCGTACCGGATCCCGGAGTTGACGTAGACGCGTTTTACGCCCGGCTGGGAACGAACGCTGCGGAGGAGCTGAATAAAAGGCTTGTGATCCGTGCCATAGTGCCGGCAGCGTGTGGGGTGCAGGCAGCTCACCCTACGGCAGAGCTGGTTGGCGCGCTCGTCCATACAGCGCATGTGGAACATGTTGGCCGTGGGACCGCCGAGGTCGGAGATCACGCCATTGAAGCCGGGCTGTTGCACCAGGTAGCCGACCTCGCGGCCGACGCTCTCGGCGCTGCGGCTCACCACGTCTTTCCCTTGGTGAAGCGTCAAGGAGCAGAAGGAACAGCCCCCCGAGCAGCCGCGGTTGACGGTGATCGACCCCCGGATGCTCTCAAATGCCGGGATTGGCGCACGATAACAGGGGTGGGGCGCGTTCTGGTAGGGGAGCTCGTAGAGACGGTCCAGCTCGGCCGAGGTGAGCGGGCGCGCGGGCGGGTTGTTCCAGATCGCCCGGTCGCCTACCCGCTGAAGCAGGATCTTGGCGTTGGCCGGGTTGCTCTCCCGGTAGAGCGCGATGGTGAGCCGGTTGAACGCGGCGCCATCGGCAACACATGCCTCGTGGGACGGCAGCTCTTCGAGGAGGCGCCCGGAAGGCGGGACCGGGAGCTCGCCCGCGTCGAAGAGCTTGAGGGCCGAACGCCCGAGCGCCCAGGCAACACCAGGGATATCCCTGCAGGACTCGATGCCCTGCCCAGCCCGCAGACGGGTGGCGATCTCGATGAGCGGCAGCTCGCCCATGCCAAAAACCAGCAGATCGGCCTTGCCGTCGAGCAGCATCGGCCGCCGGAGCTTGTCCTGCCAGTAGTCGAAGTGGGTCACCCGGCGAAGAGAGGCTTCAACGCCGCCCATCACCACCGGAACTCCGGGGAAGGCCTCTCGCGCCCGGTTGGCGTACACCATGCTGGCCCGGTCAGGCCGCAGTCCCGCCTGCCCGCCTGGCGAGTACGCGTCGTCGCTTCGGATACGCCGCGACGCCGTGTAGTGGTTGACCATCGAGTCCATGTTTCCGGCAGTCACGCCGAAAAACAGCCTCGGACGCCCGAGCACACGGAAGGCGTCAGCGCTGTGCCAGTCAGGCTGCGCGATCACGCCGACCGAAAAGCCGTGAGCTTCAAGCCAGCGTCCGATCAGCGCCACCCCGAACGTGGAGTGGTCGACGTACGCATCCCCCGTGACGAGGATGACATCGAGCTCGGCGCCCCCCGTCTCCTCACGCGTGAGGGGCAGGAATGCGCCCGGCTGCTCCCGCGGCGACCGGCCACGCGCGGACGAACCGGGCGGCCGAGTAGCCATCAGTGGAGCTCTAGGCCCTCGTCGCGCAGGAACTGACCCAAGGTCTTGGTTCGAAGCGTACGCAACGCGCGGGTCGAGAGGCGGAGGCGGACAAACTTGCACTCCTCCTCCCACCAGATACGCCGCATCTGCAGGTTGGGGAACTGCCGGCGCTTGGTTTTGATGTTGGAGTGGGACACCGTGTTGGCGGTGTTGGGCTGCTTGCCGGTCAGATCACAGCGGCGCGCCATGGGAACCTCGTGGGTGGTTAGCGACCGCGCGTTTAGCCCGCCCAACGGGCGCTGGCAAGCGAGAACCGCACGGTCGCGGAGAACGACCGGCACGGCGCCTTCGGTTAGACCGCGATGATGCCGAAGCGCGCCGATGGCTGACCGGAGCCCACCCCGCTACTCACGTATGCCCGTCCACGACGCCGGCGGGATGATCCTGCACATTCCGGTGGTGGACCTGGGGCCAGGACCGCCCCGACTCGTCGTTGTCGCCGGCATTCACGGCGATGAACCGTCACCCCTCTGCCTGGTAGACCGTCTGGTCGTCGCGCTGAGGGAGCGCGAGCTCGCCGCCGGGATCCGCATCATTGCGGCGGCAAACCCACCGGCCCTGCTTCAACGCGCCCGCTGGGCCAGCTGGGACGACGAGGACATGAACCGGGTCGGCGATGGCGGCGGCGGCCCGGCGTTGACACGACGGCTCGCCGCGGCGGTGTGCGACGCCACGACTGGCGCAACCCTGTGTATCAACCTACATAACTTTGTGATGCGCACGCCACTGCTGGCGATCCAACCGCCCGGGCTCAGCCCCGAGAGGTCCGCCCGACAACGCCGGTACATCGAGGCGCTCGATCCCCACGTGGTCTGGGTTTTCGGGAAGGAGCCCCTCGATCAACACATGTTCGACACCAGCCTTGACGCCGCGATCGAGCGGCGTGGCACCGACACGCTCGCAGTGGAGATGTCCGATCTGCCCGAGCTGGATGAGCCTCTGCTCAACCGTGGAATTGCCGGTTTGTTACGGGTCGCCGCGGAGCTGGGCTGCCTCGACGACCAGGAGCGGAGCCCGAGACACAACACTGTATGGGTGCGGCGGCGGCTACAACGCTCTCCGGGAGCCGGGATCTTCGAGCCCGTCGCGCCGCTCGGCGGGCAGGTGCTGACCGGCGACGTGCTCGGCGAGCTGGTCCCGATGGAGCGCCCCGGTGATCGGGTGCCGGTGCTCGCCGAAAGCGCAGGCTGGCTCATTCAACGCCTGGGGCGACGGTTTGTGCGCCCCGGCGACATGATCGTGTCGATTGGCGAGCCCACCACCGGCTGAACCGGAACGAAGGGCGCGCGTCCGGGCGAGCGCCGCAGGTGGGCTCCGCGGACTCAGCAGCCAGCGACGCTATAATCGACGATTACGATGCCGCGATCACGGTCGCTGTCGGGGCGAGAGTCACGCCCGGTGTCACGGCGTGGCTCATCCTCAAGATCGGGGCGTTCGATCCTGAGAGGTACCTGCGCAGCCTCACGTGCGCGACGCTGCTGACGGATTCTTTCGATGATGAAGGCATCCAGCATGCGGCCTCCGGGATTCTCCACGAATATAGCACCGGCTCTGCGCTAGACAACGGCGAACACGAGCGAGTTGTGGTCAGTTGCCTTGACGCGCCAAGTGCGTACGCGGGAACGCGTGCACGCGCTGCCTCAGAGCGGGCGCCGCGCGTCAGGGGAGAGGGCGGCTCAGCGTCGGCAGGTAGTCCGGATACAGCACGCCGCGCGTCTCGATCGCCAGCGTGACCTCGCCATCCCGATCCACGAGCTCCACGAGGCCATCGGCCCCAAAAGCGACCATCATGCCCCCATCCGCGGCAGGAGACACGTTGCCGTGGTTGTCCGGGTGGTGGCCCGGGTGCTCATAGCTCTCAGACAGCGAGTAGCTCCCCTGCCCAAGATCGAGGCGGTAGACCTCCGCGCGAGCACGATGTCCCGTCCCCGGGCTGTTGTTGAACACGTACATCAGGTCGCCTCGCAGCTCCGGCACATGGAGCCGACCAAATCCCTCGCCTTCCAGCAAGAGCGTGCTCTGGAGCCCTCCGATGACCCGCAGGAGCTGCCCGAGCCGGTTGACGACGAAGATCGCCTCCTGGTGGCGACAGCTCACCCAGTAGGCGTCTTCGCCGGGATCAAAGTAAATCCCGTTGCAATGTGTCCAATCAAGACCACCGGACACCTGCTTGTCCCCCGCGACCTCGAAGCTCACGTCGTCGAAAGTGGACCAGACCACCCGGTCCTGATCGTCTTCGACCTCAACGATCTCGTCGCCCGTCCACGGCTGGCCGTCGGGCCCGGTGCCCAGCACGCGACGGAGGTAGACCAGTCGGTCCTCGACGAGCAGGAAGTCGTGGTGGTGGGTGACCGGCGCTTCGATCATCTCGGTACCATCCAAGTTGATGCTGGCAAACGAGGCATGATCACTCTCCGCGTCCGACGTGCTCGCCCACACGCGGTCGCCTCGTAGCCGCAGCCTCGCCGTCACCACCTCGTCGGGGAAGCGCCACCACCACACCACCTCACCGTCGCCATTGACGATCCACACCGTGTCCCCACGCCCGGGCAAGGTGAGATACCCAGGATCATCGCTGCCTCTGCCGGTCACGATCCGTGAGTGATCCGGCAGCTCGAAGCGGTCCACCGCCCAGGCCCGCCACCGGCTGCGCTCATGCCGGCTCTCACCCCAGACCGCCCTCCACCACACGAGGCTCCCCGGCTCCACGCCGGCCAGCCGAAAGTAGTGGTCCGTTCTGGGTTCAAGCTCGGTGCTGCTCCGGCGATCAGGCTGGCCGGCGGAGGTGAACTCGAGCCAGGCGCGCTCCGGCGCCGGAGTCTGAAACGCGACGAGCGCGGTGGGCCGCAGCGGGTCGGGCGTCAGCGTCGGGAGTGTCGCCCCGTCGCATGACGTCAATCCCAACAGCCACGCCACCCCTCTCCCCACGCGCACTCAGACCTCGGCGTCGCTCTTGTCGCGTATTCCGCGACGACCCGCAAGCCGCCCGCGACCCGCCTGCGTCATCCGCCCGCCACGACCAACACGGCCGGCATAAGCTCCTTCGGATGAACGCCCGCTCCCATCGCCTGGCCCTCCACGGCCTCCCCACCCACCCGGGGCTCTGGGCGCGGGTCCCGCTCGAGCTGGATGCTCCGGAGCTGCACGGCACCCTGTCCGAGCAGGTCGCGGCGGTCGTGCCCAGAATTCGTCCTGAGACCACGCTCATCGGGCACGACATGGGCGGCGTGGTGGCGGCAGAGGCGGCGCTCCTGGCCGCGGATCGAGGGGTGGTGGCGCGGCGGGTCGTGCTCTGCGGAACCGCGCTCGGCCCCTACTGGGCGGCGGTGCGCGCGAGCGCGTGGCCGTTTGTGTGGCGCTACTTCTACGCACGTCACGGGGGCCGCCACTTCGTCGCCGGGGCGGTGGCCCCCGAGCGGCGGGAGGAGGCGCTCCGGCTCTTTCCGGGCGCCGACCCGACCGGAATGCGGAATATCGCGCGCTCGATGCGGCCCCGGCCCGGCCTCGCCCAGGAGCTCGCCGCGCGCGTGCCGGTGGGCCTCATCTGGGGGCGGCAGGACCGCTGGTACCCGGCCCCGGTGGCCTACGCGCTGGCGAGAGCGGTGGGGTCGCGCATCCTCTGGGTAGATGGAGGACATTTTGTGATGTGGGAGTCACCGGAGGCGTGGGCGGCGGCCCTGTGCCGCGCGGTTGACGAGCCCGGCGTGCAGGGCTGAGCCCGTGAGTAGTCGGGGATTCGCGCCGGGACCTCGACGACGTGGCGGTCAGGCCGTACCGGGTGGCAGCAGACCGCGCAGAGCGTGGGCCGCGGCACGGGACAGGAGAGGGGCCCGGCTGACCCGCGGGGGGGAGGTCGGCGGGCGCGTCGAGGGTTCGGGCTCCGCTCCGGCAGGGCGAGGCGCGCCGGCTCGGAGGGTGTTCGACGCGCGCGATGCCGGGGCGTCCGATTGACGCTGGCGACCGGCACATCAGCTGCTGCTAAGGCACCACTTCGGGGAGGATCAGCACAGCGCGCGCGAGCGTCTGGCGCGCGACCCGCGTCTCGCGCGCGGCAGCGACAAGGCCGGCGACGTTGGGATGCGCCTCGTAGGCGGGAAAGCTGCTGCTGGTGATGACGAGCACCACCGCCGAACCTGGTTGAAGCTCGGCTTCCAGCGGCGCGCTGTCCACGCTCAGGCTCACCGTCTCCCCGGGCGTGTAGGCCATCCGCGAGCCGCCGCCGCGCAGGGAGAGGATCAAGAACCCCTCCCGAAGGATGAACTCCTCGCCATTCGGGCGGCGTTCGAGGAGGCGGAAGCCGAACGCGCTGTCGTCCGCGTCGGAGCTCACGTCCAGCTCCACCCGCGGGAACCCGGCGAAGTGGAGTGGGTGGGTCAGCGGCGCGGACACAAAACGCAGCAGGTCCTCTCGGCCGACACACGGGTCCGGGATCATCATGAATCCGGGGGGCACCCCGTTCATGATCGGCACCGCGCCGGCCAGAAGACCGGCGCCTCCGCGGCTCGGGAGCGGATCCTCCGGGTTGTAACGCCAGGAGGCCGGGTGGACAGCCGCGGCGGGCGCGTCCTCGAGGCGCCCGGAGCAGCGCGCGGCGACAGCGTCGTCCTCGGCACCCGAGGTCACGGCGTAGAAGCGGCGCTCGCGCGTGGGCGGCGGCCAGTCCGTGCGCGTCTCCCATCGCCCACCCCCCACCACATAGGTCACGGCCCCCCGCAGCTCGGGCCGCGCCGGACCACCACGAAGGTGGACATCGAGCCAGTCGATCACGCGGGGCAGCTGGAACATCGAGCCCTGCGAGTACGCGCCGGGAAGCGGAAATTCTGATGGAGCCTGGCCAAGATGTGACCACGGACCCACGACGAGGAGGCCCTCGTCGTGGCGCGCCAGGCGCGGCCACGCGCGGAGCTGCTCATCGATGAAGGCGTCCGACCAGCCGGCCACCATGAAGATGGGTAGATCCGTGGTTTCCGGCGCGCGGGCGAGTCGGAGACCGTCCCCCGAGGTCCAGAGCGGCGCGTCAGGGGTGTCGGCGGCGAGCCACGCCCGGAACCACGGCACCTCCCGCCCCGCAGCGATCAGGTCCATCTCGGTGCGTGGTCGGCGCGCCAGCGAGTCGTGGTAGCGACGGGCGGCAAGCATATCATCCCGTTCATCCGGCATGATCGCCATCCACGCCGTGAGCAGCTCGTGGCGCAGGAGGCCGCCCTCGTAGGCCGAACTGTAGCCACCTGGCGCAAACATCCGCGAGATCAAGGTGGTCACTCCGTCGGGCGCCTCCATGCCGACCGTCCAGCCGGCCGCGGCGAGGTAAGAGTCCCCGATCCAGGCGATCTTCTGGTTGGACCAGGGCTGGGACGACACCCAGCGTACGAGATCCTGACCATCGGCCTCTTCGTGTACGAAGGGCACCCACTTGCCCCCTGACCGGCCCCTACCCCGTACATCCTGCCACAAACACGCAAATCCGCGCGCGACGAGCACCCGACACTGGCCGTCGAGCACCGAGTCGAGAGGGTACGGGCTCCGCGTCACTACCGTCGGGAAGGGCCCAGAACCGGAGGGCAGCCGCCACGTGGTGTACAGCGAGACACCGCCCGAAACCGGGAGCTCTGCGGATTCGAGACCGCCCACGCGGTGTGTACGGGGTGGAAGCGTCGCGGCCGACAAGGACCAGACCAGTAGGAACATCCGCGGACCCTAGCACCGTCAGTCGGCGTCCGCCCTAAGGGAGCCCTCAGCTCCCGACGCGCGGCGCGGGCGGTGCCTCGTGGACCGCGGCGCCGGTCCCTTCGCGCGCCGTCAGGCCGCCGGCGGAGCGGCACCCACCCCCGCCGCCTGGCGCATCACCGCCTCCAAGCTCCCTTCTCCCGGGCGCCAGATCCCGTAGCGGACCTTGACCCGCGCGAGCGGCCACGGCAACTTCATCCGATCCCAGCTGCCAAACCGCCAGGCTGGCGCCTCCACCACCCCGTAGACCACCGGCACGCCGCCGAGCTTCGCAAGGCTCTCCGCTCCCGGCTGCAGGCGATACGCGGGCCCCCGAGGACCGTCGACCGCCAACGCGGGAGAGCGGCCGCTCTTGAGCGCCGCCCCGCAGCTTCGAAGGGCCACCAGAGCGCCTTGGGAGCTTGAACCTCGAAGCACCTCATACCCGAGGCGGGACAACACGCCGGCGATGATCGCGCCGTCCTGGCTGCGACTCGTCAGACCGACGAGGCCGCGACCCGCGTGGAGCAACACCATCGGCACCAGGTCTTCGTGCCAGAAAGCAACCACACACGGCCCCTCACAGGGCCAGGGCGGCTGCTCCACGCGCCAGCTCCGCGCATAGAAGGCGGCCAGCCCGGCGAGCAGCCCGGTCCACCACGGCGGCCGGGCGGCGTCGTTCAGGCGAGGACCTCGGGCTTCGGCGGATCATTCTTCCGACTCTCCGCAAGGATACGCCGTTGTTCGAGCTCAACCGCGAGCTCGGCGCGCCGAGCCGCCAGGTTGTCGTCGCCGAGCGCGAATCCGAGCACCTCTTCCATACGGCTGCAGAACTTGAAGGTGAGGGCAGCCCGCACCTCCTCGGGGACCTCAATCAGGTCCTTCCGACACTTCTCGGGGAGCAGCACGGTCTTGATCCCCGCCCGATGGGCCGCGAGC
The DNA here is from genome assembly GCA_947483545.1 of Deltaproteobacteria bacterium. The sequence goes on along the minus strand of CANKNP010000023.1, from coordinate 15,312 downwards.
ACCTTCTCCTTGACACCACCCACCGGCAGTACCGCACCACGCAGGGTCGCCTCGCCCGTCATCGCGATCGTAGGATCCATCCGGATCCCGGTCAGCAGACTCACCATCGCGGTGAGCATGGTGACGCCCGCGGACGGACCGTCCTTGGGGATCGCGCCCGAAGGCACGTGGACGTGGATATCTACCTGCTCAAAGATGTCCGGGTCGATCCCGAGCTCTTTGTCGGCGGCTTTGATGTAGGAGTAAGCGACGCGCACCGACTCCTTCATCACGTCCCCGAGGCTGCCGGTGAGCTGCACCTGGCCCTTACCCTTCATCCGCGTGGCCTCGATGAACAAGATGTCGCCGCCCGCCGCGGTCCATGCGAGGCCCGTCGCAACGCCCGCGACCGCCGTACGCTCGGCCACTTCCTGGAAGAAGTGGATAGGCCCTCGGATCTCCTCGATCTTCTCGATCGTGATCTCGAGTTCAGTCGAGAGCCGGCCCGAGGCCACCTCCTTGGCGACCCAACGACACAGGGCCGCGACCTCTCGTTTGAGGCTTCGAACACCGGCCTCACGCGTGTAGCCGCCGATCAGGAACTTGAAGGCGGTGTCCGAGATCGAGAGGGCCTTCTCGGAGAGACCGTGGTCCACCAGCGCCTCTGGGAGGAGGTGCCCGCGCGCGATCTTGAGCTTCTCTTCGAGGGTGTAGCCCGGGATATCGATGATCTCCATACGGTCACGCAGCGGCCCGGGGATGGGATCGGCGAGGTTGGCCGTGGCGATGAACAGCACCTTGGACAGGTCGAAGGGGACGTCCAGGTAGTGGTCGTTGAAGGTGTCGTTCTGCTCCGGATCGAGCACCTCCAGCAGGGCGGACGATGGGTCCCCGCGGTAGTCCGCGCCCAGCTTGTCGATTTCGTCGAGCACAAACACCGGGTTGTTGGTGCCGGCCTTCTTGATGCCTTTGACCACCTTCCCGGGCAGGGCGCCAATATAGGTACGGCGATGCCCACGAATTTCGGCTTCGTCTCGGACGCCGCCCAGGCTCACCCGCACGAGCTTCCGGCCCACGGCGCGGGCGACCGACTTGGCCAACGAGGTCTTGCCGACGCCCGGCGGACCGACGAGGCACAAGATCGGCCCCTTCATGTCCTTCTTGAGCTTCCGCACGGCGAGATACTCCAACAGGCGCTTCTTGACCTTCTCCAAGCCGTAGTGGTCTTCATCGAAGATGCGGCCGGCCTCGTCGATGTCCATCGCGTCTTCGGACGAGAGCTGCCACGGCATCTCCACCAGCCAGTCGATGTAGGTGCGGCTGACCGTGTACTCCGCGGCCCCGGGGCTCATACGACTCATACGCTTTAGCTCTTTGAAGGCTGTCTTTTCGACATCTTTCGGCATCCGGGCTTTCTTGATGCTCTTCTTGAGATCCTCGAACTCCTCCTGCCGATCGTCGAACTCGCCGAGCTCCTTCTGAATGGCCTTGAGCTGCTCACGCAGGAAATACTCCCGCTGGGCCTTGTCCATTTCGCCCTTGACCTCGGTCTGGATCTTGTTGGACAGCTCCAGGACCTGGATCTCCTTGTTGAGGAGCGCGATGACCCGGGTCATCCGCTCGCGGGTGTCCAGGGTGTCGAGCAGCTCCTGCTTCTCCTCGACGCCGATCGAGAGGTTGGAGGCCACCACATCGGCGAGGATGCCCGGGTTGTCGATCGAGCGGACCAGGAAGCTCGCCTCGGGCGGTATATGAGGAGAAAGGTCAATGATCTTCTGAGCGAGCTCGCGCATCGTAGACATGAGCGACTCGAGCTCGGGCGTGGACTCGGTGCTCTCGGGGAAGACCTTGACGTGCGCTCGGAGCGTCGTATCGGTGGCCTCCCACTTCTCCACCTTGATCCGGGCGAGACCCTGGATGATGACGTTCTGTTTGCTGCCCGGCATCTTGACCGACTTGAGGATCTTCACCACGGTGCCCGTGGAGTAGAGCTCGTTGACGTCGGGATCTTCGTTCTTCGCGTCCTGCTGGGCCACGATCCCCAGGAGCTTGTCGCCGGCCAGCGCGCGCTCCACCGCCTCGAGGGACTTCTCACGCCCCACGTTGATCGGGAACGCGATCATCGGAAAGATTACCGTGTTGCGAATCGCCAGAATGGGAAGGCTCATCTCCGAAGGAAGGGAAGGCGGCGTGTTCTGGTCGAAATTTGACGGGTCAAAAGCCATGGTGTCTCCGAGTCGGTAGGCCGTCGCCGCGGCAGGCCCAGAGCCGAAGGTCACGGGTGGGTCCCGCGTCCTCGGGCACGAAGCTATCCCCAAGCGCGGCCGGGGCAAGCGCCGGCTCCGACACGAAGCGTAGAGATTCGTGATCCCGGGGCGCATCAGCCCCGGTGGGCCACAAATCGCGCTCCTCCCCACGCCGCTTCGGCGAGCGGCAGCGCGTCGGGATGGAGCCGATCGGTGTCGGCGCCGACCGCCTCGATCCAGCTCCGCGCGAAAGCGGCCGAAGGTACGAAACAGAGGTCCTGCAGATCGTGCACCTGCCCGCACCCACAAAAGAGCTCCCGCGGGCCACCGGCGCGCCAGGCCGTGAGCACCCGGGAAAACTCCAGGATTGGCCGTCCTTCGTTAGGACAGAGCGTGCGAAAACCACCCTGGCCGCAGCTCAGGAAGGTCGTGCCCGGCATCTGGACGGCGCGAATGCGCAACACTCCGCCTTCCACCAGGTTGTCCCGCCCGATCCCCGCGTCCGTCCAGCGGTCGAGCAGCGCCTCGGCGTCCGCCCGCGCGGGATCCGCCGGGCAGATTCGTAGGTTCAAACGGTTGATGGGCGGGGGCAAGACGGCTCCGTGACGATCGAGGGAGATGCCCGGCTCGCCGGTCGGCCGCGACGGCTGGCACCCGAGCCGCAGCCGGACCGGCCGGATAGACGCGCGGATGCCAGCGGACCGGCACACAGCCTCGGCGGCGCTTAACCCGGCCTCGTGGGCGCGGGCGGCGGCCGACAGCCTCCTGCCGGCGCTGCCGGGGGTCGACCGGCGACTCGAAATGTTGGCCTACCTGCTGGTCGCCCTGGTGACCGTCACCCCCGCGGCGCTGCGGCCGGCGGCGATGGTCGGCGATGGGGCGGACGCCTTTGGCACGTGGTGGTTCTTCTGGTGGATCCGGGTCGCCATCGAGCAGCTCGGCGATCCCTCCTTCACCAACCTGTTCTTTTTTCCCCACGGCAAGGAGATCTTCGCGCACACCGGCAACAACTTCGTCGACGCGGTGCTGAGCGTGCCTCTCCAGTGGGTGCTCGGGGATCGTTACTTTCCAACCTGGGTGTTCCTGATGATGCTCGGGAACGCCCTCTGCTTCCGCCCGCTGGCGCGAGAGGTCCTGGGCGATGGTTTTTCCGCCTGTGCCGCCACTTTTTTGTGGATGAGCAACCCTGCACTGCTCTTCGAGATCGCCGCTGGCCGGCCGACGCAGGCCTTTCTCTGGGCCCCACCCGCCGCACTTTACTTCTTCTTACGACTCTTTCGCGCCGAACGGACAGGGACGGAGCACTGGCGGCGCGACGCGATGGGGCTCGGCCTGGCGATGGCCGCTTCGGGCTGGACCTACTGGTTCTTCATCTACTTCCTGAGTTTTCTTCTGGCGCCATTGTACGTGGAGCGCCTATGGGCAGCGCGTTCGGCGCCCGGCGAGATCCGGTCGATGGTCCAGAAGCTGGCGTTTGCGGTCGGTGTCTGCGCGCTCCTGGTCCTGCCCGCGGCCCTGCCGATGATCGGCGCGCTCGGAGACGGTTCGGTGCCCGGAGCGGCGCCCACCGCCGCGCGTAGTCTCACGGATCTACCCGCCGCGCTGGCCAACAATGTGCCACCCGAAGGCATGGGGTTGTGGCAGATGGAGAGCCAAGGCGAGCCGCTCTTGACCCAGCCCGCCTGGCTCCTCGGGCTCGGGTTGGGGCTCTTGGGACCGACGGTCTTGGCCGCGCGTCGCCGTTACGCATTCTGCTTCTTCTGGCTCCTGATCTGGGCATTGGGGGCGGTGATTCCGGTCACCTCGGAGCTGGAGGTCAAGAACCTCCCCTACCTCGCGCTCCACCACCTCGATCCGTTCTTCCGCCGACTCTGGTTCCCCTATCGGGTGGTGCTCATCAGCTTCATCCCCGCCTCGCTCCTCGTAGCCGGCTGGGTCGGCGCGCGGCGCGAGCGACTTGGCGCTCTCGGCGCGCTTGCCTTGCTGGGCTGCCTGTTTCGGGGCACCTGGCCCGCGCCCGCTCACGATGTGCGCCCGCCATTGCTGCTCGAGGAGCTCGGTGGTGGCGCGCTGATCACCCTGCCCATGCGGATCCAGTCCGACCTCTTGATGTGGCAGACCCGCGTTCAGCTCCCTACCCTCGGCGGCATGGGCGAATCGGCGCCAGCGTTCTGGCCGCCCCCTTTCAAGCGGCTGATGGACAATCAATGGCTCCGGGCGCTCAGGTCGGCCCCGGTCGATCCGGCCCGTATCCGCTCCTTTGAGGCCGATGATCGGCTCGCGGTCGAGGCGCTTGGCTACCGCTGGGTGCTGCTCCGGCTCGATCTGCTACACAGCGTCCGTGAGTCGCGCGGGCCGAATGAGCCGCCCCGTCCGGTTCCGGCCAGCGAGATCCACGACGGCGTCGCCGCGGTCACGCGTGTGGTCGGCGCTGAGCCGGCGGCGATGCAGCGCAGCACCGTCCTATGGGATCTACGAGGCGAATTTCGGCCGTCTACCGAAGACGCGGTCTGGAGCCCAGCGCGCCTCACCGAAGTGGCGGCCGCGCTCACCGCCCCTTCGCGCTGATCATCGGTGCCGAGGCGCGCCGAAGTGCTTATCTGCCGGGGAATGCGCCACTCCCCCGACACTCAGGCCCTGCTCGCGGCCCTCGATCAGCAGCGGGGTGCGCGCGGAACGGTCGAGCTTTTCGATAGTCTAAACGAAGAGAATCCGCTCAAGGTCGGCTTCGCGCTCGCCCGGGCGCCGCTCCATACGCTTCGGCCGGAGCTGGAAGCCTGGATGCGGCAACGTGGCGCCGAACCGCCAGCGCCACCCGGCCCGAGCGAGCTGTTGTTAGCGGAGCTTGAAGCTCGCCTCGTGGCGCAGGAGCGACTAGCCCGTGCCCTCCAGCGCGATGTCGAGGCGCTCCGGGGGCTCGGCGACGGTTTTGGGCTTAGCGCCAACGCTTACGCCGCGGTGTCGGTCGTGCTGGCCGGGGTTGCGGCGCTCGGCTGGGCGGCGGCTTTCGGACTCCTGCCCTTCACACCGGAAGGGCCCACGCCCACCATCGACGTCTCCAACACTTCCCAGGTTCGCCCCAGATGATCCAGCTTGGTTCGGCTTTCGGCTTCCCCGTGGCCGTCGATTTCACTGCGTTGTTGGTCCTTGCGCTGCTCACGCTCCAGGGCTCACGGGACGGCACGGAGGGCCTGGTACGCGGCCTGCTCTATGCGCTGACTGTCTTCGGCTCGATCCTCGTCCACGAGCTGGGCCACGCCCTGTTGGCGCGGCGGTATCGGCTGTTCCCGATCTCGATCACGCTTCACGGATTTGGCGGCTTGACCGCCCACGCCCACACGAAGACCGCCCGCCAGGGCCTGTTTGTTTCGTTCGCCGGGCCGCTCGCCGGGCTGGCCCTGGGCGCCGTCGGCGGCATCCTCATGCTGGCGGCCACCCCGATCGGGAACTCAGAGCTCACGAGCTGGGTGTTTCAGCTCACCGCGATCAACATCTTCTGGTCCCTCTTCAACCTCGTGCCGATGTACCCCCTCGACGGTGGCTGGATACTGTTCCACCTGCTCTCGATGAAGAAGCCGCCGCCGTGGGCGCTCCGGACCACCGCTTACGTCTCCATCGTGATGGCCGCGGGTGTAGTGTGGTTCGCCTGGCAGAGCGGTATGGTGTTTCTGGGCATCGTAGCGGCCTTGTCGCTGATGCGCGCGCTCCAGATCCTCGGGCGCTGACGGGAGACGGCGAGGCGCCGAGTGGCTCAGTGCCCGCCTTCAACACGGCGATCACGCGGCATCAGCTCAGTCGAGATTACCCTCAGGCGCCGGGACCGCCCCGAACAGAGCGCCGCAGAGGCCTGCGCGCGCATCCACAGGAGACCCGCTGCGCCCAGAGCTAGCCCCGAGACCGCGAGCAGGGGCTCAACGACGCCAGCCGCCATGAGCGCAAGACCCAAGACAAGTCCGCTCGCACCGCGGAGAATCACCACGAGGCCGGCCAGCGTCGCGCGGGCGACGAAGCGGCCCTCATTCCCCGCGCGCCGGTACAGCTCCGAGTAGCGCCGCCAGGCGCGGAGCACTCTCAACGAGCGCAGCGCAAAAGTAGCCTCGAGCAGGATCGCCAACGGTTGTTGCTCGTGGGCGGCGACGTGGGCCGGCAGCAGGGCACGCGCCTCAGCCAGCCGGCCGCTCCGACACAACGCGACCAGGAGCAGGTGGGAGAGGAGCGCATCGCCCGGGTGATGAAGCAAGCCATACCGGGCGTCCAGTTCTGCACGTTCAGGCTGCTGATCCAGGAGGCAGACCAGGGCCGCCGCCTGCGTGAGCACTCGACGGCCCGGCTGCCGGTCCGCGCCCGCTTCGAGGCCCGCCAACGCGACGGGGATGCGCCCGTCAAACAGCGCCCGCATCGCATCCAGCCACGGATCCCGCCCCGCAGTGGCAGGCGCGTCCTCCGGGTCCAGCACCTCTGCGCTCTGCGGGCCGGACCACTCGGTGGAACCCGCGAGCACCAGGGCGACGTCAGGGCACTCCCATGCCACCAGCGCCCGCTCTACGCCCTCGCCCAAAGGAGCGGTGAGGAGCCGCTCTTTGACCCGATCAGCCGCCTCCCGACCTGCCGCGTCCAGACGCCACGCGTAGAGCGTGTAGCTGTGGCCGGACTCCGGGAACTGCAAGAAGCACGCATCGCCGCCCTCGCCTTCAACCCGGGTGATGCCGAGCGTCGCCAGGGTCTCGACCTCTTCGACGAAGACGCGGCGTAAAAAGGCGGCGATCTCCGCCGCGAGAGGCGTACCGCACACGGTGCCGGTCTGCTGGGACCGGAGTTCATGCCAGCCGTGATGCTCCAAAAAGCTGCGACGAAGCTGCTCTACCCGGGCGCGACAGTGATGGACCTCGGCGTCGATCACCTCTGGCTCGTCGTAGCGTAAGGCCGCCGAGGCGATGCGCCGGTGGTAGAGCCGCACCGACTCGTCGTAGGAAAAACGCCGAATCTGGTGGTCCCGACCGACGATCTCGACCGGAAAGTCCACGAGCTGCGAGTAGTCCTTGCGCGTGTTGCGGCGTAGCCGTGGCGTCCGGTCCAACGACACCTCAGTGCTGAGCTTAGCACCAATCCGGACGTCAGTGAGTGAGATGTAGGCTGAGGTGGGGGGAATTGCGTGAACGCATCCCGGATTCTACGGTCCTGTCCGTCCGCGGCCCGAGCTTCGGTCAGAGCCCGGCGCGGAGCCCGAGCGCGAGCAGGCTCACCGCGAGCGTGAGCAAGGTAGAACGTTCAGTACGCAGCGCCTTGGTCGCGGACCAGTCGCCCGGAGGGCCCCGGAGGCGGGGCCACCACCGCGGCACCCGCTCCAGGTAGGACAGGTAGGGCGCTCCCAGCTGCGCCCGCAAATTCTGCTCCTCCCAGGCGACGATACGCGAGTAGTACCACGCGCTCGCCGGCACGATCAGCCACACCCAGGGCCAGCACCAGAGCCCAAAGCCCGCCCAGATCAGGATATTGCCGATATACAGCGGGTTCCGCACCCGCCCGTAGGGGCCCGTATCGACGAGCGGACCCACATCGACCTCCCGGGTGCGGCTCGGCAGCCCGATGTGCCCGACCGCCCACAAGCGTACAAGCTCACCGGCGACGAGCAACCCGAGGCCCGGCCAGAAACGCGGCCCGGTCAACCACATGCCCATGAGCCACGGGAGCGGCAGCCAGCCACGATTGCGGAAAAGCCATGCCCCTAAAGGCTCATTCGCCAAGTTTCCGCCCCGAAATCAGAGGCGGCCCGACTGGATCCGCTCCCGAAGATGCCCATGAATCTGGTCGATGTTGCTGATCGGGATGTTCTCGAACGCGACCACCAGCGTCGGGTCCGCGATGAGCGCGGCGTGCATCGCCTCCCCGGCGGCGTGGCCATCACCCACCGCCTGGTAAGCGATGGTGCGGACCAAGAACAGGGCCGCGCGGAGCGGCGCTTTCAGCTCGGGGATCTGCAAGCCACGATCCGCGTAGGTGGCCGCCTCGGGCCAGTCTTCGCGCCGGAGGGCGATTTCGGCCAGGCGCAAGAGCGCTACTGGCTGCCGAGGGTCAAACGCGAGGCTCTTCTCGTAGTGCTGCGCCGCCTTGTCCGGCAGGTTCAACCGGGTGTCCAGCACCCAGCCCTTACCAAGGTAGGCGTCGATGACGTCGGCCGGATCATGGGTGTGGAAGATGATGTTGTTGTAGACGGTGAGCAGGTTGTTCCAGTCGTTCATCGCGTACAACACCGTGCTGTACCCCTTGAGCGCAAACACGTCCGTCGGCTTGAGATCCAGGGCCTTCACGAAACGCCGGCGGGCCTTGTCCACCTGGCCCAGGCGGTACTCCACGATGCCGAGGTTCGCGTAGACGCGCGCGAGCTGCTCGTTGTTGCCGTGGCCTCCGGTGAGCTGGAGGATCTGTCGCCACACCCGCTCGGCTTTGGCCCACTCGCGGTTCTCCATGTACATCGGGCCGATCGCCTCGAGCGTCGGCAGGTGGGTGGGATTGAGCTCGAGTGCGCGCTCGTATTGACGGACGGCATCGAGCGTCCGGCCCAGACGGCGGAGGGCGTCCGCGAATCGGTAGTAGTAGAGCGAGACCTCAATCTGCACGTCAAAGTCGCCCATATCGCGGGCGTTTTCCAGCGCCTCCTGCCGCTCGAAGAGCTCCACGGCCTGCGCGAGCTGCCCGGCTTCGTAGAGGTACTCTGACCGGAAGGGGAGCGCCTCGGCGTTCAGCGGGTCCACCGCCAGGAGCTCGGCGTACAGAGCCGCGGCGCCGTTACGGTCCTGGAGCGTCTCCAGACGGACCTGGGCGGCGCGGGAGAGCGCGGCGGCCTTCTTCGGCGCCTCGGTCTCGGCCCGGGAGCGCCGTAGGAGCGTGTCCACCACCCGGTCCCACTCGCCCCGCGAGGTGTAGACGCGCTCGAGCACCTCGGCGGCGGTGACGTCCGCGTTCGGCCCGGTGGTGGCCGAGTCGAGGAAACGGATCGCGTCGTCGTCGCGGTGCATGTGTTCGGTGAGGACCACGCCGATCCGGCGCATCAGCGAGGTACGCTCGGAGGCCTCCGCGTAGGGGAGGAGGCGCTGCCCGTACTCGACAAAGCCTGCCCAATCCTGCTCTTCTTCCGAAAGATGCAGGAGGCGCCGGAGCGCGGCCTGGTCCTCATGGGCGACGTCCAGCACCTTTCGCCAGGAGTCCGCCGCGACCGCCTTGTCTCCGATCCGCTCCTCCCAGATCTGGGCGATGGTCGAGAGGAGAAGGATCTGGTCGTGCAACTCAGCGAGCGCAGCTTTACGACCGAGCACCTGGATCATCGCGGACCAGTCCTGCGCCGACTCGGCGAGGAGGAGGAGGCCGTCCAGCGCCTCCTCATCCTGCGGCACGAAGTCGAGGGCACGCAGGTAGGCGGCGCGCGCCTCTTCCGGACGCCCGCTGGTGCGCATCGCATCCGCCACGCGCCGTTGGTAACGGCCGGCGTCCTCCGGGCTGGGCGCGGCGGCGGTGAGCTGTTCGAGGAAACCAGCCGCCAACTCGAGCTCCCCTCGGGCGGCGGAGATCCGCGCGAGGGCCTCGAGCACGTCCACGTCGCCGGGCGCCTCGGCGTGAAGCCGCTTGTAGAAGTCCCAGGCGTTGTCCGAGTCAGTCAGTTTGTCTGAGAGCACCCACCGGCAGCGGGCACCCGTCTCGTCACGCAGGGCCGCCGAAGCGTGCTGCATGCGGGCGGTAAGCACGTCGAACACGCCGGTCCAATCTCCGTTGGCGGCCAAGGCCTGCTCCAAACGGACGCTCCAGGCGAGGTCGTCGGGCGCTGCAGCGAGCCGTTCCCGGAAGAAGGCGACCGCGCCGGCGTGATCCCCCAAGGTCAAGAGGTCGTCGCCCAAGCCCTCCCGGGCCCCCTCGTCAAGCGCCGCATAGAGCGCCCCGAGCGCGTCGGCGTCCGTAGCCGCCAACGCCGCGCTCCGCAGAGCGTCGAAGGCGCCGCCCGGGCGGGGCGACGCATCGAAGGCGCGTTTCCACGCCGCGATCGCTCCCTCAGAGTCGCCGGCAGCCGCGAGAAGCGGCGCCGCCAGCAACGCGTGGCCGGTCGCCGCAGGCCCCTCGAGCCCGCTCGCAAAATACAGGTGGGCCCGGGCGCGGAGCCCCGGATCAGCGGTGTGGCGGAGCAGGTAGGCGGCCGCCGCGGCGTCGCCCTCGGCAAGCCGCTCGCTCAGCACCTGCTCGGCGCCCGTCGCGTCTCCCAGCTGTTCATTCCGAAGGCGCGCCGAGGCGAAGTCTCGGGTCTGGTCAGCCTCGGAAAGGGCGTGGAGCGCATCGTCGGGCAGGCCCACGCGGAGCGCTCCGCGCGCCAGGGTCAAGAGCGGGCGATCCGACGCCTCACCGGCGGCGAGCACCTCTCCGAGGCCGCGACGTAGCGACTCGGCGTCGCCGCTCTCCACTGCGATCTCGGCGACCCGTACGCCGAGCCGCGCACGCACCGTCGGATCTCCGGCGAGCGCGGCGCGTTTCAGGTAGAGGTCCACCAGCACGGGCACGTTGGAAGCGGAGAGCGCGAGGCGCTCCGCCAGATCGCCGGCCGCGGCGTGGGTGGGATCCTCTCGCAGGACCTCGGCGGCGGTCAGCCCAGGATCGGTATCCGAGGCCCGGAGCCCGGCTTCGGCCGCGGCGAGCAGGCGCCAGTGGCGGCGCTCGATATCGTCGCCCGAGTCGGCCTGGCCACGCTCGACGCGCGCGAACTCAGCCCAGTCTCCCTGACGGATCGCGAGATCCTTGAGGAGCAGCACCGCGGGCAGGAATCCCGGCGAGAACTCGAGCGAGCGACGGAGGCACAACATCGCGCCAGCCGCGTCGTCGGTACGATCCGCGAGCACGCGGCCCGCGCGGTAGTAGAGGCTGACCGTCTCGTTGGCGTCGCGCGTAGCGGCCGCGGCGTTCTTGAGAGCACGCCCCAAACCGGCCCAGTCCTCTATCAACTCCAGACTGCGGGTGTATGCGTCCAAACTCGGCAAGAAGTCAGGGCAAGCGTCGAGCGCGAGGCGATACTGATCACGCGCGCGGTCCAGATCGTCAAGGCGTACCTCGTAAACTGACCCGGCGCGTTGGCGGTGGACGGCGATTTGTTGGGGATCATCGGCCAGCAGGGCGCGCTGCTCGTATAGGGCAGCGAGGTCGGCCCAGGCCCGAAGCCGCGTGTAGACGCGCTCCAGCCCCTCAAGTGCCGGGAGATACCCAGGTGCAACATCGAGGATCCGCTCATAGTGCTTCCGGGACTGCTCCTGGGCACCCATCGGGCCCTCACAGATCTCGCCCATACGGTAGAGCACGGTGACGCTGAGGCTCGGATCATCGAGGCGGCCGAGTCGCTCTTCCAGGAAGGCTACGAGCTCCGCCCACTCCTTACGCTCCTGCAGCATGCGGAGCACAGCCTCGGCCGCCGGCGCCGCAGCACGGTCAGCCGCGGCGCGCCGGTAACAGGCAAGGGCCTCGTCGGTCTGACCGAGGCGATCCTCATAAAGACGCCCGAGGCGATATTCGAGGAAGGACCGAGCAGACTCTTCCGTGGTCTCGAGCTCGGCGCGCAGCGAGTCCGCGAGCGCCGCGTACTGACCGGTGTCGGCCAGGAACACGGAGTATTCGTGACGGAGCTCCAGCGCTCCAGGCGTCGCCGCGAGCGCGCGCTGCCACGCCTGGGCGGCGCCGGTGTCGTCGTGGAGTGGACCGCGAAAGAGTCGGGCCGCCCTGCTGAACCAGAGAGCCGCGTCCGCGTTGGCGCTGGTCGCCGCCAGGCGCTCGCCCTCGGAGAGATACAGCGAGGCGAGAGCGGCGTCGTCGCCATTACCGCGGTACCAAGACTCAAGACCGGCAAAGGCCTCGTTGTCCGCCGGGTTGGCCGCGAGAGCGAGCTGCCACGCACCCGCCGCGTCTTCGACGCGGTCGAGCTGATCGGCAAGAACCCGGCCCTGCTCCACGTAGAGCACCCCGGCCGCCTCGGGCGGGAGGGTCGCGGCGATCCGGCCCAAGATGTCGGCAAGGCGGGCCGCATCGACCCCGGCGAGCGTCGCCATCAGGCCATGCAGGATCCGCGTATCGTCCCCTTCGGCCGCGTGGGCCTGGAGCAGCCGGGCGACCACCACATCCGGTAGCGCCGTCGCCGCCGAGCGGATCCAGGCGTCCACCGCGCCCTCGCCGGTGCGTGACGCCGCGATCTCCGCGGATGCGGCGGCAAAACCCTCAGCATCACCGAGCGCCTCGAGCACCCCAGCGCGCTCCTCCCACCACCGGAGGTCGCGCAGCGGCACGCTGACTTCGTCCAGCAGGCCACGCGCCCCCGCGGCATCACCGACCTGGCGATAACGTAGGTTGGCGGAAGCGACGATCAGCCGAGCCCCGGCGGCACCGCCAACGCGCCGGCCTTCGTGCGCGATCAGGCCCACCGCGGCCAGCCAGGCCGCATGTGCATCCGTCGGAGGGGTGTAGGTCAAGGAGCTGCGCTGCACCAGGACTTCGGGGGAGCCAACAGCTTCCGAGGCGCTATCGGGATCCCTGCCGTAGTCCGTGGCGGTCTCGAGATCGTTGGGAACGATCTCAGCCGTACCCTCGGGCGCCGCCCGGAACTCCGGTGGGGCGAATGCCGGATCGGAGACCTCGTCCGTCGCGCTCGGGACTGCGAAGGGCTCGTCCAGCACGTCTTCATCGGCCTCGTCGTCGATAATCCTGTCCACGGGCATGTCGAGCACCCGCGCTACAGCAGCGACCCTCTCTGCGTCCTGCGACGCGCCGGCGACGAGCCGTGATGCCTCGGCGCGGAGGGACTCGGCGGCAAGGCCGGCGGCCTCACGCTCCACTTGGAGGCGCTCGTCGTCGTCGCGCTGAGTCTCCGCGAGACGTGCCTGTTCAGCGCGACGGGCGGTCTCGGACGCGAGGGCCTCCTCTGCGATCCGGCCCGCCTCGGCGCGGGCGACCTCCTCGGCGGCGGCAGCCTCGGCGGCCACCCTGGCTTCTTCGTCAGCTCGAACGCTCTCGGCCAGTCGCGCCGCCTCGGCTCTCAAGGCTGCGAGCGCCTCGGCCTCGGCGGCGGCGGCTTCAGCGGCCACACGCGCCGCTTCGGCGGTAGCCTCAGCGGCGAGGGTAGCGGCGGCCTCGTCGGCGGCCACGCGGGCGGCGGATTCGGCGGCTTCTTCGGCCAGGCGGGCGGCTTCGACAGCGGCGGCCTCTTCGGCGACGCGAGCGGCCTCAACGGCAGCGGCCTCTTCCGCGAGGCGAGCGGCCTAGACAGCGGCGGCCGCTTCTTCGGCGAGGCGGGCGGCCTCGACAGCGGCGGCTTCTTCGGCGAGGCGCGCAGCCTCGGCGGCGGCGGTTTCTTCGGCGAGGCGCGCGGCCTCGGCGGCGGCGGCTTCTTCGGCGAGGCGCGCGGCCTCGGCGGCGGCGGCTTCTTCGGCGAGGCGACTCGCTTCGACGGCGGCGGCCTCATCGGCAAGGCGGGCGGCTTCGGTGGCGGCGGCCTCGTCGGCAAGGCGGGCGGCTTCGGCGGCTTCTGCCGCGAGACGCGCAGCCTCAGCGGCGGCAGCCTCCTGGGCGACGCGCGCCTCATCTTGCCGACGCTCTTCCAGTAGACGCGCAGCTTCGCGGCGGAACTCTTCAGCGCGACGCGCCTCGTCAGCCTTGCGCTCTACTTCGGCCTGACGGGCCTCCTCGGCTTTGCGCGCCTCCGCCGCCTTTTTTGCCTCAGCCTTAGGGTCCGGCGGGGGCGAAGAGCTGAAGAAGCTCTCTTCGAAATCATCAAAGCCGTCCGAGGTTTTTTTCGTCGAGCTCATAGACGCTGCTCCTTGTAGGCCGAGTTCGTCACCCCTGTCGGGCACCCCTGTCGGCTTCTCACGCTGCGCCCCGGCTTATGGGAATCGAGGGTGCGCGGCCACCCGAAGTTGGCACTCTCCGCCGCGCGGGCCTCTTCGGCAACTGTCCCCAAGGCTTTCGCGTTTGGCGGCGACGCGCGATCGCCGCGGGCCCGGCCAGCGCATCGGGGTTAGTCGCGGGCGTGGTCCTGTTCCCCGCGCTCCTGCTCCTTGGCTCCTGGGTCTCGTCTGCCCTCGCCGCCTCCTATGATCCCGCGCTCGAGTGGGAGACCCTGACCACCGATCACTTCCAGGTACACTTCCACGACGAAGAACGGCAGATCGCGCTCGATTTCGCCGAGGATCTGGAAGCGGCGTGGACCATCCTCACCACCGAAATCGGGACGACGCCCCGCGGCCGGATCCAGGTCACTCTCATCGATTGGACCGATTCGCCCAACGGTTACGCCACGATCGTGCCCTACAACACCATCGTGATCTACGTGGTGGCCCCCGACGCCGGGAGCACCCTGGAGCTGTACGAAGACTGGTGGGAGGCGATCGGGACACACGAGCTGACGCACGTGCTCCACCTCTCAACCGTGCGTGGACTTCCCCGCCTTGCACGTCTACTCCTGGGCAGCATCATCTCCACGAACATGATCGCGCCGGGCTGGATCACGGAAGGGTACGCCACCTTTGAAGAGACCCGTCACACCTCGGGCGGGCGCGGGCGCTCTGCGATCGCGGACATGATCAAGCGTACAGCGGTGATCGAGGGCGAGTTCCCGGCGCTCGGCAGCCTCGACGGATTCCAGGCGACGCCGCCCGGGGGCAACCTCCGTTACCTGTTCGGCCAGGATTTCATACAGTTCATCGCCGATCGTAGCGGCGCGAACAAGTGGTCGGAGTGGGTGCAGAACTACGGGGCCTCCGTCCCGTTCTTCTTACGGGCGCGGGAGACCTTCGGCGCGAGCTTCCGGCAGCTGCACCGGGAGTGGCAGACCGCGACTGAGGCCAGGTACAACGCCCAGGTCGCCGCGGTAGCGGCTGAGGGGCTCACGACCTACACGGTGCTTAGCCCTCCGGGGGAGAGCTGCGGGGGCCCTGCGTGGCGGCCGGATAGCAAGGCTCTGGTTTTTGGCTGCTCCAACCTTCGTACTGGCTCGCGCCTCCTGCTTCACGAGGAGTCCGATGCCGCCGTGAGCCCAGCGGATGACACCCGCACGGGTGACAGCCAAACGAGCGGC
>CANKNP010000022.1 GCA_947483545.1 Deltaproteobacteria bacterium | reverse complement strand
TCGATGGATCTCGCCGAACGGGAGGCCCTCCCGATCGATGGATTCGGTCGCTGGCGGGCTCCGTCCCACCGCCGCCAGGGCCGGTCGGGCCGTGAACCGCCCGTAGGAATCGCGGTGGGGAGCCCTCATCCGCCGCCGACTACGGCGGCACCTTCTCCCGGAGGGCCCGGAGGGAGAAGGGGAAGACGCGGGGGTGGGGGGACTGCGTACCATTCGGCGGCGACTCCCAGCCCTACGCGTCCGAGTACCCGAGGACGCGGAACCGTGTCTCGGGCCGTACTCGGCCCGAGACCGCCGGCCAGATCCATGCCTGGGGACCCGAGCGGTAGCGAGCTGGGGGGTCTGGGAGGGGGCCGGCATCAGCCAGGCCCCCCCAGGAAACAATGCCCAGCCGCCCCCTCCTTGGGCTTTCTCCTGGCAAGAACCCCCGCCGCCCGCTACCGTGCACGGGACGGGTGACCGTCGAAGGAGAGGTGGATGCGGGTTCTGGCCGAGATCGAGCGACTGCGGGGCAGCTTTGGCGCGATGCTGCACCGGCAGACGCTGGAGGCGCAGGCGCTTTGGCGTGAGGCCAGGAAGGACGCGGATCTTCGCGACGCGCTCATCGACAGCCTGTCCAAGATCCGGACCACGTCGGCGTCGCTGGGGCTGGTGGAGGTAGAGCAAGCGGCGGCCGAGGCGGTCGCCGCTGCGGAGGGTGGGCTGGGACCCCAGGCGCTGGACGTGCTGCTGGAGCAGTGCCGCAGCCTGGACGGCGTCGCCCCGGTGCTCCGCCCGCTGATCGTGGCGCTCGCCACAGGTCCAACCGAGGCGGTGCTTCGGCAGCAGGCGGAAGGCCTGGCGGTCGTCGTGCAGGTGGTTCACAGCGCGGAGCAGGCGGTCGCGCTGGCCCAGGTCGAGTCACCCGCCGCGATCCTCATCCCGAGCTCGGCGCTCGACTCGCTGTCGCTCGACAACGGGGATGTTCGGGGCGTGCCGTTCTACGTGTACGGGGAGGGCCGGGATCTCGCGGATCGCCTGCTCGCTGCGCGCTTTGGAGCGGCCGGCTACCTGCCGCTCCCGCTGGATCTGCGGGCGGCGCTGCCGATGATCCGCGCCCGGCTCACCGCCAGCTCGCAAGGAGGCTACCGCATCGCGGTCATCGCCCCGACGAAAGAGGCCGCCGGCATGGTCGGGGGACTCCTGATCGGCGATCCGGCGCGCGTCGTGGCCATCGGCGAGGACATGGATCTGCTCGCCGCGCTCGACGACTCCTTGCCGGACCTGATCGCGATCTGTTCGGATCTTCGGCGCTTGCAAGCCCTTGATCTGGTGAGTGTGCTGCGTGCGCACCACCGCCACGGCGAGGTGCCGAGGGTGCTCGTTGTGGACGACGCGCGGGGCGAGTCCCAGGCGATGCTCACCGACGCTGAGGGCGTTCTTCGCCGGGATCTTCCCCCTTCGACGCTCAAGGCCAGGGTGAGCGCGCTCCTGGAGCGCGCGCGGCGAGAGCGGGCACTTCGCGACGTGGAGCTGGAGACGGGGGCCTTGTCCCGGGCCGCGCTACTCCGGGCCGCGGACCGCGAGATCGCCGCCGCCCGCCGGTTTCGGGCGCCGCTTTGCGTGCTGCGGACCGAGGTGGACCGCCTGCGGGAGGTGCGTAAACAGCGTGGGGAGGGCACGGCGATCTTCGCTGAACGGTGCCTCGCGCTCGCGCTGCGGGATGGCCTGCGGGAGACCGACTCCGTCGGGCACATCGGCGCTTCCGGCTTCGCGACGCTTTTGCCGAACTGCAGCGCTGCAAACGGGCGCATTCGCCTCACCGCGGTGCGTGCCCGGTTCAAGGAGCGCCTCTCCGTCCGCCCGGCGCTCGCGTCGTTGACCCTGTGCGCTGGCCTGGCCGACACGACCGAGGGCTTCGAGGATGTCCTACAGCGGGCGGACAGGCAGATCGTCCGCGCCCGATCCCTCGGGTTCGACGGGACAAGCGGGGGCGGTTGATCGCCGATTCCCCCGCCCCGCGAGGGCGCGGGCCGGGCGCATCGGCCAGTGTTGGCGAAGAACGCCCGCATCCGCGGGCTGGTGTTCGCGTCCCTTCGTGGCGCCTTCCGTTCTGGCTCCCGGCGCTCGCCTTCGCCTGTGGCGGCGCCCATCGCGGCGTAGACAGCGGGTTTCGCCGGGACACCTTCGACACGGGCCGCCGCCAGGACACCGAAGAGTCGGCAGAAGCCCACAGCCTCTTCCCGCTCGGACAGGGTTGGTCCTGGACCTACAACGCACCGGACGGCAGCCAGGAGCATCGGGAGACCCGCGGGAGCGTGGTGTTCAACGACCTGACCACCAAGTCCATCTACCAGTGGCAGTCCAGCGACGAGATCGACGTCTTCGACGAGGCGACGGCGTACTACCTGTCTGAGGGCGAGGACGTCTACATCGTCGGCATCGAGCATCCGAACGCCTCCGACCCGACCTCGACTGAGACCATCACCTACGAGCCGCCCGTCCTCTTCGTGCCTGGGGCGCCGGCCACCACACCGAGGTTCAGCACCTCGGGGACCGTCCGACTCGTCGTCACGGACAGCGCGGGCAACACGACGCAGGACACCACGATCCCGTGGTCCACCTCCGCAGCGGTCGCCTTTCAGCTCATCGCCACGCCCATCGGCACCTTTCCGGGCTGGCGGATCACCTACTCGCCCGGCGGGGCGCTCGCGTTCGCGGAGGGCGTCGGCGTGGTGGACCTGGGCGCCGGCAGGATGCTCACTGCGTGGCAGAGCCCGGACTGAACCGCTCTCGGTGATCGGCGAACGCCGGGATTCTGCACTGCCCGTCCATCACCAAGTCCGCCAGGATCCTCCCCAGCAGCGGGCCGAACTTGAAGCCGTGGCCTGAGAGCCCTCCGCCGATGACCACGCGAGGAGCGAGGTGGCCCAGGACAAAGTCCTCGTCGGGCGTGTTGGTGTAGAAGCACGTCTCGCTGTGGACGAGCGGGCCGAGGCCGTCGAACCACTCGCGAAGGTGGGCCTCGACCGCCGCGATGGCCACGGGATCGGCGTCCGACACGGTCACGTCGGGGTCGTCACCCTGATCGTCTGCGGCGGTGTAGTGCAGGGCCGCCTTCAGCACCTCTTCGCCGATGCCGGGCAGGCCGTAGTGCGCTTCGTCGGTGTCGAGGTGGATCCAGCACGGGAACGCCCCGGCGCGGGCGCCCTTGAGCGGCCAGTAGCCGACGTGCTGGCGGGCCGGGGTCGCACGAAGCCCGACCTGCGCGACCGCCCAAGGACCCTGAGCGAGGACCAGCATGTCGCCGGTCAGATCGCCGCCGTCGGTGTGCACGATCACACCGTCCTCGCCTGCGTCGTACCCGGTCACGCGCGTGTGCTCGTGCAGCACGACACCCCGGGCGCCGCCAACCTCCCGGAGCGCGTTCATGGTGTCAGCGGCGGCGACAACCGCGGCGGTCCGATCCCACAGCACCCGCTCGGCGTCTGGAAACCGCAGGCCGGGGAACCGCTGGCGGGCCTCTGCGACGGGGAGCTGCACGACCGCCGCGGGATCGGAGATCGCATCCGCGTACGCCGCGAGTCGGGGACCTTCGGGACCCCAGACGACCGCGTCCCCGCCGCGGTGCAGGAGCGTGCGACCGGACTCCGCCGCAAGCTCGGGCCAGTCGATCGCGTGCGCCGTGCTGGCGAGCGCGACGTAAGCGGGGTGCTTGTAGGTCGTGCGCGTGATGCGGGCGTTGCCGTGGCTGGACCCCCGGGTGTGGCCATGCGCGAACTGCTCGACCAGATGGACCTCACAGCCCCGCGCGGCGAGCCGCCAGGCGGTGGCTGACCCGACGATGCCTGCGCCGACGACAACCACCTTCATGGACGCTCTCCTGCGGCAAGGTTGGGATTCACTGGCGCTGCTAACCGGGACGTCCGCTCACAGATCAGCTGGGGGCTGGTTTGTGACCGACGGATCACAGATCAGCGGGCGGCTGGTGTGGTAGCATCCGGCCCAGAGGGCTTGATGGCCACCGTTCAAACCGGCATGGGTTCGTGTCGCCATTGCGGTACCTATGTACGCTTCGAAACGAACGGACAGTGTCCAGCGTGCCGCAGGGACAGCCGGAGCGATCCCGGACCCGAAGCCGCCGCCCGAATCGAGGCCAATCGGGTTGCCCTTCAGCGGCGCGAAGCGGGGAGCGGGGGTGACGCCCAACCGGAGGGGTCGTACCTGCTTGGCGTGGCACTCGGGAGGATCTTCGGCCTCTGGGGGGTGATCGGGACGGCCCTCGCCGCGAAGGCCGAGACGAAACGCGGAGCCCGTCACGCGTTTGTTGGGCGGTTGGTGCTTGTGGTGTTGCTGTTCTGTGCGAGTGCCTTCCGGGGGTGAGGCCGCCGGCCCTACGCGGAACGAGGAACGGCAGGCGAGCCAGCGAGCGTGCTTCGCGACGACCGCCAGCCCGAGGCGCCGAGCACACCCGCTGCCGCAATGCAACAAACCGGCAAGATCAGCAGCGCCTGGCCGAGCCCGGGCGCGACCAGGCGGTCCGAGATCCCCCCGATCACCAACGGCGCGATCCCGTACCCGACCAGGTTCACCACCAGGAAATACACCGCAATGCCGAGCCCGCGCAGCTCTGCGGGCACCCGCGCTTGAACCTCGGCTGCGGCCGGCCCGAGCCAGCCGAGCCCTGTGAACGCGAGGACCGCGTACGCCGCGATCATCGTCGCGCCCGTCGGACCTTGCAAGAGCACCACCCAGGCGCCCGCCGCCAACCCCGCGAGGCTGGCCACAAAGTAGGCCCGCCCCTGCGGCGAGCGGCGCTGCCAGGCATCCGCGAGGGCGCCCCCCCCGAGCGTGCCCGCGAGACCGGCGGTCGCCATGATCATCCCGGCGAGCTGGCCTACCTCGCCGACCGCGAAGCCACGCTCCCGAACGAGCCAGGTGGGCACCCAGATCGAGAGGCTGTTCGCGGCGATGGCGACCAGCGCGAGGCCGGCGAGCACCCTCGGCAGCCCCGGCGACCGGAGGATCGTGGTGAGGTCTGCGAGGAACGGGCGACGCTGCACTGCAGCAGACGTACGCTTGGGCTCGACCAGGAGCATCACGATCCCGGCGAGCGCGACCCCCGGTAGGCCAAGGGCGACGAAGGCCGTGCGCCACCCGTGGGCATCGCCGATGTAGCCACCGAGCCAGAAAGCGGCGGCTGCGCCGAGCGGAACGCCTGCGGAGTAGACCGACTGCGCGGTCGCGCGGCGCTCAGCGGGGAACTTGTCCGCGAGCAGGGACATCGCCGCCGGCCCGAGCGAAGCCTCTCCGATGCCCACCAGCACACGGCAGAAGAACAACGACCAGAAGCCCGTCGCCAGGCTCGTCGCCGCGCTCGCCAGGGACCAGGTGACGAGCCCCGCCGCGATCATCCCGCGCCGGGACACGCGGTCGGCGAGCCGCCCGAACGGCAACCCCAACGAGGTGTAGAACAGCACGAACGACGTCGTTCCCAGCGCCGCGAGCTGCATGTCGCTCAGCACCATCTCCTTCTTGATCGCCGGGAACAAGATGTAGATCAGCGTGCGATCCAGGAAGTTGAGCAGGTACACGAGCGAGAGGACCGCGAGCAAGCCCATCGCCGAGGAGATCTTGGGGGTGTTCATGCGCTTGCTGTAGCACAGCATCATTCATGCTGCAATGCGCCATCCGCTGACGAGCCACCCGATCCCGACCACGACCCAAGCGAGCGCTGCCGCCCAGCGGTAACAAGTCCGTGCCAACGCCGGCTCTCCGGCACGGAGGAGCCCGGCCCCCCCGATCGCGAGGCTGATCGCCACAAACGCGAGGTGCTCTTTGACCTCGAAGGCCTGGGCGAGCGCGAAGGCTTCGCCGAGCAGCACCCGCTTCGGCCCGGCCCGGTAGTCCCCGTAGATGAACACGCCCCCGCCGAACGCCAACGTGACGATCAGCGAGGCGGGCAGCGCGTTCCGGGGGTTCGGCACCCGCGCCAGGGCGGGGTGGGTGAGCGCTGCCGCGGCCAGCACCCCGACAAAGCCGTGCGCGGAGCGAAGCAGCGCGAAGGCGTCGAACAACCCCGTCAGTTCTCGCCGACGAACCGGATCGTGATCGGCACGACCTTGCCAGCGGGCGTCGTCGCGAAGTTTTCGGGCACCTCGCCGGTCGTGTACACCCAGTGGCGCGTCTGCCCCGGCTCAATGGGCTTGTAGAACTCCTCGACCATGGGCACGTTGAACGTGGACGCGCACGCCGGGTAGGGGATCGGGTTGGTCGCCGCCCCCGAGGGATCCGTGATCGAGAGCTGCATGTTCAGGTAATTGATGGACTTGTCCCCGTTGTTCGTGATGTCCACCGAGAACCCCCAGCCGTCCTTCGGGCCCTTCGGATCTTCGGCCAGGTTCACCTGTTCGATCTTGAGCTCGGTGATCGTGAGCTTCGGCACGTATTCGGCCATCGCGATCCGGTTTTTGGCCTGCTTGACCAGCGCGCCATCGGCCTTCGGGTTGTCCGTGACGAACTTCTGCCAGCCCTCCGGCGTGTTCGTCGTCTCCGCCTCCGCCAGGGACAGCTCCACCCGGGTCTTCTGCCGCTTCTTGACGTCCCGCGCCTTCGGGAACCGCTTGATCAGCGCGTCATAGTCGGCGATCAGCTTGGAACTATCCGCCTTTGCAGCCAATAGCTCTTCAAGCCGGCTCTCCGCCGTGAGCTTGTTCGAGCCGGTCGCCTCAGGCTTGGCCAGATACGCCTCCCAAGCCTCGATGGTGTCGGCGGTCTTCGCCTCGTCGATGGGGTCGGTGCAGCCGGTGAACAGGAACGCGAGCAAAAGGAGGGCGGGACGCATGAGAGACCTCGGATCGCGCGATGGTACCGGATTTTCATCGGGGGCGGGTGAGGTTTGGCTTCTTGTGTGCTCGGACACCGGCCGCGGTGGCGATTTGGGCGGGCCGCGGTTTTCGCCACCGATCACAGATCAGCTGGGGGCTGATCTGTGAGGCCCCTCCAGGTCACGGCGCGTCGGCAGCGAACTTGAACGTGTAGAGGAACTGGACCTCTGTCGGGACCCCGTCCACGAGGTACGGGCGGAACCGCCACCGCTCCGCGGCCTCCAGGCTGACTTCGACGAACCCCGTCCGGCAACGGGCGGGGGTCACGCTGGCCCGACCCCGCGTGTCGACGACGAAGCGAAGCACGCAATCGACCTCGCGCGGGATCGGAATCTCGGGCCGCCACGGATCCGGCCGTCGCTTGATGTCCACGTCCGCCCAGTACACCGTTAGCGGTCCCTCCAGATAGGGACCCTCGACGACCCACGCCACCGCCACCACCGCCACCTTCGACCCCGATGATGGGCTCGGTGGCTCGGCCGGTGGTTCCACCTCCGCGGGGGGCGGGGGCTCGGCAGGCTCCGTGGCGTACACGGGCGGCAGACAGCCCAACGCGAACCCGGCGAAGATGGCCCGGAGCCCGCCCCTCATCCCGTCACTCTGTACCGACGAAGTTGAACATCATCTGAAATCGCACGGCGGTCGGGAGACCCTCGTGCACGTAGGGCTCGAACCGCCACGTCATCCCGGCTTCCTGGACCGAGAGGACGAACGGGTCGGGGCAATCTCGCGACGTGCCCCAGGCACTGGCGACGACGGAGGTGGGAACGCCCGTGATGTCCACGATGAACACGGCTTTGCATGCGTGTTCGCCCTCCCGAGGCTCGCCCAAAGGCCAACTCGGCACGACCTGGGTGGTCGCCCGCATCTCGGCCCAGTAGATCGTCCGGGGTTCGCCGGGCGCCGGCTCGACGCGCGAACCCCCGATCACCCCGCCCACGACCCCGCCCACGACTCCGCCTTCCACCCCACCTTCGACCCCGATGATGGGGCGCGGTGGCTCGGCCGGTGGTTCCACCTCCGTCGGGGCGGGGGTTTCGGCAGGCTCCGCAGCGTACACGGGCGGCGCACAGCTCAGCGGGAACCCGGCGAAGATCGCCCAGAGCCCGCCAATCACCCCGTCACCTGGACAGGCCACAATGCACGACGATGCTGTCGGACACGGGGATGTCGAGGTTTTGCGGGATGATGTGCTCCCAGGTCAGGCCGGTGAACGCCGCGGACTGTGGGCCTCGGCGCTCCTTTTCTCGCTTGTTGCCCTTGCCGTCGATGTTCCAGTACAGGTTGGCCCCCGCGTCCACGTACCAGTTCTGGTCGTACGAGGCGGGGTCGTCCTGACCGGCCGCGACGAAGTGGTCGGGGTCGAACCGCGAGTAGCTGACGAGCAGCGACAAATGGTCGGTGACCTTGGATTGAAGCGGGACATCGCCCGCCGCTGCGACCAGCCACCCGAGGCGGTCAACGCTGTAGCCGCCCGTGGTGACGCGGCTCATGACCCCCTCCGCGACGATGCGAGGGTTCACGCCGGGCAGGAACCGGCCGCCGTCGAGGCCCAACGAGAACGCCCCGTGGGTGTGGCCATCCTCGGCGTTGCCCGCGTGCATCCATGAGCCGCGGATCTCCACCACGTCCACCGGCGAGAGCGTGAGTCGCGCGACGATGTCCTTGGCCGCGGTCGCGTCGAGCCGCGTGACCCCGGAGCCGTTGATCAGCTGCAGGTCCAGCGCGGCGTAGTCTTTGTACGCCAGGCGCCAGCCGACGCCGATGTCGATGCCCGGGGAGACGCCAAACCGGCGCTCGGGCTCCATGTAGGCGAGCTGCCCGCCCATGAAGAACGTGTCGTAACGGTCGTACTCGTCGCGCAACCCGAAGGAGGTGTGCATGACGCCCATGCGGAGCGACGTGCGCAGCGGCCCGGTGCTTTGGAGCTTGACGAACATCTCGTCCACGGTGGGGTTCAAGATGTCTTCGTCGGTCGCTGCGACCGCGAGAGACTCTCCGACGAGCTCCGGATCCTGGGGCGGGCTGTCTGGGATCGCCGCGAACTCGACCGCCGCGCGCATCGCGAGCCAGTCGGTCGGCTTGTAGTCGGCGCGCGGGCGCAAGTGGGCGACCGTGAACGTGGACCGCGGGGGGTTCGACTCGTAGGCGACATCCCCGATGCGCTCCAGCCGCTCCGCGACGAAATTGACCTGGAAGTCCCCGCCAAGCTTGAAGTGCTTGTCGTCGTCGTCGTCCTTGCCTTCGCCCTTCTTGTCTTTGCCCTTGCCTTTGCCGTCGCGCTTCGGCGGAGGAGGCGGGGGGCCAGCCTGACCATCGGCCGGCGGCCCCGCCGTGGATCCAGCGGGGGCCTCGGGAGCACCGTCAGCGGCATACGTGAGCGTGGGCAGGAGGACGAGCAGGGTCAGCATCCCGCCAACGTAGCGCGGCGGCGCGGGCGCCGCGAAGGCCCGGCGGGGGCCTAGTTGAACTCGCTGGTATCCGGGTCCGGCTCGAGCTCCGGCTCGTGGTCATCCGCGATCAAAGCGCCATGATGCAGCGTCATCCGCCAGCCATCCTCTGTGCGTAGGAACAGATTCGTGCAGGCGACGCGGGCGACGAGCTGCTGCTCCCCCGACGAGCTCACGTTCTCGATCAGGTGGACCTTGGCCGTGGTGCCGTAGACGTCCACGCGCAGATCGGACAGCCGGATGCTCAAGCGCTCGCCGGAGACGAACAGGCGGCGCCACGAGTTCTGCACGTTGATCGGCCCGATGATGGCTTCCGCGCCGGGGTGGATGCACGTGTCGCCGACGTGCCCAGCCCAGACCAGATCCATACGCAACGCATCCCCCGCCACAAAGGCTCGGTAGAACGCATCGTTTGCCGCGAGTACTGCGCGGGCTTCAACGTCGGGGTCGGACATCGCCGGGGCATGTATCCGGCTTCCTTGATACCCGCCGGGCCCACCCAGGTCCCCCATGTCCCTGCAAGCAGGCATCGTCGGTCTCCCGAACGTCGGCAAATCTACCCTTTTCAACGCGCTCACCGCCGCGGGGGCCGCCGCGGCGAACTACCCCTTCTGCACGATCGATCCGAACGTCGGCATCGTCTTCGTCCCGGACGCCCGGCTCCAGCAGTTGAACTCGGTGCAGCCGACGCAGAAGATCCTCCCGGCCGCTGTCGAGATCGTGGACATCGCCGGGCTCGTCCGCGGCGCGAGCCAGGGCGAGGGCCTCGGCAACCAGTTCCTCGGCCACATCCGCGCCACGGACGCGATCCTCCACGTGGTGCGGTGCTTCGACGACCTGGACGTCGTTCATGTGGACGGCGGGCCCGACCCGGATCGGGACATCGACACCATCGACACGGAGCTCATCCTCGCGGACATCGACACGGCCCAGAAGCGTGTGGACAAGTGCAAGAAAAACAGCAAGGCCGGCGACAAGGAGCCGCTCTTCCACATGGCTGTGGCCGAACGCCTCGTTGCGCACCTGGACAGCGGCAAGACGGCCCGGTCGGGGGAGTGGACCCCGGACGAATGGGCGAGCATCCGTGAGTGTCAGCTCATCACGGCGAAGCCAACGCTGTACGTGTGTAACGTAGACGAGAATGGGCTCGGCGCAGAGAACGCCTATGTCGCGTCGGTGCGGAAGCGCGCGGCGAAGGAGGGCGCGCGGGTGGTCGTGCTCTGCGCGAAGGTGGAGGCCGAGGTGTCTGAGCTGCCGGAAGAGGACCGCCCCGCGTTCCTGGCCGACTTGGGGATTTCAGAGCCCGGATTGGCCGCGCTCGCTCGCGAAGCCTATGTGCTGTTGGGTTTGCAGACCTATTTTACCTGTGGACCCAAGGAGATTCGGGCGTGGACCGTGCCGGTGGGGTGCAAGGCACCGCAGGCCGCGGGGGTGATTCACTCAGACTTCGAGCGGGGGTTCATTCGCGCGGAGGTGTACGGGGTGGCCGACATCGTGGCGGCCGGGAGCGAGGCGGCGCTGAAGGCGACGGGGAAGATGAGGGTGGAAGGGAAGGAGTATGTTTTGCGGGATGGGGATGTGATGCATTTTCGGTTCAATGTTTAGAGATAAATAGAGCGGCGTGATGGCTATATAGTGTCGTCCAGATGTGCCCGAAAGACGCGGCGGTCTTTGGTCTGGAGAGCGGGGGAACTCTTTTTCGCGGGTGATCCGAATCGCGCGACCACGAGCCTGGGTTCCGGGATGCCGGCCGCAGCCACTCGGCGGAGAGCTGTGGGGCGCTCGACCTGATCGGGTCGCCCGAGGGCCGAGGCCGCCATCTGAATCCACGGTTCTCGATTCCCGGAATAGGGTTCTCGGCCGAAACCCTCTACTGCTCGTCATCCCGTCGGGCCTGCGCCAACATCATCCCGAGCGTGTCGGCCTCGATCCTGCTCGCTGCGTTTTCATCGGCGGGATCGAACGGCACGCGCACCCCGCTGAAGGTGATTGCAAGCTGTGCTCCTCCCCGAAGCGTCCCACTCCACCTGTTCGGCTGACTCGACAGGGGCTTCGCAGGTTCAGCCAACCAAGCCTGATGCTCGACCTCCCGTTGTTGCACTTGTTGGGCACAACGTTCACGTTGTCGTTCACGTCTGCGGTGGTGAGCAGAGCGTCGGCTCATCGGGCGACTCCAGCTTCATCTTGATCACGGATTCCAGCATCGCCACCGACCCACTTGAAATCGTGCGGATCCCCCGCCCCTCCACTACCCTACACCCATGCAGCCTCGGCAACCCAAGCCATCCCCCCCGGACTTCGCTCGACGCGCCTGGAACGAGCTTCGGGAAGCCGGCGGTGAGGAAACGGACGTCGAACTGCCCGAGAACGTGCTGGCGATCTGCGAGGAAATGGCGGGGACCTACCCCGCAGATGCGTGCACGAAGGCCTGGTACAGGCTGCTGCAGCACTACGGCAGCTGGCCCAACATCCCGCCGGTCATCAAGCGCATCGTCCGGCGCGGTCGCGAGTTGAAGGGAACCTACAACCCTACGTTCTGACGCCGCCCACCTCCGCCAACACCCCGTGAGAACACTCCCGCCACCCCGCCCCTTGTGACCGCTCGCGCCCCGCCGTATGTTCGCCTGAACCGGATGCCCCATGCGCTCACGCCACCTCGTCCTTGCTGTTCTCGTCGCCCTCTCCGCCGGATGCAAGGCCAAAGAAGTCGAGTGTACATCCGCCCTTTGGTACCCCGACGCCGATGGCGATGGCTACGGTGACGACGCAGCCTCTTACACCAGCTGCGACGGCACCGGCGCCGTGGCCGAGGGCGGCGACTGTGACGATGCCTCGCGCGCCGTGAACCCTTCTGGGATCGAGGTCTGTGACAGTCTGGACAACGACTGCAACGGGACCGTGGACGTCGACGCTATCGACGCGCAGACGTACTACACAGACGGCGATGGCGATGGCTACGGTGACGCCCCGGTTGAGGCCTGTATCCCAAGCGATGGCCTCGCGACCGAAGGCGGCGATTGTGACGATGGCGACGACGACCTGCACCCCGGCGCCCCCGAGGACGACTGCACCGATCCGACAGACTACAACTGTGACGGTTCGACGGGCTTTGCCGACAACGACGCAGACGGTTGGCCGGCCTGCGAGGATTGTGACGATGCCGTCGCCTCCACGAATCCCGACGCGGCCGAGGCCTGCGATCTGGTTGACAACGACTGCGACGGCATCGTCGATGACAACGCGGGGGCGACGACCTGGTACGCCGACGCCGATGGCGATGGCTACGGAGACCCCGCGGTTGCGACAGAGTCTTGCGAGCAGGTCCCCGGGACTGTCGCAGACGCGACCGACTGCGACGACACCGACGCCGCCTACCACCCCGGTGCCGAGGAGCCCTGCGACGACCCCGCGGACTACAACTGTGACGGTTCGACTGGCTATGCCGACGCCGACGCCGACGGCTGGCCGGCCTGCGACGACTGTGATGACTTGCAAGCGGCGGCCTACCCAGCGGCCACCGAGATCTGCGATGGCATGGACAACGACTGTGACGGCACCAGCGACGAAGTGGACGCCGTCGGGAGCGCGACTTGGTACGCCGACAGCGATGGCGACGGTTCGGGCGAGGCCGCTACCGCCACGGTCTCGTGTACGGCGCCGGATGGCTACATCTCCGACGCGGGCGACGACTGTGACCCTGCCGATGCGACCGTCTACCCGGGCGCGCCGGAGCTCTGTGACCTCCAACAGAACGACTGTGACACAGCGTCGTGGACCACAGAGAACGAGGCCGGGCGGGTCTCCGCCGAGAGCGCCTGGGGCGTATGGACCGACCTGACAGACGGCTTCGCAACCGCAACCTTGCCAATGGATGGCACGGTTTGGGTTTGCGACGGGACCTACAACGTCCACCTGATCGCTCCCGCGGGGAGCGATGTCACGGTGGAGGGGCGCAATGGCTCGGGGTCCACGACCTTCGATGGCAGCGGCACGGGCTCGATCGTGCAGGCGGAGGCTTCGTCGGAGGTCACGCTCACGGGGCTGACACTCGAAGGGGGAGGGGGGACCACCCCGGCGGACGAGACCGAGACCTACGGGGGGGCCGTCTACTCGGACAACGCAGAGGTGACCCTCTACGATGTCGTGTTCGCGGACAACTCCGCCTCCTACGGCGGGGCGATCTACATGGGCGGGGGTACGTTGATCGCGGATACCGCCACGTTCACTGGAAACTATGCAAATTACGGCGGCGGGATCGACTCGGACTCCGCCACGGTGGAGGTCTACGGCTGCACGTTTGATGGCAACCTCGCCGACTACGGCGGCGGCCTGCGTCACACCGCCACAGGAGGCCAGGATCTGGTTGTGACCCTCTCGACATTTACTGGGAACTACGCGACCAGCTACGGGGGGGGCGTGTACGCCACCTCGGGCGGCTCCGGTGGCGTCACCCTCGAAGGGGTGACAGCGACGGGGAACCTGTCGACGTACGGCGCAGGTCTGTACCTCTCCGCAAGCGCGACGGGCGCCCTGTGGGTGTCCGGCACGATCAGCGACAACATCGCCACGTCCTACGGTGCCGGCATCTACGCATCCGCGGGCGGGTTCTCCAGCTTGGACATCGAGGATGCGGTGATCGACGGCAACCTGAACACGGGGAGCTCAGGCGGGGGGCTCTACATCAACGCAAACGACCTCGCGGAGGTGTCGATCCGGGGCAGCGCCATCACCAACAACGAGGCGCCCGACAGCTACGGCGGCGGCGTGTACCTCGTGTCCTCATCCTACGAGGCCTTCGTCATGGAGGACGTCGAGGTCGTCGGCAATTCCTCCGAGTCACGCGGCGGCGGGCTCTACCTGAACGTGGACTACGACGTCTCGCTCACCGGCGTGGTCGTCAGCACGAACACCTTGAGCAGCACGAGCTCGAGTCGCTACGGCGGGGGGATCTACGTGGCGACGAGCGGGGGTGTCACGAGCTTCGACGGGGTCTCGCTCCTGGACAACACCGTCCCTGGCGGGTCCGGCTACGGCGCGGGCATGTACATGAGCGCGTCGGGATCAGCGGTGGTCGGCTTCACCGATCTGCTCGCGACGGGCAACAACGGGCCGAGCACCGGCGGGGGGCTGTACCTCGCGTCGTCTTCGTCGGGCGCGCTGACCATGGCCGGCGCGGAGATCTCGGGGAACGAGGCCTCAAGCAACGGCGGGGGCCTATACCTGGACGTGGACGCCGCGCTCACACTGACAGACGTTTTGGTCACCGCGAACGCCACGGCCAACGGGTACGGCGCGGGGGCCTACGTGAGCGCCGGCGGGGCCACAACGCTCGACGGGCTCTCGCTCGTGGACAACACCCTCGGCGGGGCTGGGTACGGCGCTGGGCTGTACCTGACCACATCGAGCAGCGCGACCATCACGTTCACGGACCTGCTGGCGACGGGCAACACCGGGGCCGGCAGCGGCGGCGGCATGTTCCTCACCACCGGCTCGTCGGGCGTGGCCCTGACCATGGAGGGTGCCGAGATCTCTGGGAATCAGGCGGTGAACAACGGTGGCGGGGTCTACCTGAGCGGGGGCCTGGTGTACGTGACCGACGCATCGATCACGAACAATACGGTCACGACGACCGGTGCCGGGTACGGCGCCGGGGCCTACATCTCGCCCACCTATGGCGGTGATGTCGAGTTCACAGACTCGGTCGTGAGCGACAACGCCTTCGCCGACAGCAGCATCAACAAGTACGGCGCCGGGATCTACGTCCAAAACGCCTCGGCCTCCCTAGTGGGCACCACCATCTCCACGAACAGCGGCTGGCGAGGCGGTGGGATATACGCCTATAACGCCGACATCACGATGGACGAGGACTCCGTCATCTCCGACAACACCGTCGAGCAGTCCGGCGCGGGGCTGTACCTGTACGGCGGCGGCCTCGTCTGCACCGGCAGCGCCGACACCACCGGCGGCGTCTACCAGAACACGGCGGTCTACCAGGGCGGCGGCTTCTACCTGACCAGCGGCGCCACCATCGACGCCACGCTCTGCGACACCGGCCTGGACACCACCGACAACATGGCCGATGGCAGCGCCAGCGACGTGTTCGTCGGCGGCAACACGTTCACCTATGGGGATGATGCGACGTTCACTTGTGGCACGGGGAATTGTCTGTAGGGCGCTCCTCAGGCCCGAATCACTGTCACGTCGAACCCCGCCGCGCTGGTCACTCCCCGCGCCTTCGTCCGGTCGGCAACTTCGGGCTGACCTGGCCGCTGATCAAAGATCACCAACCAACCCGGCACCTTCGCCCGGCCCTTCGACAGCGCCGTCAGGTACCGATCGATCTGCTCCATGCCCTCCTCCAGTGGGTCCGAACGGCCCTCGCGCCACACCTTCAGCTCCACGCCCAGCGTGACATCGCCCTTCCGCAGGCACAGATCGATGCGGCCTGAGAGCACCGAGAACTCCGGTGACACCGAGCCCCCGCCGTTCGCCACGCGGTGCAGGTAGGTGAGCAGCACCAGTTGGGCCGCGATCTCCTTGTAGGGCGAGGCGCCGATCATCCGATGCCCGTACCGAATCCAGAACTGCAGGAACCCCGTGAGCAGTTGGACCGTGTCGACCCGCCCCGTGGCATCGAGCCAAGAATGGCCCGGCGCGGGCATTCCCATCTGGATCGTGGCCGCCAACGCCCGCGGCATCGCATCGTTGTAGATCGGGTTGGCCAACTGAAGGCTCCCTATGTCGTCGAACCGGAGCAGGCCGAGCTCCGTGACATAGTCCCTGTCGTCGGAGGAGATGGCATCCAGGCCATCCCCTGCCAGGACCCGCTCCACCACCCGACGGACGCGATCCTCCTCCAAGCGGCTCCCGAGGCTTTGAAGGTGGTGCGGACGGGTACGGACGAGTGTCTCCTTCGCCTCGTCGATGTGGGCGGCGGTGATGGGGAGCCCGCGGTCGGGCACAAGGACCCAGGTGGCTTCCCGCGCGAGGGCGTTGACGAGCCAGGGTTGGCCGCGCGTGAGCTCGAACGCGCGATCCACCGCTTCGGCCTCGAAGACCTGGCCAGTGTCCGAGGTGTGTTGCGCGTAAAGCTCCGCCACCTCGTCCCGTGTGAAGGGCCGCATGGTCAGCGACCCCGCCAGGATGTTGAAGGGGGAGCCGGCCCCCGTGCGACCCGTGCCGCCCGCGGCCACGACGTAGTCCTTGACATCGCGCATGCCCACGAGTGCGATCGACCAGGGGAAGCTCGCGGGGCGGGCGCTGTACCGGTCTCTGAGCTGGCGCAGGAGCGCACCGAGCACGTCCGGAGCGAGCGAATCGACCTCGTCGAGAAACAATACGAGAGGCCGGGGGCAGGCGCGCGCCCAGAGTCGGAGCGCCGACCCGAACGCGGTCTCGACGTCCGTCCGGGGCCAGGGGGGCGGGCAGAGCTCCGGGGGAAGGAAGTCCGCGGCGCGGTCCTTCCACGATCCAAGGATCGCCGGGACAGCCCGCTCCAGGTTTGCGTAGGGCACACCGGCCTCCACGGAGAGCATGACGGACGCGTAGGTGCCCTCCTCGGTCAGTTGCCGCCCAAGCGACAGCATGGCCGTGCTCTTGCCCACCTGGCGCTGGGCGTGAACAACGAAGAATCGCTGGTCATCGATGAGGGTCCGAATCCCGGGCAGCCGGGGCTCGGGCGCGAGCATGTAGTCGGTGTCCGGCTTGCAGGGGCCGCCGATGTTGAACGAGCGAGGCATCGCGCGCCGTAACGCGGGTGCCCTTTGCCCGGGGTGGCGCCGCACAGGAGCGCCCATGGACGACGTGATGATCAGCTACCAGCGGCGATGGCGGCGGCAGTTCATGGTTAGCATGGCGTTCCTCGTCCTGGTGCTCGGCGCGCCTGCAGCAAGTTCATGGGCAAGGGCTTCCTCGGGGTGAAGCACTGCCGCTTCTGCGGCGTCAGGCTTGCGCCGTAGACCCCCCCAACAACCCCAAAAACTCCCCCGGCAAGTCCAACGCCGTCCGGGTGTCCAGGTTGAGCATCACAAACGTGAGCTCCGCGTCGCTCACCAGCTCCTCCTGTCCCTCCCGAACGCGAAAAATCTCCTGCTTGATCCGCCCGATGCCCCGGCGTGCGCTCACCGCCTCCGCGGTGACCCGGAGCTGGTCTCCGTACCGACACTCCCGCCGGAACTGGATTTGAACCCTCAGGATCGCCGGGGCCATGCGCGCCTTCGAGATCATCTCGGGGATGGGAAAACCGTGGTGGTCCGCCCACGCAAACCGACACCACTCCATGAACTCCAGGTAGCAGGTGTGATTGACATGTCCAAACATGTCCACGTGGGACGATTGGACGGTGACCGGGATGCCAGGGAACGGAACCATGCCGCTGCGTAACGCCTTACGCGCTCTGAAGCCGTTCTGCGCGGGTTTGGCGCCGGTGCGTAGACCGTTACACACACATGGGTGACATGGTACGCACTGAGGTTTGCCTCAGCCAACAGAACCGACCGGGCAGTCGGTCCCGCCAAACTGACCGGGTCGAATAAAGATAAGTGTAAATCGGCACTTGGCCGGCCTCGGGCGTTGTGGTAGACGTCTCCGTAGCCGGCCGAGCGCCGGGGTCTGTCCAACAACTCGGAGTCGGCCATGTCGCAAGCTTCCAACTCATTCGACCCCGCCTACCGCCCCGCCACCATCGTCGAGGCCTTCCAGCGCTGCGCGATGTTCGACACGCACGGGTACACCTTCCTCGACAGCGCGCTCGCCCCGACGAAGTACAGCTTCAAGCAGCTCTGGGCCGCGTCCGAAGCCCGCGCCCGCTTGCTCATGGCCCGGGGCTACACCCGCGGGGATCGCGTCGCCATGGTGCTCGCGAGCCCCGAGGACTTCGTCATCACCTTCTACGCTTGCCTCATCGCCGGGCTCGTCCCCGTCCCGATGTTCCCCCCCTTGTCGTTCGGCAAGCTGGACTCCTGGGCCGACAGCGCGGTGGGTATCATGCAGGCCTCGGGCGCCGCGCTCCTGCTCACCGACAAGCAGCTCTCCAACGTGCTCTGGCAGGTCATGCCCAAGGTGAAGACGCTGCGCGACCTGCTCACCGTTGACAAGCTGGCCGATGTGGCGCCCAGCACCGCCGCGCTCCCGAAAATCACCGCAGACGACCTCGCCTTTTTGCAGTTCACCTCGGGCTCCACCTCCGCCCCCAAGGGCGTGATGGTCACCCAGGACTCGCTGGTCTCCAACTGCTTCGCCATCGCGCGGAACGGCATGGACCTGCGCCCCGGCAAGGACGTCGCCGTCTCCTGGCTCCCGCTGTACCATGACATGGGCCTCATCGGGTTTGTGCTCACGCCCCTGATCGCGGCGGTGGACGTGGTCTTTGTCCCGACGATGTCCTTCGTCAAGCGGCCGAACGTCTGGATGCAGGTGATGCACGACCACAAGGGCACCGTCTCGTTCGGGCCCAACTTCGCATATGCGCTGGCCGGCAAGCGGGCGTCCGAGAAGGAGCTTTCGAGCTGGGATCTTTCCCGTGTCCGCGTCCTCGGCTGCGGCGCTGAGCCCATCAACGGGCAGGTGATGACCGAGTTCGTCGAGACCTTCGCACGCTGCGGCATGCCCAAGGGCGCCATCATGCCTGCCTACGGCATGGCCGAGGCCACCCTCGCCATGAGCTTCGGCAGGCCTGGCGATGCGCTGAGCATCCTCCACGTCGACGCCGAGACCTTCCGCGCCACCGGCACCGTCGCCGCCCCCAAGGACGACCAGGTCGCGCTCTCCTTCGTGAGCTGCGGCGAGACCTTCCCCGGCCATGAGGTCGGCATCATCGACGCCGATGGCGCCGTGCTCCCCGAGGGCCGCGAGGGCGAGATCGTGTTCCGCGGCCCGTCGGTCACCGCGGGCTACTACAAGAACCCCCAGGCGACGGCGGACTGTTTCAAAGACGGCTGGCTTCGCACCGGTGATCTTGGCTTTCTCCGCAATGGCGAGGTGTTCATCACTGGGCGGTGCAAGGATCTCATCATCCTGAACGGCCGCAACCATCACCCGCAGACGGTCGAGTGGATCGTGGCCGAATTGCCCGGCGTGCGGCGCGGCAACGTGGTGGCGTTCTCCCGCCCAGGGCGCGAGAGTGAAGAGCTCATCGTGGTTTGCGAGGTCAAGACCGACGCTGCGGCCGACCTTGCAGACGTCATCAAGCGCGCCGTCGCGGACGGCCTCTCGCTCAAGGTCAGCGAGGTGGTCATGCTCAAGGCGGGGCAGCTCCCGAAGACCAGCTCCGGCAAGCTCCAGCGGCGCAAGACCCGCGAGATGTTCCTGTCCAACGCGCTCAGTCTGCAAGGGGACCGTACCCTCGGCAGCAGCGGCGAGACCCTCACCGTCGCCCGGCACGTCGCGCGCAGCTTGTTCGGCCGCGTCTCGCACATGACGTCCAAGGTCCTGGGCACCCGCGCTCAGGATGACTCCGGCGTGTCCGCGAAGTAGGGGGCGGCTCGCTCCCACCCTCCGCAATTCCGGCCCTGGCTACAGAACGCCGCTTCACACCCTAAAGGTAACCGTATGAACGCCCTCGACCTCATCAAGCAGGCCATCCTCGAAGTCGACCCCACGAAAGCCGCCAAGCTCGCGACCGTGCGCCCGGAGCAAGAGATCCGCGAGCTGGGCATGGACTCCGTCGCGACGATGGAGATGGTCGGCTACCTCGAAGAGAAGCTGGAGACCCAGTTCAGCGACGAAGTGATGGTGCGGATCAACACGTTCGGGGATCTCATCGCGCTGATTGAGAAGTCGAAGGTCTAGTGGGGGGCGCAGATCAGCGCTGTTCAGCATCCCCGGGGAGCCCTCATCCGGCGCCGAGTACGGCGCCACCTTCTCCCGGGGGGAGAAGGGAAATGCCAGCGCTCGGTCGTCCTGGTCGTCCCGTCGTGCTCGTCGCTCTGTCCTCCCCTTCTCCCGCCCTGCGGGAGAGGGTGCCCGCGTACGCGCGGCCCGGCGGGCTCCCCCCGGCGTTCCCCTCCCCCCCTCGGGGGGAGGTGCCCGCAGGGCGGAGGGGGGTTTGGCGAACGCGCGGCCCGGCGTTCGCGAACGCCCAGACCGCGCCTGTCACAATCCTCGGGGAGCCGGAAATGCCAACGCTCCCGTCGCCCGTAGCCCCGCCCGTCACCCGTAGCCCGTAGCCCGTAGCCCGTAGCCCGTAGCCCCCCATGAAGCCCCCCCGTCCCATCGCCATCGTCGGCATGGCCTGCCGATTCCCCGGTGCGCCCAACCTCTCCCGGTACTGGCACCTCGTGCGCGAGGGCCGCCACGCCTTCCGACCGCCCCCCGCGGACCGGTGGGACCACGCCACGTTTTTCTCCGAGTCGCACCGCGCGTCGGACCGCTACTATGCGCCCAACGGCGCGTTCATCGACGATGTCCGCAGTTTTGCCGCGCTGGAATTCGGCATCCCCCCCCGGCGCCTGGAGGTCATGGATCCCCAGCAGCGCATCACGCTCGAGGCCGCCTGGAATGCGGTCCAGGACGCCGGCTATGCGCCCACGCTGGACGCCCGGACTGCCCAGGATCGAGCGCCCCTCCGCAAGCTGGACCGCCGCCGCGTCGGCACCTTCGTGGGGGTCACCGGCACGGAGTACCGCACGCTCCTGTCGTCTCGCGCCGTCGTGGGGCTCATGGCCTCCGGGGCGTTGGGCGCGGGCATTTCTCCTGCGGACACCGCCACGTTGGGCACGGTCGCGGCGATGGTGAACCGGGTGGTGCCCACGCGCGCGTTCTCGGCCGCGGGCCTGCTGGCCAACATGATCGCGGCGTGTGTCGCCCAGGAGCTCGACTTCGGCGGCCCGGCCTACACCCTGGACGCAGCGTGCGCCTCAGCGCTCGTCGCCCTCCACGATGCCTGCACCTGGCTCCGGGACGGTCAGATCGACGCGGCGGTGGCCGGCGGGGTGTACCTGAACCTGTCGCCCGAGAACCTGATCGCGTTCTCGCGCATCGGGGCGATCAGCGCGGGCGGCATCTGCCGACCCTTCGATGCTGCCGCCGATGGCTTTGTGCAGGGCGAAGGCGTCGGGATGGTCATGCTCAAGCGCCTTGAAGACGCCATCCGGGACAACGACCGGGTCTACGCCGTCATCGCTGGGTCGAGCTGCAACAACGATGGCCGCGGCGACGGGCCCATGAGCCCCCGGGCCGAGGGACAGGTCGAGGTCATGCGCCGGGCCTGGGACGACGCCAACGCCGACGCCGCCAGCATCGGGTACATCGAGGCCCACGGCACCGGAACTTCGGTCGGTGATCGCACCGAGTTGACGGCCCTGCGCGCGATGTTGCAGGGCCGCGGGGCGCCCGTGCCGCTCGGCTCCGTCAAGGCCAACATCGGCCACACCATGAGCGCGGCCGGCATCGCCGGGCTGATCAAGGCGACCCTCGCCATCCACCATCGCACCCTC
The DNA here is from genome assembly GCA_947483545.1 of Deltaproteobacteria bacterium. The sequence continues at coordinate 5,313 of CANKNP010000022.1, read as the reverse complement.
CCCCCCCTCGCCAACTGGTCGTCGCCCCACCCCGATCACAACTTGGACGACGGCAGCTTTGCCATCTCGCCCGTCGCCCAGCCCTGGAATTCCACCACCCCTCGCCGCGCGACCGTCTCCAGCTTCGGCTTCGGCGGCACCAACGGCCATCTGGTCATCGAGCAGCCCCCTGAGGCCCGCCCCACGCGGATCTTCGCCTCCCCCGGCCCCCTCCCCCCCTCGCTCCCACACCTGGTCGTCCTCTCCGCCGACTCCGGCTCCCTCCTCGCCGCCCACCTCGCCGAGCTCGCCGCCTCCCTCGCTTCCGTTTCAGCAGTGACCAGATCTGACAAACTCACTTCTGGTCACTCGGCGGGTCAGGACACCCTCGCTGCCGTCGTGCACACGTTGAACCTCGGCCGTCGCCCCCGCCCCCTGCGCTGCGCGATGGTCGTGACCTCGCTGGACGATCTCGTCACCCGGCTCCTCGCCGCCGCCGCCGCCCTCCACGCCAACCCCGATCTGCGCGGCAACCTCGACCGGGACGTTGTGATCGGCGATGACCCCACCCCCGCGCCCATCGCGTACTTGTGCCCCGGACAGGGCATGCAGCGCGTCGGCCTGCTCCGCGACTGGCTCGCGCTTCCCGCTTTCGCCGGGGCGTTGCAGACGCTTGAAGCCGCTGTCCTGGACATCACGCCGCGTCCCCTGCTCTCGTACCTCTACGGCCCCGACGCCACCGAACAAGCCCTCACCGACACCGCGATCGCACAGCCCGCGATGTTCGCCATCGGGGTCGCCGTCGCACGGGTGCTGTCGCGCTTCGGCGTCGAGCCTACCGTCGTGCTCGGTCACTCCCTCGGCGAGTTCACTGCCGCCGCGCTGTCCGGCGGCGCAGACGTTCAGGACACGCTCCGGTTCGTCGCCCGCCGCGGCGCAGCCATGGCCGCAATGCCCGGCGACCACGGCGCCATGGCCGCTGCGATGGCCACCGATGAGGAGATCACGCCACACCTCCCCCCCGGCGTGGTGATTGCGAACCACAACCATCCGCGTCAGAAGGTCATTTCCGGCCCGACGGCCGGGGTCGATAGCGCCGTCGAGCGGTTGAACGCCGCAGGCGTCAAGGCCCGCCGCATCCCCGTCTCCCACGCCTTCCATTCCCCGATGCTCGAGTGTGTGCAGGCTGACGTGGACGCCGGCCTCGCGGACGTCACCTTCGCCGCCCCAACCACCCCGATGGCGAGCTGCATCGCCGAGATCCCCGCCACCTCTGCCGACGCCGTCCGCGCGATCTTCCGCCGCCACGCCGTCAGCCCCGTCGAGTACGTGCGCGGGCTCGGACACTGCCGCGACCAGGGCGCCCGCATCTACGTGCAGCTCTGCGCCGGCGCCACCCTCACGGCGTTCGCCCGCGGCGCGCTGCATGACCACGAGAGCATCGTCTCCGTCGCAGCGGAGGCCACCGCGACGCACGAGCACGACAACGGGCTCGGCCTCCTCCGCGTGCTCGCCCTCTGCGCTGCCCGCGGCCACCGCGTGGATCTCACGGCGTTCGGCGAGGGTTTGGCGACGCTCCCGCCCACGCCGCTCCTCACGCAGCCCTACTGGGGCGTTCAGTCCACGACCCACGCCGTTCAGCTCGCCGGCGGACTGGCTCCCGTTGCCGCGACGGTCGAGGCGGCGTCGGCGGGGTCCAGCGCCCTCCCCGCCGAAGACGACGTCCGCGCGCGGGTCCTGCGCGTGGTCGCCAAGGTCTCCGCCTTTCCCGCCGACGCGTTGAAGTCCGAGCAGCGCCTGCTGGACGATCTCGGCTTCGACTCGCTGATGGTCAACGAGCTGGCCCAGAAGCTCACCGAGGACTTCCCCGGTTTTGGCGGTCTGCCGCGGTCCTTGTTCGCGAAGAATCCGACGGTGCTCGATCTGGTCCAGCACGTCGAGCGTTCGACCGGCGACCAGGACGTGCCGCTTTCCGACCCCAGCCGGGCGATGCAGATCTACGCGATTGGGACGACCCCGGCCCCGGCGACCGGCTTGAAGGGGCCGATGGCGGCAGTGATCGACGGGGCGGAGATCTCCACGCTCCGGGTGTTGAAGTCTGGCAGTTACGTCATCCGTGTGGCGGGGGTCACGGCCCAGGACGAGGCGGTGGTGGGCTTCGTCAAGTCGATGGCCCGCGAGTGGCCGGAGCACAAGGTACAGGTTGTACGCGGCACGTTGGCCGAAGCCCAGGCGGAGGCCAACGGGATCGAGCGCGATCCCGAGGTCGTCTACATCGACGGGGTCCGGCATGTACCAATTCTGAGGGGCTCAGATGTGTTCGATGATCTAGCAAAAACGCGCCCCGCGAATTTGCTAGATTTTGCATCGGAACGTGTGCTCCTGACCGGAGGGACGGGGTGGCTCGGGCGCGTGTTGGCCCGGGCGTTGATCTCGGCGGGCGTGGGCGAGGTGATCCTGCTGGGCTCGAAGTCCGATGCGGGCGAGATCCTCGCGGAGCTGGGCGCCCGCGCGCGCTACGTCCAGGCGGATCTGACGGACCCGGCGGCGGTCGAGGCCCTGGCGGGGTTGAAAATCACGCGGCTGGTTCACGCCGCCGGAACGCTCGCCGACGGGGCGTTGGGCACCGTCCCGGCGCCCGTCGCAGCCAAAGCCTGGGCGATCAAGGTCGAGGCGCTGCGCACGCTCTTACGCGCCTTGCCGGGCCTTGGACACGTCGCCGCCATCGGGAGCTACGCCGGCTTCTTTGGAAACGCGTACCAGACCGAATACGCCGCAGCCAACGCAGCCATGTCCGCTGTGATCCGAGAGAGCGGCGTTCCAGGCGGCGTTCAGGTCTGGGGACCGTGGGATGGCAGCGACATGGTGTCCACCATCCCGCTGGCCATGCGCCGCGAGATGCGCGCCACGGGCGTCTGGTTTGTGGACCGCGACCGCGGGGCCGAGGCGTTCGTCGCCGCCTTGGGCGCCACCCACGACGTGGTCTTGGGCGTCGATCTCCCCGCGGTACAGCGCATCGTAGAGGTCTCCGAGTCGTTCACCCCGGACATCCCCTGGCTGGCAGACCACGCGCTCTACGGCAAGCCCACGGTACCCATGGCCGTGGTCGTCGATCAGGCCGTCCTGCTCGGCACCGCCGTGCTCGGACCGGTCGAGGTGGTGGACCTCACGCTCTTCGACGGCGTGACCGTGGACAAGCCCGTCACGGTTCGGCACCGCCTTGAAGGCGACCAGTTCACCGTCTGGGTCAAGGATCGCCTCGCCTGGCGCGCCACCCTCCGGACGGCTCGTGAGAGCAACAGCGGCCCGCCTTTACTCTCACGAGCGATCCCCTCGCTCCCCGCAGATGATCCCTCCGCCTGGGACATCGCGACGTTCTACCGCGATCATACGTTTCACGGTCCCCTTCTTCAAGGACTCGCGCGGATCGACGGGCTTGGGGCCTCGCACGTCCGCGGGCGGGTCCGCATCGGCGCGTCTGCGGACTGGGGCCTGCCCTGGCACTTCAGCCCGCTGGCCATCGACTCGGCGTTCCAGCTCGCCGCCGTCTGGGCGGTTCAGAAGCTTGGCCGCGCCGGGTTCCCCGTGCGGTTGGGCCGCTGGGTGCAGACCGCCGCCGGGGATCTGACCTCCGCCGACGGCACCCTCGGCGTCATCGGCATCTTCCGGGATGCCGACAACGACAGGTTCCGCGGGGACATCTGGCTGACGGACGACACCGGCGCGGTCGTCGCCTATGGCGAGGGCGTCGAGGCCGAGCTGCGTCGGGTCGAGACCGCGGAGCGTGCCGCTGCTCCCATCCCCGAGAAGTTCTGGAACTTCGCCAAGTTCCCCGAGTACGACGATCTCGACCAGCGCCTGCAGGCCGCGAAGATGATGGGGATCGACAACCCCTATTTCAAGACCCTTGAGGGCTGCGCCCGCGACACGGTCAGCATCGGCGGCCACGAGCTGATCCACTTTTCCGGGTACAACTACCTGGGTTTCTCGGGCCATCCCTACGTCGAGCAGCGGGTATTCGACGCGGTCCGTCGCTACGGCACGAGCGTGAGCGCATCCCGGGTCGCGAGCGGCGAGCGGCCGATCCACGCGGAGCTGGAGGCCCACATCGCCAAAGCTCTGGGCGTCGAGGCCGCGCTGGTGTTCACGGCCGGGCACGCCACGAACGTCACGACCATCGGGCACCTGTTCGGCGCGAAGGACCTGATCCTGCATGACGAGCTGATCCACGACTCGGTCTTCCAGGGCATGAAGCTCTCCGGCGCGACCCGCCGGCCGTTCCCGCACGACGACAGCGTCGCCCTCGGCCGCATGCTCGCCCAGCTCCGGCCACACTACGAGAAGGTCTGCATCATCGTCGAGGGCGTGTACTCGATGGACGGCGACATCTGCGATCTGCCCGCCTACATCGCCCTGAAGAAGAAGCACCAGGCCTTCCTGATGGTGGACGAGGCCCACAGCTTCGGCGTCGTCGGCAAGCGCGGCCTCGGGGTGCGCGAGCACTTCGACGTGCCTGGGACCGACGTGGACATCTGGATGGGCACGCTCTCCAAATCGCTCTCCTCCTGCGGCGGGTACATCGCAGGGACAGGCGTGCTCATCGAATTGCTCAAGTACACCGCCCCAGGTTTCATCTTCTCGGCGGGGCTCACGCCAGCGAACACGGCGGCGGCCATCGCATCGTTCGAACTGCTTGAGCGCGAGCCGGAGACGGTCGCCAAGCTGCAGGCCAACGCCGCGCATTTCTATGCTGCGTGCCAACGGCACGGCCTGGACAACGGGCCCGCCGCCGGCGAGAGCGCGGTCATCCCCGTGATCGTTGGCAATTCCTTCCACGCGCTCTTGCTCTCGGACGCATTGAAAAAAGCCGGGATCAACGTCCAGCCGATCCTCTACCCGGCGGTCGCGGACAACGCCTCGCGCCTGCGGTTCTTCCTGTCGAGCCTTCACAGCTTCGAGCAGTTGAGCCAGACGGCGGAGGTCGTCGCACGGGAACTTGGGAGGATTCGGGAGGAGAATCCGAGCTGAGGGTCGGGCGGCTCGGGCCATCCGAAGCCGCCAACTCGGGCCGTGAAACGCCGCTGATCCCCGGGCGGGGCTCCTGGGCGGTTCAATATCGGCGGGGAGCCCTCATCCGCCGCCGAGTACGGCGGCACCTTCTCCCGGAGGGAGAAGGGGAGGACAGAGTTAGAGAATGCGTCGGGACGGTGGGACTCCCCTTCTCCCGCCCCAGCGGGAGAAGGGGAGGACAGAGTTAGAGAATGCGTCGGGACGGTGGGACTCCCCTTCTCCCGCCCCAGCGGGAGAAGGTGCCCGCGTCTTCGCGGGCGGATG
>CANKNP010000021.1 GCA_947483545.1 Deltaproteobacteria bacterium | reverse complement strand
ATGGCGACGACCTCCGCGGGCCCCTCGGCGACTTCGAACTCCCCCTCGCTGGGACCGCTGTCCACCGAGGGTCCGTCCCAATTCCCCTCTCCAGCGAGCAGGATCCCGACCTCCGCCGTTTCATGGGACACAAACAGGCGCTCAACGCTGTCCCCCCCGAGCGTGTCGTTCAGATCGGGACCGCACGACAGGAGCTTTCGCTGCTGGTGGTAGCCCGCGCGACCGGTTTCGTGGTCCGTCCGCCAGACGTAGAGCATGAACGACCGCCCCGTATGGGTCGCCACCCAGGCGAGATCGCCCCCCGCGACGCTCAGCAGCTTCAACGTGGCAAGATCCAAGCCATCAATCCCCTGACGCATCAAGAACGCGTAGACCTCCGCCGCCAGCAGAGAACCGAAGACCTGACCATCCCCCACCGGCTGGGCCTGCTGCTCCAGGTAACTACGACGGAGCTGATCGATGCGCAGCCTGCAGTGGCGCACCTCGTGATCGACGAGCTCGGCGTCATCGAGCCGCGCAATGGCCGAGCGGATCCGGCGCTGGTAGAGACGCACGGAGTCATCATAGGAATACCGTCGAACCCTGCCGTCGCGGCCGACGATCTCCACCGGAAAGTCCACGCTCTGCGTGTAGTCCTTGCGGTGGTACTTGCGGAGTCGGGAAGAACGTTCCAACGTGGGGCGAACCTCGTTCTGTAGGGTAGCACCATTCTCGGGTACGCGCGAAGCCCCGCCAGGTCAAGACCCCCTCGCGCTATGGCAACAGCCCCCGCCCCCCCGCGAAGAGCAGGATCAACGCGAGGACCAAGAGGGTGCTGCGCTCGCTGCGGAGCGCTTCGCGGCCGTTCCAGGCGCCGCTGGGAAGCACGGCGGCACGCGGGACCCAGCGCCCCACGCGCGCACAGTAGTCGGTGTACGGGGCGCCCAACTTCTGCGTCAGGTTGGACTCCTCCCAGCCCACGATGAAATGGTAGTGCAATGCGAGGGCAGGACCGGAGATCAGGGCCCAGGGCCACGCAAGCACGCCGAGGCCCACGAAGATCAGGATGTTTCCGATGTACAGCGGGTTTCGCACCAGACCGTAGGGCCCACCTTGCACGACCCGGTGCGCGCCGTCCGCGCGGGTGCGGCTCGGCAGACCGATGTGCCCGACTGCCCAGAGGCGGACGAGCTCGCCGATCGCCATGAGGACCAGCGCTGCGGCGGGGTACCTCTGCGGGGCGCACAACATCGCGAGGAGCAGCGGCACGGGCAGCCAGCCGCGATGTCGAAAAAGCCAAGCGCCCGCCCGCAAACGGAGGGGCACCGCTGCCGACGCGCTGCTCACGCGAACGTGAGATCGGCCTGCAGCCGCTGGCGCAGGCGGCTGTGCGCTTCGTCCGGGCTCGAAATGGTGGTCCCGGCGAGCATCTGCGCGACGCTGTCGTGCTGCGCGCACGCCTCCGCCCACATCTCGTTGCCAGCGGTCGCATCCCCGCAGGCTTGGAACGCGATGGCCTTCACCAGCATCAAACAGCCACGGACGGGGCTGCCCAACGGGGCGATCACGAGGCCGCGTTCGCTGATGGTGGCGGCTTCGGGCCAGTCTTGCCGACGGAGCGCGAGCTCCCCGAGGCGGAGCAGCGTGACAGGTTGGTTCCCATCGAACGCGAGGCCCTTCTCGAAGTGCTGCGCAGCCTTGTCCGGCAGGTGCAATCGGGCGTCGAGCACAAAACCCTTGGCCACGTAGGCGGCGACAACGTCGGCGGGATCCTGGGTGTGGTAGATGATGTTGTTGTAGATATTGAGAAGGTTGTTCCAGTCGTTTGCCTGGAACAGCACGCGAGCCAGACCGCGGAGCGCAGGGACCTCATTGGCGCGAAGCTCCAGCGCCTTGGAGAACCGTTTCCGAGCCTTCTCTGGCTGGCCCAGGTGCAGCTCCACGATGCCAAGATTCGCGTAGACCGAGGCAAGTTGCTCGTTGTTGCCGTGCCCGCCGGTGAGCTGGAGGACCTGCTTGAACACCTTGTCGGCCTTCTGCCACTGAGCCGTCTCCGTATACATCGGGCCGATGGCCTCCAACGAGGGCAGGTGGGTCGGGTTCAGCTCGAGCGCGCGCTGGTAGCGAGCCATGGCCTCCGGGCCGCGCCCAGAGCGCCGCAGGGCCTCCGCAGAGCGGTAGAAGAACATGGCGACGTCCACCTGCTCGTCGAAGTCCTCGACGTCGCGCTTGGACTCGATCGGCTCCAGGCGCTCGTAGACATCGGCCGCCTCGGCGAACTGGCCAGCCTCGAACAGGTGTTCGCCGCGGAACCGCAGCGCCTCGTGGTGGTCCGGGTCCAGTTGGAGGAGGCGGTCGAAGATCGCCGCGGCACCGGGGCGATCCCGGTTCATCTCCAATCTGAGCCGTGCCGCGCGGGCGAGCGCGTCCACCCGGGTGGCGTGCGGGGCACCGGAGCGAGCGACCCGCTCAAGGGCGTCCACCGCGCGATCCCAATCCCCGCGATTGGCGTAGATCCGCTCCAACAGCCCCGCAGCATCGGGGTCCACGACGACCCCGGATGTGGCGGCGTCGAGGAACCGGATCGCGTCGTCGTCCCTGCGCATGTTCTCGTGGAACACGACGCCGATGCGACGTTGGAGCGCGCTCCGGTCCTCACCCTCGACGAAGGGCAGGAGCGCCTGCGCGACCTGCACAAACCCGTTCCAATCCCGCGCCTGCTCGCACAGCCCCAGGAGGCGTCGCAGCGCCTCTTGATGGTCCGGGGCCAGATCCAGCACCTTCCGCCAGGCGTCGCTAGCGAGCGCGCGATTTTTCACCTTCTCCTCGTAGATGCGCGCCACTTCCGCGTAGAGCCCCACACGCTCAGTGCCGGCTGCCAACGCGGCGGTGCGCTCCACCACCCGGACCACCGCCTCCCAGTCTCCAGCGGCCTCTCCGAGTCGGCGTAGGCCAAGCAGCGCCTCGCCGTCCTTCGGGTCGAGGTCCAGGGCGCGGGCGAACGCGGTGCGCGCGCCCTCCATGTTCCCTGAAGCTTCGAGGGCGTCCGCCGTGCGGCGCTGGTAGCGCGCGGCCTCCGTCGGGTTCGCGGCCGTCCGCGCCAGATCTTCCAAGTAAAACACCGCCTGGACGGTCTCTCCACGGGCGCCAGCGATGCGCGCGAGCGCCTCCAGCACCTCGCGGTCGCTCGGATCATCCGCGTGCAACTTCCGATAGTAGTCCCATGCCTCTTCGCTGCCGGCGAGCTTCTCCGCCAGGATCCAGCGGCTCCGGGCGGCGCCTTCGCCTCGAAGATCCTCTGCCAGCCGGGGCTGGCGCGCGTTGAGCACGTCCAACACCCCCTTCCAGTCCTCAGCCTTCACCAGCAACCGCTCAAGCCGCAGGCTCCAGGGCAGCATCTCGCTGGCGGTCGCCGTCTCCGCCCGGAAGCAGTCCGTAGCCCCCGCGAGATCGCCCGCCTCCTCAAGCGCTTCGCCCAAGCCAGAGCGATGATCTTCGGTCAAACGCCCATAGATGGCGCGGAGCCCCTCAGCGTCCTTGAGCGCGATGAGCGCGCCCCGGAGGCCTTCAAAGGCGCTCCGAGAGCTGGGCTGGGCCTCCAGTGCCATCTCCCAGGCGGTGCGGCAAGCCTCCATCTGTCCGGCGTATCGGAAGAGGGCCGCTGCCTGGCGCGCGTGGTTCGCACGCACCCCTGGCGTGACCGCGGCGACCGCCAACGCCTGGTGGGCCGACGCAGTCTCCGCAGGGCCGGCGCGAAGCCGCATCGCCGCCTGGGCGAGGGCAGGATCGGCCCGGCCGGGAAGGGCCTCGAAAACCCTGTCCGCGATGCCGAGTCGGACCGCGTCAACCGTAGCCAGCAGCGCCCCCGCACGGATCGCCTCCGCAGCGAGCGGGGCGTTCCCCGCGGCCTCGACGCTCCGCGCGAGGGTCCGCAACGGCGCGGCGCGGCCGTCCGCAAGCAGTCCGGTGACCGCGCGGCTCAACTCCGCGCTCTCCCCCGCTTCGACGGCAACCTCGGCGAGCCGCACCCAGTCGCCCGCATCCCCGTACAACTTCGCCAACGCACTCGCATCGCCGGATCGCAATGCGGAGCGCTCCAAGACCTCCAGAGCGGCCGCCTTGGCGGCACCATCGGCGCCCTCGCGCAGCACTGCCGTGGCGTGGCCATCGGGGTCCTGACCATCGCCACGCGCGAACTCGGCCGCGGCGAGCAGCCGCCAATGGCGCCGATCCACGTCTTCGCCCATGTCCGCCTGCCCACGCTCCAACGCGAGCAGCTCCCCGATGTCGCCCGAGTGCGCGGCGAGGTCCTTCAACAAGAGCACCGCCGGAAGGAACCCGGGCGAGGCCTCCAGCGCTTTCCGAAGGCAGGCTCGCGCTCCGTCGGTGTCGGTGCTGTGGTCGGCGAGCACTCGACCCGCTCGGTAGTACATGCTGACCGATTCCATTGCGTCCCGGGTGGACGCTGCCGCAGCGCGGAGCACCCTGCCCAACTCCACCCATTCGCCGTCGGTCTCCAACAGCCGGGCGTAGGCATCGACGCTTGGCGAAAAGTCAGGCACGGAGCTGAGCGCCATGCGGTAGGACTCCTTGGCGCGCGCGGTGTTCTGCAGTCGGATCTCGTAGGTCGCACCTGCGCGATGGCGTTGCAGGGCCGCGCCGGAGGGCTCTTCGGCGAGCAGGGAGCGTTGCTCGTACACGGCCGCGAGCTCGGCCCACGCGCCCAGCCGGTGGTACACGCGCTCCAGCGCCTCCAGCACGGGGATGTAGGACGGGGCTAGCTCCAGGACTTTTTCGTAGTAGGTGCGCGCCCCCTTCAGGTCGCGCAGCGGCCCTTCCGCGGTCTCGCCGGCCCGGTACCAAAGCGTGACGAGCAGCGAGGGGTCCTCCAGGCACGATGCCCGGCGCACCAGGAACTCGACCGTCTCCGCCCAGCGGCCTGCCTTGTGCAGCAGGCGCAGCGCGGCCTCAGCGGCGGGCGCGGCGGCGGGCTCCTCGGCGGCCTGCATGTACACGTCACATGCGGCCTTCCAGTCGCTGGACTCCAACTCCCGCGCGAGTCGAAAGAGCGCGAACGCGCGGCTCGGGCCCGTGAGCGCAGCGGCCTCTTCGCGTAGCGCTTCGACCAGTCCCTTGCGATCGCCGGATTCGGCGAGGTGTGCCTGCAGCTCGTGCCGGAGGCCTGCGGCGTGGGGGGAGGCCTGAACCGCGGCGATGAAGCAGCGGGTCGCCTCGTCGTTGCGGAACACCTGACCGCGGAGGACGCGGGCGGCTCGCGCCCACCACCACGCAGCTTCTGCCCGACGGAGCGGCTCCTGAAGCGTCGGATCGTCCTGGACGCGCCTGGCCTCTTCTTCGTAGAGGCCAGCGAGGCCCTGCCAATCGCCCGATTCGCGCAAAGCGGCCTCGAAGCCGGCGAGCGCCGCAGCGTTCGCGGGGTCCGAAGCCCGAGCCGCGCGCCAGGCGGCGGCGGACTGGGACGTCCGCGCCAGCAGCATCGCCCGCTCCACCATCAAGCCAGCGGCAATGGGGCCCACTTGCAGCGCCGCGAGGCGGCTCAGCGTCTCCGGGAGCGCGGGGTCCGAGCGACGGCGTTGCACCTCCGCCAGCAGGGAGAGGGCACCGGGGTCTTCGCCCGCGGCGAGGGCACGGCCGAGCGCCGCGCCAACGGCGTCGTCCGCGCCTGTGGCGACATGTAACTTCGCAGCTTCTACCTCTGATTCCGCCGCATTCGGGGACACGGCCCCCAAGGCTTCATAGGCGGCGGCGGCGGCGCCGCGCTCCCCGAGCGCCTCCAGCGCCCGCGCCCGCTCCAGCCAGTATGCGGCGTCTCCCCGCCCCTCCCCCCGCGTCCGGGTGCTCACGCCAGCGAGATCGAGGAGCACGAGGGCGTCCGACGCCGCGTTGAGCCTCGTCCGGGCGAAATGCGCCGCCGCTGTGCAGAGCACGATGCGCCGCGCCCCTGAAGCCCGCTCCGCCTCCCGACGGAGCAACGCCAGCGCCTCGGTCCACGACCCTTCCCCGCTGGCGAGCGGCGCCTGGGGCACCACCACCGCCGCGGGTTCCGGCTCAGGCTGGTTCTCCATGATGGCGGCCAGCCCAGGCTCCATCTGGGTCTCGGCATCCTCCACCGTGCCGAGCTGTGCGAGCAGCTCCGTCGGATCGAACACCAGTGTCGGGTTTGGTCGGCGACGCCGGACGGGCTCCATCACGAGGGCTTCGGCCCTGCCGGCGTTTTCAGCGGCGACCTCCGCCGCCGCTGCGGCTGCCGCTTCCCGCGCAGCGTCTTCCGCCGCTTCCCGCGCAGCCTCTTCCGCCGCAGCCCGATCGGCCGAACGCTGTGCTTCCGAGGCGATCCCCGCCACGCGCTGGGCCTCCGCCTCGGCGTTCCGCGCGGCGTCAGCCTCTGCCTGGAGCCGGGCGTTCTCGGCCTCCTCGGCCGCGGCGATGGCTGCTTCCTCCTGTCGCCGCTGCTCCTCCGCCTTCTTCGCGTCTGCCTTCTCCTTTGCGGACTTTTTCTTGAACACGTCAGACTGCTCGCGGGAGGCCTGCCGGGCCGCCTCGTCTTCTGCCGCGACCCTGGCGGCCTCGATCTTGGCAGCTTCCGCCTTCGCAGCTTCCGCCTTCGCAGCTTCCGCCTTCGCAGCTTCCGCCTTGGCGGCTTCCGCCTTGGCGGCTTCCGCCTTCGCAGCCTCGATCTTCTCCTTTTCCGCCTTGGCCGCCTCTGCCTTGGCCGCCTCCGCCTTCGCCATTTCAAGCTTCGCCGCCTCGGCGGCGGCCTTCGCCGCCGCAAGCTTGGCCTCCTCAGCCTTCGCCGCCGCGAGCCGGGCCTCCTCGGCCTTGGCTGCCTCTGCGTCGGCGTCCGGCTCCTCGCCCCAGCCTCCACCTTGGAAAAACTCGTCTTCCAAGGCACCGAACGTGGCGTCTTCGGTCTTCGTCTTCTTGCTCATCAGAACTCCGGCGCGGATCTTTAGCGCGTCGCAGAATGCCTCGTCGCGCCTTGGCGCACCAAGCCGCGAAAATCGACCATCAGGGGCTGAACGGCAGCGCGGACAGGATGAACTTCAGGTCGTTGTCGGTGAACCGGAACCCGCCGCCCGCGAAGCCTGTCACGAAGCCATACCGGGCCCCCAGGGCGACGTTGTCGAAGCCACCTTCCAGGTACAAATAGGGCAGTGGGTAGGACCGAGCGGTGAGTTGCACCTGCGGCGTGCCGTCCATGACGGGCCAGGAGCCGTACGTGAAGTCGTACACGTCCGCCGAAAGGATGACCCGGTCGCGAAACAACATGCCGTCGACGCCGATCCCACCTGAGCTCTCCTTCAGGCCGAACCGGAACACTACGTCGTGGAAGCGCTTGGCGATCTGGAAGGTGTAGCGGTACTCCGGGAGCACGACATATTCGCGATAGCTCGTACCAAGCTCAGGGATCGAGTGGTCCTCGAAGGAGATCGATCCGATCGGGTGGCTGACGAACTCGAAGACGTACCAGTAGTCCTCCCGCGGCATGATCCGCGCGCCCAGCACGTTGCGCGTGCTCCCCGCGACGGGATTTCCGTCGAAATCTCCGGATTGGGGCTCGGTTCCCATGTAGAAGTCGCCGCGGTAGTAGACCTCGGTCTGAAGGCGGGAGACCTGGCCGAGCAAGCCGTGAACGTCGGTCACCGTCTCCTGCACTTCGGCCAAGGTCTCGTTCACGGTCTTGAGCGTCGTGCCATCGTTGATCAGGCCGCCGATGGTGCCCTCGCCATCGTCAATTTTGCCGAGGATCGACTCGATCCGGGCGGCGGAACGGTCCAACGACTCAGTGGCGCTTTGAATGCGCATCATCTCCGCGTCCACGCCGTTGCCCTTCGTGCCGACGACCGCCTTCAGCGACTCGCTCATCTCGCGCAGGTTGCGGGCCACGGCGTCCAGCTCTCCCCGATTGGCGGTCGCCATGGACGAGAGCACCTCCGAGAGCTGTTCGACGTTCGCCAACGTGCGCTTGAGCTGATCCTGCGTACTCTGATCGCTGGTCAACGTGCGAACACTCCCGGTGATCGCTTTGATATCATCCGCGATCAACCCTGCTTTTTTCTGTAGCCCGGCCAGATCGTCGTCCGCGACATCGAGCCCGATCGTGTCGCCCTCCTGGAGAAGCGTGCCAGCCTTGCCCGGGGTGATGCGCAGAAACTTGTCGCCCAGCATGCCTTCGCTGCCCAGCGCGACCACCGAGTCGCTTGGAAGCTGCACATTTCCCTGGATCTCCAGCTTCAGCCGGGCTTCACTGCCGTCGAGCACGACCTCGCCGACGGCCCCCACGGGCACGCCCGCGATGCGGATGGGCGTCGTCGCGTAGACGCCGTCCGCCGAGGGAAACACGGCCACCAACCTGTAGACTCCAGCGACGCCTTCCGGTCGGTCGTTCGAGAGCAGCACCCCGGCGACAGCGAAGCCGATCGCAACAAGCGCGAGCAGACCGACCAGAAACTCGTTCGTCAGGCGACGCACGGGCGGCATGTAGCCCGGGGAGGGCGCCCCGCGCTCACCCCGAACACGCCGAATCCGAACACGCGCTCGTAGTCGAGCGCATCTCGGCTCGCGGGGGGCGTGGGGGGCCCTGCCCCCCACAAAGAAGGGAACCTTTCGGGAGCGGCCTTGTCGATCCCATTGCACCCAGGAAGATGCAAATGACCGCCACCGCCCGTAAAATCTCCGCTCAGACCGCAACCCCTACCGTGCTCCGCCTCGGCCTCCTCGCGGACGCCAAGGTGCGCGAGCACATCACCCGGCTCGGCGAGCCCGTGACGCTCGGCCAGCACGAGAGCAACATGTTCGTCGTCGCCGACGCCCGGCTCGGCCGTCGCATGGAGCTGCTCGTCCCCACCGGCGACAGCTATGTCTTGCGGGTGCCGGATTGGGTGGAGGGCACTTTGTTGACGAAGGACGGCATGAAGTCCCTCGTTGAGCTCCGGCCCACCGCGATCCGCAAGGGCACCACCTGGGAGTACGCTTTGGACGACCAGGTGCGCGGCAAGCTGGTGATCGGCAGCCACAAGCTGCTCTTCCAGTTCGTCCCCGCCCCTCCGCAGGGTGAACGCGCGAGCGCCTCCGACTTCCGCGCCCGCTGGTATGACGACGAGGACCCCCTCTTCCTCGCCTTGCTCGGCTCCTTCTCCGTAGTCGCCGCGAGCATGATGGCGTTCATCCTCACAAGCCCGCGGCCTGAGCCCCTTCCCGACGTCGAAGCGGCCGTCGCGCTCGGCCCCATCGTGATCCTGCGGCCCCCGGTGATCGCGCCTCCCGCCGCCGCTGTCGAGGTCGCCCCCACCGCCCCTGCGAAGCCCAGGGCAGCGCCCGAACCCGCGTCCCAGCCTGTCGAGGAGCCCCAGGACACGCGCGCTCAGGACGAGGCCCGTGCAAAGTTGCATGTCCAGAAGCTCTTCACCGAGGGTCTCAGCGGAGGTGGTCGTGCGCCGCTCCTCGAGGACACCTCCGGCGACGACCTGCAGACGCGCTTGAACAAGGTCGGTCCCGCTCTGGCCGCCAATCAAGGGGGCCCCGTGCTCCGCGAGGGCGGCGCAGGCGGGCGAGGTGACTTCAAATTGGAGGTTGGGCGCGTGGACGTCGGCGAGGTCAAGACGGGCGGGCCGGTGAAGGTCGAGCTTCAATTGGAGCACAAGAAGCCCGTCGCCAAGCTCGCCGCTGGGGACCCCGGGAGCATCGCGACCGTGGTCCGGCAGTACGACGGCAGGTTCCAGAGCTGCATGGAGCAAAGCCTGAAGAAGGACGCCACCCTCGACGGCCGCATCAGCCTCGGCTGGGACATCACCGGCGGCGTGGTCAGCGGCGTGCACATCGTGCAAAACAGCACGGGAAACGCTGAACTTGGCGTCTGCTTCCAGCTCGCAGCGAGCTCGATGCGCTTTGGTGAGGAGGCCAGTGGCGCGGTCAGCTCCTACACCTGGACGATCTCCGGGCAGTGATCGAGCCGGTGGCCGAATCGCACGTCGCCTCGTCGCGACCTGCGGTTCGGGCCAGCCCGGAACCTTCCGCTCAACCCGTTGTCGCAACCCCCACACCCCGGTGTACACTATGACCGTGCACGATCGCCTTCGCGTTTACCACCCTGACTACCCGGTGAGTTTCCTCGACCGGCTCATGGATCTCTTCGGCAGTGTCGAGCCCCCCGAGCGCGACGAGGACGTCGATTACTCCCTGGTCGACCGCGCGACCGTGCGGGGGATGCGAGGCATCCTGGACGGCATGCTGCACATTTCGCTCCTCGGCGCCGAGATGGTGCGTGCGGACACGACCTGGTCGCTGCCGACCCAGCCTTCCACACGCCGCGAATTGGGCGAGGAGCTGGTTCGTCGGCTCCGGTTCGGGCAGCTCCAGCCCCAAGGCTCGCGGACGACTGTGGCAATTCGCTGGGTGCAGTTCGAGGATGCTCCCCACGGCTCTCGCCTGCTCATTCGGCTGGTGTCCGCCCCGAACCACGGACTCCGGAGCTTCCTCGCGGGCAACGTAGGGGTCTCGCGCGCCGATTGGGAAGAGGTGGCGGTCGGTTGAAGCGGTTTGGAAGCGTCCGTGCAGGGGGCGGCTCACCGCCCGAGGCCGCAAACCCCCCACCACCGTGAGACGCCGCTGCACATCCGGCGAGCAGGTTTGCACGGGCGTTTCACCTCCTTGCCGGGGCCGAGGAGCAGGGCTCCGAGCCCGCCCGCATCACACCCAAAAGGTCGCGGCGGTCCCCAACCCTGCGATCACGAACAAGAACAGCCCGGCGCCACAGCCCATGCAGCCACCCTTGGCGGGAGGCGCGTCCTGGCGGGCTTCGACCTCGGCGCTGCGCGTGTATTTGATTGGGGCGTTCTTCAGGGACCCCGCTGCGACGGGGGCGTCGAGGGAGTAGTCCTCGCGCTGCGCGCTGGCCGTGAGCCGCGCCTCAGCCTCTGCCTTCGCTGCCGCCTCGGCGGCCTGCCGCGCCGCTTCCTTCGCCGCGGCGTCCGCCCGAGCCTTCTTCGCCGCTTCGGCTGCCGCCCGCTCGGCCTCCAACGCCTCGGCCTCAGCCTCGGCCTTGACCTCCGTCGCCGCTTGTTCGATGCAGACCTCCGCTACCAGAGAGGCGCCGATCAGCCGGTAGCTCGCGAGCGCGTCCACCCCCGTAGCAACGACGCCGGTGACGTTGTCCACCGCCCCGAAGATGCTTGGCGCCTGGCCCTGCACGTAAGCGGCGAGCGGCTCCGCGTAGGCCGCGGCCTGGCCGATCCCGGACTCGAAGGTGCCCATCAGGCCCGCGAGCATCCCCGTCGCCTGCTCCACTTCGCCGCCTGCGACGGCGGCGAGACGCTTGGCATTTTCGGCTGCTTGTCCGGTGATCATCGAGGTGATCGCGCTGGTCCCGCCCTGCGCCAGGTTGTCCGCGAAGGGGAGCACAAGGTCAGCAGCCGTGTACCAGGCCAGCAGGGCGCGCCCGGCGCCGGTGGAGGTCAGGGCACGCGCTTTGTCCGCTGCGGAGCCGGGGAAAAGCTTCCAGGCGGCCCAGGAGATCCCGATCGCCTTCAACCCGGCGTCGGCCGCCTGCTGGGGATCCATCTCCAAGGCCCCCTCTTGACCGCGAACTGCCTTGTAGGCTGTGCGCAGGCCAGAGAAGAGGGCGATGCCCTTGTCGCCCTTGTCGAGGAATGCGAACGCTGCGAGCGCGGCTTGAGGACCCTCCGCGCGGGCGAGCTGCTCGGCGCGGACGCGAATCCGGGGCGCGAGGGCGGGGGACCCCAGCCGCACCGCTGCCTGCTGGGCTGCGACGTCCAGGTCGATGATCGGCGACCAGGTAGCCACGAACGGCAGGACCCCGAAGAAGCCACCGACCAGCCGAACGGTCATGTCAGTCGCGGTAAATTCCCCTATCGATGCTGAAAGTTCATGGCTCATGCCGCGCCCCGCGCCAGACAGACCTCGGCGGCGAGGCGGGCGATGAGCAGGCGGTACACCGGCAGCGCATCCGCGGCGGTGGCGACAGCCCCCGCGACGGTACCGGCGGTCGCGATCGCCGTGGGGAGGTACGCTTTGGCCGTGTTGGCGATTTGAACGGTGTAGTTCGCGACGTTGACGACGACGTTGTCCAACGGTCCGGAGAGCGCGCCGAGCATTGCTTGGGCGTTGCCGCCTGCGCCCGCGCCCCCGATCATGTCCAACTTCGCCAAATGACCACTGCCGTACTTCTCAATCAGCGTGCCCACGATGGACCCGCCCTTGAGCACCGCGTCGTCGGCGAACGGGAGCGCGATCTCGACCGCGGCGTACCAGGTGAGCAGGGCCTCGCCCGCTTGCGTTGCCCGAAGGGTCGCTACCTTCTCGCCGATGCTGCCGGGGATGAGCTGGTGGATGAGGTAGGCCATCGCCAGAGCCTTCAGCGCAGCGTCCGCGCCTTGCTGCGGGTCGGTGTCGAGCGCCTTCTTCTTGTCACCGAAAAAGAGCTGGAACATCGCGGCAGCGCCGCCGAGCGCGGCGATCCCGATGTCCCCCTTATCCACGAAGTCGGCAACTTCGAGGGAGCGAATCGTCCCCGGTTCATGCGCATGGATCATGGCCCGGGCGAGGCCGTCGGGCGTGAGCTCCGGGTAGAGCAACATCTGCGCTTCCGGGATGGACCGGTAGAACGACAGCGCGGGCGCACCCGGGATGACCGAGAAGACGGCCCAGACAAGCTTGACTGAGGCGTCGTTCTCGGAGAACGATGCGAGGTTGGATTCGATGGTCTGCACGGACATGCGGAGGCTCCTTTCTGGCCGGGCTACGTATCGCATCGCCGATTCCCCCGCCGCGCGAGGGCGCGCGCCGGGATTATCGGCCAGTGTTGGCGGCTATTTGGCTTGGGCCGCGCTGCGGCTGGCGATCACGGGGTAGCTGCCTCCCGGCAGCGCGTGGGCCTCGACGCCCGAAAGCTCGGCAACCACGCGCCCGCTCGCATCCATCAAGGAAACGTCGGTGACGGTGTTTTGGGCGCCGGTCTTCCTGGCGGAGAGCACCGCGGAGAGCGTCCCGCCCGTTGGCGGTCCGAAGGTCCGGAAGCTCCCGATCCCCGTGGGGAGCGCCGCCTTTTTGGTGACCAGCTGCGTCCACAGCACAACGAGCTGCAGGCCGCCGTCGAGCGCGGCGACGTCCGTGGACCAGCCTTCGCAAGGCCAGTTCGCGGCGTCCACGACGCCGTCCAGCTCAGCTTCCATGCCCCCCTTTGACATGCCGCCGATCGAGCGGATCACGTGGAAGTCGGGGCCGTGGAACAGCATCTGGGCGTACACGTCCGCGACGGTGTGGGGGAAGCGGTCGTGGGCCAGCCGGGCGGGTGCGCCGGGTTGAGCGCCGGGGGCCTGCACGGACACAGCTGCGCGGTAGTGAACCGCCCGGGCTGAGCGCAGCTCCATGTTCCAGCGATCCGGCCCGGCCTCGATCGCGACGACCTCGAACCGGTCCCCGCCGTTGTCGAAGTGCTCCAGAACGACGCCTTTCAGCACCTTGACGTCCTGCACGGTCACGGCCATGCCGGGACGAAGCTCGCCCGCACGCTGAACGAACCACTCCAGCGCCATCACGACGGGCAGCACGGGCCGATCGTCGACGGTGTGATCGCGGAGGTAGGCGTGCGTTGCCGCGGTGACGTTTCGAGTCACCGTGGTTCGGCCCGGGGGGGGCGCGCTGAGCGGCCCGGGGGCCCCGCCGACCACGATCTCGACCGCGTCGCTCGTCCCGGTCAACTCCCCGACGAACATGGCCGCGCCACGCTCGATCGGGATGCACGGGATCCCGAGCGCCTCGAATTGCCGCTTCAGCGCCGGCGTCACCATGCCCCCATCCCAGGGTCCCCAGCCCATCGACTTGACCACAACGCCTGGCCGACGACGCTGCTCGGCCGTGGCCAGCTTGTTGAGCGCTTCGTTGGCGAGCGCATAGTCGCACTGGCCGATGTTGCCAGCACGGCCAGCCACCGAGCTGAAGAAGCACAGGATCTTCAAGGGATCACGGCTGGTCGCGGCGAGCAGCGCTTCCGCGCCCCCCACCTTGGTGTCGTACACCATCTCAAACTGCGCGCGTGTCTTCTCCAACATCCGCTTGTCGGCGATCACACCAGCACCGTGAACCAACCCCGTGATCGGGCCCCACTCCTCGCGCACGCCGTCCAGGGCGGCCGACAACGTGGCCTTGTCCTGAACATCGACGGCGACATAACGGACCTGCGAGCCCGCAGCGCGCATCCGATCCAGGTTGCCACGGGCCTCTCGCGCCGCCAGGATAGCCCCGGCTCGCCTGCCCGCCACGGCGGGCGTCAGCGACTTGTCCAGGCCAAACAACGCCCGCTTGATCCCGGCCTCGTCCGACGCGGCTGCGACCTCGAGGGCCTCCGCCTCGTCGATGCGCGACCGCCCCAGCAGGACGAGGCGGGGGCTGCATCGCGAGGCGAGGGCGATCGCGCACGCCGCGGTCACGCCCCGAGCGCCCCCTGAGATGACGATCACATCGCGGCTGTCCAAGGAGGGCTTGGCATGGTCAGGCGCCTCAGGCGCCTGCCAGGAGCCGGACGTCCTTCGGCCGACCGCGGAGACCCCGACCTCGGTGGGGCCGTCCAGGAGCAGCTCCTCGGCGAGCCACGTCGCGTGGGTCTCTGCAGACGCCAGCGCCAAATCGACGTGGCGGACAAACGCTGCCGGATGCTCCAGCGAGACCGTCTTCGCCAGGCCAGCGAGCCCGCCAAGGAGGGCATTCGCGGGCACGGTGCCCTCGCAGCCGAGATCGCCTCCCAGCGCCGTGACGGTCACGAAGCCACCTGCTCCGTCAAGACGCGCCCGCTTCGCAGCGTCAAACGCGGCGAGATGCACCCGCCGGGCCCGCTCGTAGTTCGTCGGCCCCGACGCTTCAGCCTCCAACGCGGCGAGGAACACCACAAGCCGAGATCCGTCCGGCTCGCCGATCACCGCATCGACGCCTCCTGCGCGCAGCTTCTCTTGAAGGCGGGTGGCGGTCTCGCCCCCCCCGACCAGCACGCATGCGCCGAGGCTCCTCGCGGCCCCAGGCGCCGGCACAAGCTGCAGCTCATAGCGACCGACCGCGTCATGGATTGGCGGGGCGCTGGCCGCGACGACCGGGGCTGTCCGCCCGACCTCTCCGAGGGCGGCGACCACCTGGGCGAGCGTCTTCAGGGCGCCCATGGTCTCGGCGTCCACCTCCGGCAGCCCAGGCTCACGCTCGCGCATCGACGACAGGATCTCCACGCGCTTGATGCTGTCAACGCCGAGATCCGCCTCCAGATCCATCGCAAGGTTGAGCATTTCCGCTGGATAGCCGGTCTTTTCAGCGACCACGGCGAGCAGCAGGGCTGTCAGGTCCACAGCGGGTGCCGGGCGTTCGGCAGGCGGTTGCACTGAGGCGGTTTGCCCCAACGACGCGACCACCTGGCCGAGCGTCTTCAACGCGCCCATGGTCTCCGCGTCCACCTCCGGCAGCCCAGGCTGGCGCTCGCGCATCGCGGAGAGGATCTCCACCCGCTTGATGCTGTCCACGCCGAGATCCGCCTCCAGGTCCATGCCGAGGTTGAGCATCGACG
This sequence comes from Deltaproteobacteria bacterium, assembly GCA_947483545.1. Next base: position 11,791 of record CANKNP010000021.1, on the reverse strand, counting down.
CAGGATACCCGGTCTTTTCGGCCACTACGGCAAGCAGCAGGGCGGTGAGGTCCACGCCGACGGCCTTCGGTGCCGGCGCCCCGACCGCGAGCGGCGGCGTGGCCTGTCCCAGGGCGCCAACGACCTGCCCGAGCGTCTTCAGCGCGCCCATCGTCTCGGCGTCCACCTCCGGCAGCCCGGGTTGGCGCTCGCGCATGGCCGAGAGGATCTCCACGCGCTTGATGCTGTCCACCCCCAGATCCGCCTCCAGGTCCATGCCAAGGTTCAGCATCTCTGCCGGATAGCCAGTCTTCTCCGCCACAACGGCGAGGAGCAGGGCCGTGAGATCAACGCCGCCCGTCGGGGCAGCGGTCGCCGGGGCGACTGCGAGCGGGACAGCGGTGCCAAGCGCAGCCACCACCTGCCCGAGGGTCTTCAGCGCCCCCATGGTCTCCGCATCTACCTCAGGCAGCCCTGGCTGGCGCTCACGCATCGCAGAGAGGATCTCCACCCGCTTGATGCTGTCCACGCCCAGATCCGCTTCCAAGTCCATGCCCAGGTTGAGCATCTCCACCGGGTAGCCTGTCTTTTCGGACACGACGCCGAGCATGAGCGCGGTCAAATCCAGGACCGGGGCGGCGCGAACCGCTTGGGGTTCGGCGCGCGGCAGCCGCGGCGCTGGCTCGGTGACCTCCAGCCGCGCCGAGGGCACTGGCATGGCGATCATGGGCGGGGAGGTGGGCTCCGAGCGGCGAAGCTCGGGAGGTGTGGGCGACGGCTCCCATCGCGGCGCCTGAGCCACGAGGCCAACGCGGTCGGAGGAGCGCGCGGCGGAGGGTGCGGCACCCCGGGTGGCCAGGTCCACGATCGCCCTCGAGGTCTCCTCGTGCGTGCGAAGGAACGCGAGGTGGGCCTCGGTCATCGAACGCTGGAAGCCCTCATGGACGTTGGCGGCCTGCTTCTGACTGTCGAGGAAGGCTGCAAGCCAGGAGGGATCGGCAGGGCGGGTCATCGGACTCCCGGAGGGGGGTGGGGCGGCCGCGCGCGTATTCGGTTGTGGCGCAGGAGCCAACGGGGGGGTGGCCGGCATCGGAGGGGACCGCACTGCAGCAGAGGCCGCGGGGGCGGGCGAGCGACTCGGGGACGCGGCCGGCGACACAGGCGCAACCTGCGCGGGAAACGCAAGGGAGGCCGGGGAGGAGAGGACCGAGCCGGGGGACGCTGGTCCAGCTGGGGGAGCCTGCGCAATGGCGGGCTTCGGCGGGTTTGGAGGCACCGGCATCATCTTTTCGCTGGGGTAGGGTTTTCCGTGGTTGGATCCGTTGATCAACACCGCCATCTTCGGGGCCGGGCGAACCGCCGCGATCTCCCGCTCGGCCCAGAGCGGCGCGAATTGCACGGGGAGGCCCAGCGCCCAGAGGTGCCCAAGGGTCTGGAGCAGGGAGATGCGCCCGTCCGCGGACTTCGCGTCGGTCGCGACCGCGTGATGGCCGCGCCCGCGCAGGCAACGACCCACCAGTCCGGTGAGGACCGCAGAGGGCCCAACCTCCACGAAGGTCCGAACGCCCGCGGTGTACATCGCCTCGATCTGCTCGACGAACCGGACAGGGCTCCGCAGGTGCTCGCCCAGCGCCGCACCTAGCGCCGGCCCGACAGCTGTGTGCACAGCCCCGCTCGCGTTGCTGTACACCGGGATGGTTGTGGCCTGGAATGGCACCGAGGCGAGCCATTCGGCGTACGCTGCCGCTGCAGGGGCGACCACTGGGGAGTGGAAGGCCGTGGCCACGGAGAGCCGAACGGCCTTGAAGCCAGCGGCATCCAGGTGTTTCACTGCCGCCTCGAGCGCGGTCGTGGGGCCGGCGATCACCGTCTGCTCCGGGCTGTTGTAGTTCGCGATCACCACCCCATCGATCCCGCCTTTCGTCAGGCTCTTGAGCTCCGCCGCAACATCGCCCGGCTTGGCGATGACCGCCGCCATCGCCCCCGGGACCTTGGCGGCCTCCGCCATGAGCTCTCCGCGCTTGCGACTCGCGCGCACGTAGTCCGCGAACGATAGCGCACCTGCCGCATACAAGGCGGTGAGTTCACCGTAGCTGTGGCCGGCGGTCGCGTCGGGCCGCAGGCCGTGATGCGCGAGCGTCCGCAACAGAGCCACGCTGGTCACCCCGATCGCGGGCTGCGCCCACTCGGTCCGAACGAGCTTCGCCTCTTGCGCCACGAGTCCGCCCTCCTCGAAGGCAGGGCGCGGGAACACCACGAAGGAAAGGCGATCCTCCTCCGCAAAGCAGGCATCCGCCTCGTCCCACACCGCCCGAGCGGTGCCCACGTCCATGGCGAGCCCCTTGCCCATCTCCAGATACTGACTCCCCTGGCCGGGAAAGAGGAACGCGATCTTTCCTGCATCGGCGCCCGGCTGGAACCAGATCCCCCCTTTCGCGCTCGACTTACCAGTACGCAGCACCTCAAGCGCCCGCTCCAGCTTGGCCACAACGTCCCAGCCTGTGTCGTTCGCGACAACCAGCGCGCTCAGGCGCATCCCGCCTGGGCCCGCGGCGTCTGCCCGATCCTGTAGTTCGCGCACGAGAGCGGCCATCCGGCGGTCGGCGGCGACCGTGTCCGTGCCCAGGTCCTGAACCTTGGCCAGGGCTGCGCCCATCGCCTGCTCGAGCTCGGCGGCGCCAGTGCCGCAGAAAGGCAGCAACTCCGCTGCCCAACGGTCCATGCGAGCCGGCTTGGCCGCCGGCCCAAGATATTCCTCGACCGCAACGTGAAAATTGGTGCCGCCGAACCCGAAGCTGCTCACGGAAGCGCGCCGCGGGTGACCACGCCCGGTGATCCAAGGCCGGGGCTCCGTCGCCAGGTAAAACGGGCTCTTGGACCAGTCGATCAGCCCGTTCGGCTTCTTGACCTTGATGGTCGGGGGGATGATCTTGTGATGAAGAGCGAGGACCACCTTCATCAAACCGGCCGCACCGGCAGCCGCCTTGGTGTGGCCGAGCTGGCTCTTGATCGAGCCCAACGCACACCACGCGGTGTCCGGACGGGTGCCCTCGAAGACGAGGTTCAAGCCCTTCAGCTCTGCCGCATCCCCGGCCTTGGTTCCGGTGCCGTGGCCCTCTACGAGATCGACAGAGGCTGGCGAGTAGCCGGCCTGCTCGTAGCAACGACGAAGGGCCTTGGCCTGCCCCTCGCTGACCGGGGCGTAGACGCTCTTGGAGCGACCGTCGGAGCTTGATCCCAGCCCGCGGATCACGGCGTATACCCGATCTCCGTCCCGCTCGGCGTCCTCCAGCCGCTTGAGCGCCAGCATGCCCAGCCCCTCACCCAGCAGCGTGCCATCGCCTTCGTCTGAGAACGGGCGGCAATCTCCCGTGGGCGAGAGCGCAGGCGTCTTGGAGAAGCACATGTACATGAAGATGTCGTTGAGGGTGTCGCAGCCCCCGGTGATCGCCATGTCCGAATGTCCGAGTTGCAGCTCGTAGATCGCCGTCTGGACCGCGGTGAGCGCGCTCGCGCAGGCGGCGTCGGTGATGCAGTTGGTTCCGCCGGTGTCGAGACGATTGGCGATGCGGCCCGCGACGACGTTTCCCAACAGGCCGGGAAAACTGGCCTCCTGCCACGGCACATAGTGGCTGGCGATGCGATCACATGCCTCCTGAACCTGACGCTCCTCCAAGCCGGAGAGGCGGAGGGACCGCTCCCAGACCGGGCGTTGGAGCCGGGACACGAGGGAGGACAATAGCTCCTGCGCCCCGGTCACGCCCAAGATGACGGAGGTACGAGAAAGATCGAGGGTCTTCGCGCCGGTCCGGGACACGTCATCGAGCACCATCTGCGCGACGATGAGCGCGATCAACTGGCTCGTGTCGGTGGCTGGCAGCGTGCTCGGTGGGATCCCGAACCCCATCGCGTCGAACGGCACGTCCGGGAGGAACGCCCCGCGGCGGGCGTAGGTCTTGTCCGGGGCTTTCGGGTTCGGGTCGTAGTAGTCCTCGATCAACCAGTGCGTTTTTGGGATGTCGGTGATGAGATCACGCTTTTGCAGCGTGTTCCGCCAGAACGTCGGGACGTCGAGGGCGCCGGGCATGATGCAACCGAGGCCGACGACCGCGATGGGCGAGAAGGACATTGGACCGCTCCGAGCAGGCGGTTTCTTACTCCCTACCGGCCCTGGGGGTGTCACGGAGCGGTCACGGTCCGGGCTTCGGAAGGGCCTTGACAGAGACCGGTGACCGCCGCACGTTGAACAGATGGTGAGTTCGGAATGATCGACCAGGTCGTCCACAAGGTGCAGTCGTACGCCCCGGGCGCGGACGTTGGCCTCATCCTTGATGCATACACCTACGCCGCCTTCTGTCACCGGGATCAAAAGCGCAAGAGCGGGGATGACTACTTCATCCACCCGTTGGCGGTGGCCGGCATCCTCGCTGACCTCCGCATGGACGTCGAGACCATCGCCGTCGGTCTGCTCCACGACACCATCGAGGACACGCTCGCGAGCCGCGAGCAGATCGAACAACGGTTCGGGAAGAACGTCGCCGAAATGGTGGACGGGGTCACCAAGTTGTCGAAGCTCACGTATCGGGGAAAGGCAGAGGAACAAGCTGAGAACTTCCGGAAGCTGGTGCTGGCCTTCGGCAAGGATCTGCGGGTCATCATCGTGAAGGTCGCCGACCGGCTCCACAACATGCGAACGCTGGAGCACCAGCCACCGGACAAGCAACGAAGCATCTCCCAGGAGACCCTCGACATCTACGCCCCCTTGGTGAGCAGGCTTGGCTTCGACGGCATCAAGACGGAGCTTGAGGATCTCTGCTTTCGCTATCTCTACCCAGAGGAATACGCCGCGCTTCGCGCAGATCTCGCGATGGACTCGGTGGAGCGTGAGGCGTTCGCCCAGTCCACGGCAGCGGCGCTGACAGCCGCCCTCGCTGCGCGCGGCATTCAAGCAGTGGTGACGGGTCGCGTGAAGCACCTGTGGAGCATCCGGAACAAGGTGAAGAAATCCGGGAAGGAGCTCGGCGATCTGTATGATCTGCTTGCGTTCCGGGCGTTGGTGGCTGACCGGGAAGCCTGCTACAGCGCGCTCGGGCTGGTTCACCAGCTCTACATGCCTGTCGAAGGGCGTTTCAAGGACTACATCGCAAGGCCGAAGCCCAATGGGTACCAATCCGTCCATACGACCGTGGTGGGACCGGATGGGCGACCCGTCGAGATTCAGATTCGGACGCCGGAGATGCATCGCATCGCAGACGACGGGATCGCGGCACACTGGCGCTACAAGAACGGCCGGCTCGCTGTGAGCAATGGCGAACTCGAGCGGATCGCACGGCTTCGGGGGTTCATCCAACTCGCGAGGGACGTCGAGGATCCGGCCGACTTCATGGAGGCCGCGCGGAGTGATCTGGCCGCGAACATCCATGTGTTCACGCCGGAGAAGGACGTTCTCCTCTTGCCGGAAGGGGCGACTGCCCTGGATTTTGCCTACCACGTCCACACCGAGGTCGGGAACCGGGCGTGCGGCGCCAAGGTGAACGGGCGGATGGTGCCCCTTCGCCACCCGATCAAGACCGGGGACACCATTGAGATCCTCACCAAGGCCGACGCCAATCCCTCGCGTGACTGGCTCTCTTGGGCGACGAGTCATCGCGCGCTTGGAAAGATGCGCAAACGACTGCGGGAGCTGCTGGAGGACCAGGGCCTGGGCAGCGGGCGTGAATTTCTGGACGGTGCGCTCCGGAAAATTGGCGGCTCGCTCAAGCGCGCCGAGGACGATCGTTCCGTGCCGGAGAAGCTTGCCGCGCGGGGCTACAAAGACCTCGACGCCCTCGCGGCGGACCTGCTCGGAGGCAACATCTCGCCGGGCGAGGCCGCGCGGATCATCCTGCCGGAACCCCCGCCAACTTCGAGCCTCACGCCGGGCGTCATGGCGGCCATCCTTCATCGGGTGCGTCGGCAGGTTGATAGCCCGATCCTCGTGAATGGGGAGACCGACATCATGGTGGATTACGCGCGGTGCTGCCGGCCGATGAAGGGCGAGCTGATCATCGGGTACATCACCCGCGGACGTGGCATGTCCATCCACAAACAGGACTGCAAGGAGGTTCGCGGGTTGGACACCGATCGCCAGGTGGCTGTCGCCTGGGACGACCGCGTGTCCACGCTCCACCAGGGGCTGGTCGTCGTCGAGAGCGAGGATCGTCCTGGACTGCTCGCAGAGATCACGGGGCTGTGCGCCAGCTACAAGGTCAACCTCTGGAAGGCGGACGTGCGGGCGACCCACGACCGCCGGGCGCGGTGTGAGCTCGGCATCGTGGTGCAAGACGTGACCCAACTCACCCGGCTGATGGGCAAGCTCCGCAATGTGAAGGGGGTCCTGAGCGTGACGCGGGCGTGATTCGGCGGCCGTGCGAGTGGCCGTCCCGCGCGCTAACGGGGCCGTTGTGATTCGATCCACCTTGGCCAACGTCGTGCGCTCGCTCCTCACCGGGGTCAGCAGACGCGTTTCGGGGGACGGTTTGTTCGAGCAGCCGGGCGAGCGCGCGCGCACACCGCCCTTGCAGCGTGCGGCGGGAACCTCCGGCCCAGCCCCCAGCGCGCCTCCCGTCCGAGCGGCAGCGCCCAAGTCCGCAGCTCGCCGTCCTGCCGAGGGATGCGTTCCGGTCGATCTGGCCGGGCTCATGGCCGCGATAACTCCCGCCGGGCGAGCGCTGGTGGTCAACCACTGGGCCGCCTGGTGTGATCCCTGCGTCGATGAGCTCCCGCGGCTCGTACGGTCTGCAGCCGGTCTGGCGGACGAGGCCGAGTTCATCGGGGTGAGCTGGGATTTGTTCGACCACCCTGGTGATCCCGTCCGCGTCGCCCGAAAAGTCGGCGCGTTCGCCGCCTCCAGCGGCGTTGGGTACCCCTCCGTGTTGTTCACCGGCGCACCTGCGGAGCTGTTCGCGGCGTGCGGCCTGGACGTTGAGCTGATCCCACAAACGCTCGTCCTCACGCCGGATGGTGCGGTCGCCTGGCACAAGAAGGGCGTGCTCACGGACGACGACGTGTTCCCCCTCATCGCCGCGGTGAGAGCCGCGAACAGGCCCCAATGATCCCGTGGCTTCTCCTCTTCGCGGGCTGTGCCCCCAAGACCCCGGTCGCCGTTATCCCGGCGGGCCCTCACGCCCTCACCGTCCTGCACACCAACGACATTCACGCTCATTTTGAACCTGAGCCCGCCGACTGGCTGGAGGGCAAGCCCGCGATCGGTGGCTTTGTACGCTTGGAGCAGGAGGTTCGAGCGATTCGAGACGCCCGGGGCGCTTCCCAGGTGCTCACCCTGGACGGAGGAGATCAACTCACCGGCACGCCCATTACGGAGATCGAGGAGAACGGTAGCTTCGGTGGGGCCATGCACGGTCTGTTCGAGCTCGTGGGCTACGACGCCTGGGTGGTCGGCAACCACGAGTTTGACAAGGGTTTGGACAACCTCGTGCACTACGCAGAGGCCCATTCGGCGCTCACCCTCTCCAGCAACCTGCTCAAGTTGGGGACCTCCCAGCCGCTGCTCCCGAAGCAGGAATTGTCCAGGGTATTTTCTGTCTCCGGAATGCGTGTCGGGGTCATCGGGGTCACCACTGAGCGGCTGGCCGGTCTGATGAACAAGCGGGACTTTGCGCGCTTGACCCTCCTCCCGGAGACCGCCGCGGTTCAGGCCGAGGTCACGCGCTTGGATCCCGCGACGGATATGATCATCGTGCTGTCCCACATTGGGGTGGACAGCGACAAACGGCTCGCGGAAGAGGTGAGCGGCATCGACCTGATTGTTGGTGGGCACTCGCACACCCGGTTGACCAACGCCGTTCGGGTGGGGGAGACTTGGATCGTTCAGGCTGGGAGCTACACGCGGTCGTTGGGTGTGGTCGACTTGGTCGTCGAGCAGGACCGCGTCACGGAGTTTCGCTACGAGCTGCGGGACCTGGTGTTGGAGACTGCGACCGTGCCTCCCAGCGCTGAGATGCAGGCGGTTGTGGCGCAGGAGAAGGCGTCGATTGATCGGGTTTATGGGGAACAGGTATCGACCGCCAGCGGACTGCTCGGTCGGTCCTACAACCACGAGAACGCCCTCGGCCGCTGGATCACGGACGCGCTCAGGAGCGAGACGGGGGCCGATGTCGCGCTCTACAACGGGGGCGGGCTGCGGGCGGACATCCCCGCCGGACCCGTCACCCGGCTCACGCTCTTTCAGTGTTTCCCGTTTCAGAATCCCGTCATGCAATTTCAGTTGTCGGGACAGGATCTTCTGGGGATCGTCCTTCAAAACCTCGCCGCAGAGGCGGACGAGAAGCGCGGGTATCTGTCCACCTCCGGCCTGACGTGGACGTGGCGGACCAACGTTGGCGCCCCGGAGGTGGTCACCACATCGGTCGGTGGCGTCGCCCTGGATCTCGCTCGCACCTACACAGTCGTCGCTTCCAGCTACGTGACCGAGCAATGGCAGAAGCACATCGGCGTAGAGCCTCGCAACCTTGAGTCGGTGGGCTACACCGATTTTGATGCGGCAGTCGCCTACGCGCGCAAGCACCCAGTCTCGGATCCGGCCGATAAACGCGGCATCAAGGTTGACGCGAAGTAGGGCTATCATCGAAAATCCCTGCTGCTCGCGCTGAGCGGCGTCCCGATGGACATCGGCTTGAATTTCCAGGCGATCACGTTGAGGACATCGCTGGCCTCCCCTGGCGCTCCCGTGCCCGTCGTCCGTTCAAGCTTTCCCGACACCTCAACGAGCTGGGTGCTCCGGATCACGGTCCGTTGGCGGTCGTACACTTTGGGCCAGACGACAATATTTCCGCTCCCCGTCTCGTCCTCCAACGTGAGGAAGACGACGCCTGACGCGGTCGCCGGCCGTTGGCGATGCGACACCAGCCCGGCCACACGCACCGCCGTGCCGTGCGACACCTCTGCGAGGCGACCAAGGGGGGTAAACCCTGCGCTGTTCAAGCGCCCGCGCTGCAACCCCACGGGGTGCTGTTGAAGCGACAAACCCTTGCTCGCGAAATCGTCAAGGACCTCGTCCGTCGGCGACGAGACCGGCAGCTCGTCCTCACACCCCCGTGCCAACGCTGCAAACATCCCTGGCCACAGCCCGGCCACAGCCCAAGCCGCGCCCCGGCGCCCGTCCTTCGGCAAGATCGATCGAAGCGCATCCGCCTTGGCGAGGAGCGTCAGATCGCCCTCCCCCAACGCAGCGCGTTGGGCCAAATCCGCCAGCGACGCAAAGGCGCCATCGCGGCGGGCCAACACCATCCGCTGAACCGACGCCTCTCGGAGCCCGCGGACCAGGCGCAGACCAAGGCGTAGGTCTGGCGCCCTGCCGACCTCTCCTTCCAGCGTGCAGTCCCAGTGGGACTGGAGGATGTCGATGTCCCGGATCGTCACGCCATGGCGCTCTGCGTCGGCGACCAACGACCGAGGGGCGTAGAACCCCATGGGTTGGCTGTTGATCAGGGCCGCGGCGAAGGCGGCGGGGTAGTGACAGCGCAGCCACGACGAAACATAGACGAGGTGGGCGAAGCTCGCAGCGTGGGACTCCGGAAACCCGTACTCCGCAAATCCCTGAATCTGCTTGTATATCTGCTCCGCATATTCCTGGGTGATTCCGTTCCGACGCATCCCTTCCATCAGACGATTCCCGATCTCCGTCAACCCGCCCCTCTTGCGCCAGGCACCCATCGCACGTCGGAGCTGGTCCGCTTCGCCTGGCGTGAAGCCGCCCACGGCGACCGCCATGGCCATGACCTGCTCCTGAAAGATCGGCACCCCCATGGTGCGCTCGAGAATAGGCCGCAGGCGCTCGTCCGCGTAGGTGATCGGCTCCTCGCCTGCCCGACGGCGAAGGTAGGGGTGAACCATGCCACCTTGGATCGGTCCGGGCCGCACAATCGCCGTCTCCACCACCAGATCGTAGAAGTTCTTGGGCCGGAGCCGCGGCAGCATGGCCTGTTGGGCCCGGCTTTCAATCTGAAAGACACCGATTGAATCGGCGTGCCCGAGCATCGTGTAGACCGCGGGATCTTCCTCGGGCACGTTCGTGAGGCTCAACACGCGGCCGTGCCGACCCTGGATCAGACGAAAGGCCTTTTGAATCGCCGTGAGCATGCCAAGCGCGAGCAGGTCAACTTTGACAAAACCCAGATCATCGACGTCGTTCTTGTCCCACTGCAACACCGTCCGGGCGTCCATCCGGGCGGGTTCGATGGGCGCTGTGTCGATCAGCGGGTCATCCGAGATCACAAATCCGCCCACATGAATTGAAGTGTGCCTCGGAAAGCCCTGGATCTGGCCACATAACTCGATCAGCTGTTGGACACTTGGATCCCCCGCCTCGACCCCCGCCTCTCGAAGACGTGCTGACCATCGGGATGGCGTCGCGTCTGGAGCATCCGCATTGTCGCGCCCACGTGCCTTGGAGCCCCCCGGGCCCTCCACGGGCTCAAAAGCACGGGTGGGGCTCGGGGTCGGCGGCGGGGTTGGCGGTGCGTCCGCCTCTGGCACCTCGAAGTGCCCCAAGGTCTTGGCGAGCCGGTCCACCGCGTCCAACCCGAACCCAAGGGCCTTTCCGACATCGCGTACCGCCATTTTACCTCGCCAGGCGATCACCTCGTTCACCATGGCCGCCCGGTCCCGCCCGTATTTTCCATAGACGTATTGAAGCACCTCCTCCCTACGTTCATGTTCAAAGTCGATGTCGATGTCTGGTGGCTCTCCCCGTTCCTCGGAGATGAAGCGCTCGAACAGGAGCTTTTGTCGCGAGGGATCCACAGGCGTGACCCCCAACACAAAACATACGGCGGAGTTCGCTGCGCTCCCGCGGCCTTGGCAGAGGATGTCCCGCATCTTGGCGAACCGAACGACGTCGTGCACCGTCAGAAAATAGGATGCAAACCCCAGGCGGTCGATGATCTCCAACTCCCGATGTACCTGTGTCCGCACCTCTGCCGGCGCTTGCCCCCGGTATCGCTGGTGAAGGCCACGTCGGGTCAGCTCCGCCAACCATTGCTGTGCGGTATACCCGGTGGGCACCACCTCTCGGGGGTATTGATACTTCAACTCATCCAGCGAGAACGAGCACCGGGACTGCACCTCCAACGTGCGGGCGACCATCTCCGGCCAGAGCCCAAACCTCGCGTACATCCGCTGAGGTTCGAGGAGCACCCGCTCCGCGTTGGGTTGGGCTCGTTGGCCCAAATTCGGAAGTGTCAGGCCGAGGCGAATGCAGGTGAGGACATCTTGCAACCGCGCTCGGGCGCGATCGTGCATCAGCACATCGTTGGTCGCGACACACGGCACGGGGCCAGCCCGGAGACACTCGACCCACGCTCCCTCGTCTGGGCCAAGCTGGCGACTGACCGCTTGGTAGAGCCTGTCCCCGCAACTGTCTTGCAGGGCGCCGACGGCCTCTGCGGGCCACATCCCGCGGAGCATGACCAGCAGGCCCTCGTTACCCTCCAACAAGCGGTCGAAGGGTAGCTCTGCCCAGGCTTTGTCCGGTCGATATCCGAGAGGCTCGGCTCCGGTGATCGGCGGGGGGTCAAATACCCCCTTGTCGTGGCCCTCAAAGCGCCCCGCCGTCAGGAGCCGACACAAGCTCGACCAGCCCTTTCGGTTCTGCACCAGTACGGCGACGGATCGGCGCTCGTCCTGGTGTTTGATAGTCAGCAGAGCGCCGTGGGTCAGACGCAAATCCGCCTTTTTCGCCGCTCGATGGGCCTGCACAGCACCATACAGACCGTCCCTGTCTGTCACCGCCAGGCCCGATAATCCAAGCGAT
>CANKNP010000020.1 GCA_947483545.1 Deltaproteobacteria bacterium | reverse complement strand
TCGCCCCCCGAGGGTCAGGGTCACGGAAACGGCATCGCCATCGCGAACAATGACGACGAACTGGAGCTCACCAGCCCCGCCGGCATCGACGTGGACGTGTTCGACTACAATGACACGGACAGCGATGCAATCGAAGCCGGCATGGGTTTTGGCTTGGATCCCAATAAGCTGGACGGCGTGCAGAACGACGACCCCGCCAACTGGTGTGTGCAGACCACCGTGCTTGACGGCATGACAGACCCCGGCACCCCCGGCGTCGAGAACGATCCATGCGAGCCGGAGGAGATGTAGGTCACCTCCTCCGCGCCGACAACCCACACAAAAGCCCCAACACTGCCCAGTGTGTCTGACTGAACGCCTCCGTAGAGGTCAACAGGTTCAGGTGGAGCGCGAGGAAGGCGCCCAAGATCGCGTGGTCCAGGCCTTGGCCAGCGGGAGCCCGACGCCAAAGCCGCAGACCGATCGCCATGGTCGCGACCGACCAGGCGGCGAACCCCACGATGCCAAACTCGCTGACGAGCTTCGCGATCACGCCGTGCGCATCGACGCCGTTGACCCGGTAGTCCGGAAAGGTCGAGACCTCGTAGCGAACGTTCGTCCCGGCGCCGTACCCGAGCCAGGGGTGCGCCATCGCCATGTCCCAAGCCCGCCTGTTCAGCGACATGCGGGAGCGGAGGGAGTCGATCTGCTCGGGGGATCGCGCCAGGTAGGGGAGCACGCTCAACGCCATCAGCGCGAGCAGGGTCCCCGCCCCAAGAACCCAAGCGCGCGTTCGGCCCCGCAGCGTCGTCCACCCGACGCAGAAAAGGGCGGTCACCCACGAAGCCTTCGACCAGGCCAGCACAATCGCGCCAAGCACCACCGCCATCACCGGGCCTGAGAGCAGCGGTAGGGTCGGGGCGAGGAACACCGCGAGGGTCTTGTGGTTGTTCGTCAGCCCCTCGATCGCGCGCCACCAGAGCGCCTCGCCCGCCACGATGCGCTGCGCCGAGCTGACACACAGCACGAGCGCGCAAACCACACAAGCGAACGCCAACGCGCGCATCACAAACGTGGGTTGGCCCCGGACCAGGCAGGCGCGCACCACCTCCGCGAAGCCGTACCGCCAAGCGAGGCAGAGGAAGATCGGCTTTCGCACAAGCGTATGCAGCGCATCTGGCCCCTCCCCCGGCAGATCCGCGCCAAAGCCAGCGTTCGCGACCCCGACGGCCCAGAGCATCCCCCACCCGAGCGCCTCCACGACCCCCAACACATCCCACCTCGGCCGGCGCCAAAGCCAGAGCGCCCCCGCGAACAGGAGCGAGAGGAGCGCCGCCCCATCCGCCAGCGGGGCGTTCGCAGCCCAGCCCCAAAGCTGGAGGCTCACCTCTGCGTCGATGTAGGGCGCCGCTATCAGGCAGAACCCCACCAGCGCGCGAAGCACGAGGATCAAAGCGCCCTCGCCGAGCGCAGGCCGAACCCGAGCAGCCCCACGAACGGGATCGCCGCCAGCCACAGGTTCACGTCCGTCAACGATCCAGGATGAACCCCAAGCATCTCAACGACAAGCACCGCGACAGCGCTCGCAACCAGGACACTTCCCGACCCGGCCCAAGCCACCCTCGGCAATTCCGGCGCGAGGCGGGCCAGCGAGACGATGGCGATCACGAGGCTCGTCAACGATGTCGCAGCAGCGAGCCCGTGGATGCCGAACTGCAGGAACAAGGCGTCCAGTCCGGCGTTGAGCGCGAACGCCCCCACACCAAGCGCCAACACCAGCATCGTCCGGTCCGCGAGCACGTGGGCCTTCATCCCGAGCGCGGCGAGCATCGAGGCCATCACCCCGGGCAGAAACACCCCAAAGGCCAATGCCACCGGCGCGGTGTGCTCCGGTAGGAACGCACCACGCTCAAAGAGCAGGGCCACCGCCACGTCTCGCCCGATCCACAGCCCCCCGAGGATCGGAGGGGCGATCAAGAGGACCCATCGCAGCGCACGCGTGATCTCCAAGCCCCGGTCGCGCTCCGGAGCGGTCGCCCAGGCGTTGAACGCCACGACCAAGAGGGAGCTCTCAAACAGCGTCATCGGGATCACCCGCGCCCGGTCCGCATACTCGAGCAGGCTGACGCTCCCGGGCGGGAGCAGCGCAGCGAAGATCTTGTCCACGACGAGGTTCAACGCCACCAGTGTCTCCCCAATCAGCACCGGGGCAAACCGCACCAGGGCAGGCGCAAGGGTCGTCGGCCACACCGAGACCGCAGGCCAAAGCGGGGTAGCCCAAAGCCCGGCCAGCAACCAGCACAGTTCGACCGCCATGCCTGCGAACATCGCGAGCGGCAACCCCTGCGGGCCGAGCGCCCGGAGAGCCCCCGCGGCTGTGAGCAACGCGACGGTCCGAATCGCGGGCGAGAGCGTGCTCCACACGAACCGCCCCTGGATCTCGACCCCTGCCCGCAGCGCGCTGCTCGACGCCACGCACGCCAGGAAAGGCAGCAGCTCAAACGCGAACTGTTGGGTCAGGTCCACCGTCTCGTTCGCGAAGCTCGACGTCTGGCGCAGGATCGCCGGCAGCACCGCCGCCAGCGCCACGCCCAGCCCGACCGCCCCCGCCCCCGCCCAGAGCGCAGCCCCGCCCAGCAGCGCCCCCGCCCCCCCCGCCCCCGGCTCCCGCGGCACCTTCGCCAGCGCAGGCACCAGCACGCTCCCGATGGCGCTCGATCCCACCACCAGCAGGAACGTCGGAATCCCGATCGCGTAGTAGAAAGCGTCCATCTCGGCGGAGACGCCGTACCAGCGCGCGAACACCATCGGAATGGTGAACGCCACCCCCCGGCACACCAACGCGAGCGGCAGCAACAGCGCAGATCTTCGGGCGACAGACACCCGGGCGTGTATTCGCCCCGCGGGCTCACCGCCGCATGGAACAATTGTGAGGGGCTCAGTTATGGTACATCGCTGGCCGACGGACGGGTTAGCCCCGAAGCATGGCCGTCGAAGTGGAGACCCCAGCGTTGCTTCGCCTTCGCGACATCGTGCCAAACGCCATTCGTACGACCGATCTCTCGAGCGCATACGAGTTTAGCCATCCCCTCAATTTTCGGCGATGGGGCACCGCAATGATCGATCATCGCAACGGTGCTGTGGTGTGGCGGATCGAATTTGCCGAGGAGGACGGCCAAAACGTACTTGAATTCGGCAAACCGTTGACGCGCAAAATCGAGCCAGGCCGGCTCGCGATTGGTCGCGCGGCGGGCGTAGTCGCGTACCACGCGCTGTTCTACGTCCGCGGACCCTTTCGCGGTTTGGGCTTCGCTCCAGCGGTCCTGGCGGCTGAGTCCGAACTTTATGCCCGCTGGGGTGTCGCTCAGATCCAGATCCTCGCAGCTGACGAGGGCGCGGCCTACTGGGTCAGGAAACATGGCTTCCGACCGCAGTCATGGGAGCACCTTCGAGAGCGTTTGCCTGGGTGGCTGGCCCGCAAGAAGTTGCCCCCTGTCGCGCCGGCTACGCCGGCAGACCTGCCCTGGGACTACCTTGTGGAGGCGAGCCCCCTCGTCGTGTATAAGGATCTTGAATGAGCCGTCAACGCCTCACCATCTATGACCCGGGCGAACCGGACCAGCCTTACTCCGTGATCGAGCGGGACGGCGGGCGGCTTCGGGTGGCGGCCGTCCGACCCGGGGTGAAAGGTGAAACCGAGAGGTGGGTGCGGGAGGGCTTCGTGGCGATCACCGGCGAGCCGCCAAACCTTGAAGCATCAGACGTACTCCCTGGGGCACCTGATTTCCTCGCGCGGCTTGCGTGCGAAGTTCAGCGGTCGCTGAAGCTCGACTCCCGCCTGGAGTATCCCGATGGCCAGGTTCGGTGCGCAGCCTTCGCTGTCAGCACGCCGGTTTGTCGAACCGGCGGGGCGAGCAGCGCGGGGCGCGACTGGACCTTCGGTAACGTACCGCTGGCGGCCCTGGCAGCCACGGGCACCTGCGCGCGGCGGCATGGCTCCTGACCGCCCTGAGGTCCTCTACGCTCTGCTTTGCGAAGACGTGCGGGTAGAGGCGGACAACAAGATGGCCCTGCTCGGCGTGTGGGGGGGTATCGTGCGAGTGTTCGCCTCGCCGCCCGCCGCGTTGGCAATGATCGCGGCGCACGCACACGTGACGCTGGCGTCGGGACCGGGATTTCGCGCACACCTGACGCTGCGGTTTCCCGGCGGCCTGGCGCCCTTCACCGCCGAGGTGGATCTCCCGGCTGCCGCCGGCAACGCGGCATCTGGACAAAACCTGAACCTTAGGTTCATCCATCCCCCGCTGCTGGAGCCCGGTGACATCGAGTTCACAGTCCGAATCGATGGGCCAGAAGGGCCAGTCTCGGAGGTCAGGCGCCGACTGGAAGTGGTGTTCGAACCGCCAGGCGGGACCTGACAGACGCTGGTCGCCCCCCGTTCAAAACCTCGACGGATCCAAAATCGTCGCGTTCCGATCCCGCGTGGCCGTCCACTCCGCGATCTGGCCGTCGCCGTCGCGGTCGCTCACACCGTGGACCGTGAACCCCTCGCCGTCCACCTCGACCCAGTACACGCCATGCACCGGTCCACTGGGGTGCCAACCGAGCAGATCCCACGCGTCGTTCGGCGTCCACGGCACCTCCCCGGGTGCGATTTCAGCGACCGTCCGCGGGTGCATCGGCATCGGCGCGAGCACGTCAAACGCAGCCTCGTAGGCCAACATCGCGGTCTTGATGCCATCGACGTTGCTGGCAAACTCCCGCCGCTGCCGCTGCTCTGCCACGCGCCCCTCAAAGTCCGGCGCCATCCCCACGACGCCGAGGGCGACCGCACCTGCGAACCCGAGGCCCAACACGGCGAACGGGCCGAGGAAGATCCCGAGGATCAGCAGCTTGGACGGGGCTGGCGATGCCATGCCGCAGGGTAGCCGCCTGCGCCGTGCTCGTCAGTACTCGTTCGAATCCTGGATCGTCGCAGGCCGGTCCTTCGTCGCGATGTACTCCGCGGGACGCCCGTCCCCGTCCACGTCGCAGAGCCCGTGCACCTCGAAATCACCCCCGCTCACCTCGACCCAGTAGGTTCCGCGAACCTGACCATCTGGCCGCCACCCCAGATCCTGCCACGCCTTGTTCTCCTGCCACTCCACGGCGGTCTTGCCCAGCGACGTCACCGGCCGGGGCCAGGCCGGCACCTCCACGTACGCGTCAAACGCGGCGTCGTAGGCCATCTCCGCGGTCCGGATCCCGTCCACGTTGCCCGGGACCTCCGCCCGCTTGGCCTTCTGCTGCATCATCACAAAGTTGGGGATCGCGATCGCCGCCAGGATGCCGATGATCGGCACCGCGCCACCGCAGACCAGCAGGATCAACACGACGGCGACGCCGATGAACATCGGCTTCGCGGAGGCGCCAGAGGTCACAGCGCGGGCCCGTCCGGCAAGCCAACCCGGAGGGCCGAGGGCCCGCGCTGCTCCTTGCTGGGCGGGGGGAGGACACGTCCTCCCCCCGCGCCGGCCGCGACACGCGGCCTCCCCCCTCCTCGCCGCCTGACGGGCGGCGGAAGACGCGTGCCACCCCTGCCCTGGCCTGGCGGATTTGCGCGCCGCACTAGCAACGCGGGACGTAGTCGATCAGCCATGGGCGGGGCTCAGCTGCTTGATCAGCCGTCTGGGGGCGATGGCCCCGTAGCTCTCTAGGATCCAGGCCTGTAGTTGCGCATCCTCCGGCAGGTCGACAAAGTGGAACGACACCCATCCCGACTTGCCCAGACCGTAGCCGCTGGGCTCCGCGTCCGGTCGCTCCAACGCCGCCATCCCTGAGCGCGGCAACTTCACGCCCAAGGAGAAGCCCCGTTCCGCGCCTCCGGTACCTCCGTCGTTTTCTGCGCCACCGGTGCGCCCGCCGTCCACCCCCAAGAACGCAAAGATCTTCGGCTTCGAGCCCACCGGGACCTTGATCACGGTCTCCCCCCACGGATGGTCCTCGAATGCCTCAGGCAAGGTCAGGGCGTAGCGACGGGCGATTTCAAGCATACCGAGGACTAACGCGCCCGGGACACTGCCAGATCCCGCGATCCCGTTTAGGCTCCCCCCATGCCCAGCGCCTCCCGCGTCCAGTACGAGCTTGCCCGCATCCAGACCTTCTTCCCGGCGCTCAGCCTGCTTGGGAACCGCCTCGCGGCCGAGCGGCCCTTCGACGGCCTGACCATCGGCCTCAACATGCACCTGACCACGTTGACGGCCACGTTGGTCCGCGAGCTGATGTTGGGCGGCGGCCGGTTTGTGGTCGCAGCGGCCAACCCGGCGACCACGGACGGCGCGGTGGTCGAGTACCTCCGGGACCTGGGCGTGGACGTGCACGCAGGCACCGGCCGGTCCGACGCCCAGAGCCCCGTGATCGCGGCCGCACCCCACCTTGTCGGCGACGTCGGGTTCGGCCTCGGGGATGCGATGGTGGCCAGCCGGTATGTGCCGCGGCTCGGCCTCGTCGAGATCACCGGAACGGGCGTCGCCCGCATGCGCGGCCACAGCGGGCTGCAATTCCCGGTGCTCAACATCAACGACGGGCGCTTGAAGAAGGCGATCGAGAACCGACACGGGGTCGGCGAAGGCCTTTGGCAGGCGTTCACCGCGCTCACGGGCCAGCACCTCGCGGGCCGCCGCGTCCGGGTGATCGGCTACGGGCGCGTGGGCGCCGGTGTGGCTGCTTATGCCCGGTCCGGCGGGGCGGTCGTCGAGGTCGTGGACACCGACCCGGTGCGGAGGCTCATCGCGAGGTTTGACGGTCATGTTCCCGTCGATGCCGAGGCCGTGACCCGACCGCAGGTCGTCGTGACCGCGAGCGGTGCAAAGGGCGCCCTGACGCTCGCGGAGATGGCGATACTGCCGGAGGATGCGGTGCTCATCAACGCCGGCCACAACCCCGACGAGATCGATGTCACCGCGCTGGCCGACGAAGCGAGCGAGGTGGACCACATCGGTCCTCGTGTGGTTCGATACCGGCACCCGAAGGGCGGACACCTTGTGGTCCTGGGCGGCGGGAGCCCGCTCAACATCGTGATGAACGCTGGCTCCAACGAGCCCGTGCTGCTGCACTTCACGCTGCTCGCGCTCGGTCTCCGCTGGCTCGTAGAGGCCCCGCGCCCGAACGGGGAGAACCGCCTGCCCCCGGATTTGGAGCAGCAAGTCGCGCGACTATGGCTGCCAAAGGCCAGGTGATGGCGGCGCGCTTCAAACCCAGGGATTCCCCTTCTCCCTCCGGGAGAAGGTGCCGCCGTACCCGGCGGCGGATGAGGGCTCCCCGTGGATCGTGAACCCGCGTTGCTCCAGGGCTGGAGCGCGCTCAAGGCCGGCGCCTTCGAAGCGGCGCTGACCCACCTCGACGCACCGTTCACCGACCCAGGCCTGGAGGCGCGGCGATGGGCGTTTCGCGCCCAGGCCTACAGCGGACTCGGCAGGGTGAACGAGGCGGAGCGGGCCGCAGCGGAGGCGGTTCGATGGGCGAAGCGGGAGCCCGGTGGCCCTGGCGTCGAGGCGATCCGGGGGTTGCACGCCCGGATCCTGGCCAGCGTCGCCGCCGCGCAGATCGCGGACAAAGAAGCGAAGGCAGACGAGGCTCTCCTGCAGCGGGCTACGGCAGATGTCCGGGCCGAGGGGCTGGACGTGCTCTTGCGCCGCGCGAACATCCTCGCGAAACATTGCAGGTTCGCCGAGGCAGAGGCCGATGCCCGCACGGTCTGGCAGGAGAGCGAGGGCCCGCGGGATCGCGTCCTCGCCGCGTTGACGCTGGCCCGACTCGACCCCAGCGGCGACTGGATCGCCCTGGCGCATCAGGTGGCAGACGCATCGGAAGACCAGAACCTGATGACCGCCGTCGCCCACGCCGCCCGGATCGCCGGCGTGACGTTGCAAGTCATCGGGCGTTAGCGGACCGCGTGCAGATCGGAATCCTGCGTCATGCCATCGCCGAGGACGAAGCGCCTGGCGGCCACGACTTTGATCGCAGGCTGACGCGCGCGGGGCGGCTGGAGCTCTCCTCGCACCTCGACCTCCTCCAAAGCTACGGCTGGGCCCCCTCCGTCATCCTGCACAGCCCCTACGTCCGGACCACCCAGACTGCGCACGCCGTGGCCGAGCGGTTCCCCGAGGTTCGCCTGCTTCCAAGCGCCGAGATCCTCCATGGCGACGTCCCGAACATCCTCCGGCTCTGCGTCGGGCACCCCTCCCCGTTGATCGTCGGCCATGAACCCACCGTGGGCTGCCTCGTCGCGCACCTGCTCGGCGCTCCCGACGGCGCGACCCACATGGAGCGAGCCGCCTTCGCGCTCCTCGACATCGACCGGCTGCCTCCGACCCGCCCGGCGTACCTGCGGCTGTTTCTGCCACCTCGGCCGGGGTTTGTGGGGGAGCCGGCCTGATGGCCGGCTCCCTGTTCCCTGGGGGAACCGGCCTGATGGCCGGCTCCCCCAGACCCCCTGGCTCGCTCCGCTCGGGTCCCCAGGCACGGATCTCCTGGGCGGTCTCGACCCGGGTACGGGTCGAGACACGGTTCCCCGTCCGCGGGTACGCGGACGGGTATGGAAAATGCACAACAGCCGGTCGTGGAGTGGCCACACGGCGCAGGGATCTCGGCCGCGTGCAGGTCGGGAAACGGTTCCCCGTCCGCGGGTACGCGGACGGGTAGGGCAGGAGCTTCCGCGCGCCCCCCTCCGAGGCTGGGCCAGAATCGGCGCACGCACTTGGGGCCCACGGAACGAACCCGACGCGGCGATGCTCGCGGGGCCGCCTCGATACCGTCTGCTTCCTCATCTTCCCCTCCGCGTCTCCGTGTCTCCGTGTTTCGTCCTACTCTTTCCGCAGAGGCGCGGCGTTGACCCCGGGCGGCCACGGGGGGCCGCCCCTACGCGGGTCACGAAGCGTTCGGCCCCGGAACGCCCGGGGTTCGACGCCCCAAGGATTTCTGCCCAGCCTCTCCGGGCGCCGAGGTTCCGCGCCCCCCCCATCGACGCGGCGCGCCAGGAACCCCCCGGCGCCTCCGGCATCACGGCCGTCCCGCCGCCCGACTGGGCGCCCGCACCCCGGGAACCAACGCCGCCACCCACCTCCCCCTTCCGCCTTGATAGACCCGGCCCCCTCCCCCGAGACCATCCGATGGCCGTCAACCGCGCCGGAATCGTTGACCAGAACGTCACTGCCCTCCTCCAGGGCATGGGCACTCCCCGTGGCGGGGCCTCCTCCCCCGACACCCCCCTCCGCGACGGCACGTCGCTCACCGCCCGCCGCGCGCTCGCCCTCTTCCAAACCCAGGTTGAGAGCCGCCACCTGGACCTCGCCGCCCGCGCGCTCAAGGCCCGCAACGAGTGCTTCTACACCATCGGCTCCTCCGGGCACGAGGGCAACGCCGTGGTCGCCGCCGCGAGCCGCCCGGACGACATGTCGTTCTTGCACTACCGCTCCGGCGCCTTCTTCATCGAGCGCGCCCGCCAGGTGCCTGGATCCACCCCGCTCATGGACATCCTCCTCGGCTTGTGCGCGTCGACGGACGAGCCCATCTCGGGCGGTCGGCACAAGGTCTTTGGCAGCTTGCCCTTGAACATTCCCCCCCAGACCTCCACCATCGCGAGTCATCTCCCAAAAGCCGTCGGCTGGGCGGTGGGCACTGAGCGCCGCCGCCGCCTCGGCCTCCCCCGCTCCCCTTCCGCCACCACCGATGACGCCATCGCGATCTGCACCTTCGGCGACGCCTCCGCCAACCACTCCACCGCGGTCGGCGCCATCAACGCGGCCCAGTGGTTCGCCCACCGCGGCGAGGCTTGCCCCGTGCTGTTCGTCTGCGAGGACAACGGCATCGGCATCTCGACGCAGACCGCCCCCGGCTGGATCGCCGCCGCCTACGCCGGTCGCGACAACCTCGCGTACGTCTACGGCGACGGCCTCGACCTGCCCGACGCCTGGGACGCCGCGCACGCCGCCGTCCACTGGGTCCGCACGCATCGACGCCCCCTGTTCCTGCACCTCCGCACCGTTCGCCTGCTCGGCCACGCCGGCTCCGACGTGGAGTCCACCTACCGCAGCCCCGCCGAGATCGCCGCCGAGGAGGCCAAGGATCCCCTCCTCACCACCGCGCGCCTGCTCGCTGAGCACGGGATCGTGACCGGAGCGGAGCTCGCGGACCTGTACGAGCAGACCCGAACCCGCGTCGCCGCCCTCGCCGAAGAGTGCATCCGACGCCCCAAGTTCACCTCCGTCGCGGACGTCATCGCCCCGCTCTCGCCCCGCCACCCCGAGCGCGTGCACGCCGAGGTCCTCCGGGCTGCCGCCGCCCCCAAGCCCGACGATGACAAGCCCCGCCACCTCGCCGTACAGATCAACCGCGCGCTCGCCGAGCTGTTCGAGAAGTACCCCGAGGTCCACCTGTTCGGCGAAGATGTGGGCCGCAAAGGCGGCGTGTATCACCTCACCGCGGACCTGCAGAAGCGCTTTGGCCCCGACCGTGTGTTTGATACATTGCTCGATGAGCAGACCATCCTCGGCCTCGCGCTCGGGGCCGCCCAAGCAGGATTGTTGCCGCTCCCCGAGATCCAGTACCTCGCCTACTTTCACAATGCCTGCGATCAGATCCGCGGGGAAGCTGGATCGTTGCAGTACTTCTCGAACGGCCAGTTCCAAAACCCCATGGTCGTCCGCATCGCAGGCTACGGCTACCAGAAGGGCTTCGGCGGGCACTTCCACAACGACAATTCCATCGCTGCGCTGCGGGACATCCCGGGGTTGGTCATCGCCTCCCCCGCCCGGGGCGACGACGCCGCGGCGATGCTACGCACGTGCGTGGCCTCAGCCCGCGTGGATGGCTCCGTCTGCATCTACCTCGAGCCCATCGCGCTGTACATGACCCGGGACCTCTACGACGATGGCGACGGGCTCTGGGCCGCACCCTACCCAAGTGCCGATCAGCACGTGCCCATCGGGGTCGGGAGGGTCTACGCGCCGCCTGTCGGGGTCGGCGATCTCACCATCCTGACCTGGGCGAACGGCCTGTACATAAGCCTTCGGGCGGCCCGCACGCTCGCTGCGAAGGGCATCAACTGCCGGGTGCTCGATCTGCGGTGGATCAACCCGCTGCCCGTGGACGACATCGTCCGAGAGGCGAGGATCACCGGGCGGGTGCTCGTCGTGGATGAGTGCCGACGAACGGGCGGAATGTCCGAGGCGCTGTTCACCGTGCTGGTGGACGCCGGGCTGCGAATCCCGATGTCACGGGTGACGAGCGAGGATGTCTACATCCCGCTCGCCGGAGCGGCGAACCTGGTGCTGGTGCAGGAGCCCCAGATCGTCGCCGCCGCGTTGGCGTTGATGGAGCAGGCATGAAACGCGTCGTTGTGGTCTGCCCCGGGCGCGGATCGTATACCCGGGAGCTGTTGGGCAACTTGAAGGCGTCGAGCGGCTCGCCGTCGGTGCTCGCTGCCAATGCGTTTCGGCGGGCGCTCGGTCGGCCCACGCCCTCCGAACTGGATGATACATCGACCTATGTATCAGTGAAACATGTCGCCGGGGAGAACGCGTCGATCCTGACAGCGACGTGCTCGTTGGCGGATCACGACGCGCTCAGGGCCGCCGACAAAGTGGAGGTCGTCGGGGCCATCGGCAACTCGATGGGGTGGTACACGGCGCTCGCCGTCGCCGGCGCGTTGCCCCTGGCCGACGGGCTCCGTCTCGTCGAGACGATGGGTCAGTACCAAATGGGCAACGTCATCGGCGGCCAGCTCGTCTACCCACTGTGTGATGCAGACTGGGCGTGCCTGCCCAGCCCCGAGCTTGATGCATTGATACATTCGGTCCCAGACCTGCATGTATCGATCCGCCTCGGGCGGCAGATCGTGCTCGGGGGGACCGAGGCGGCGATCCGAACGGCGATCCAGGCATTGCCCGTGCGCCGGGCCGGCGACCACGACGCGCCGTTCCAGCTCCCGCTCCACTCGGCGTTCCACACCCCCTTGATGGCCGGGACATCCGAACGTGCCAGTGTAGACCTCGCGGATCTCGCCTTTTCCGCCCCAACAGTCCCGATGGTCGATGGCCGGGGCGCGCTCTGGTTCCCCCGTCACGCCGACCCCACCGCGATCGCCAACTACACGCTCGGCGCGCAGGTTGTCGCGCCCTACGACTTTGGGCTCTCCGTCCGAACCGCCCTCCGAGAGCTGGCCCCCGACGCCCTCGTGCTCCTCGGTCCCGGCGGCAACCTCGGCGGCGCCGTCGCCCAGGCGATGCTCGACGAAGGCTGGGCCGGCCTTCACACCAAGGCGGATTTCCTGGCCCGGCAGGCATCCAACCCCATCGTCTGGAGCCTCGCACGACCGGAGCAGCGGGCGCTGGCGCTCGGATGAACACCGCCGAGCTCGCCCGCGTCGCGCTGGGGCTGAAAGACGTGCGACGGGCTGGCTGGGTGCGGGTCGGTCACGCCCAGGCCGAGTCGGTCGCCGATCACTCCTGGTCGGTCGCCCTGCTCGCGCTCCTGCACTGTCCCCCCGAACTGGACCGAGAGAAGGTCCTGATCATGGCGATCCTGCACGATCTGGCCGAGGTCCAGATCGGGGATCTCACCCCCTACGATGGTGTACCCCCGGCTGAAAAGCACGCGCGGGAGGACGCCGCGATGGTAGACCTTCTGGAGGAACATCCCGAGCTGTTGGCGATCTGGCGGGCGTCGGAGGCCCGGGAGAGTCCAGAGTCGCGGTTCGTGAAACAGATGGATCTTCTGGACCTGCGGCTCCAGGCGGAGCGCTACTATGCGAGCAGGGCGATCTCCGAGGAAGCAGCTCTGGAGTTTGGGATCATCCCGAAGTGACGCCATCACTTTGAGATGATCATCCTCCCGAAGTGAGGGCTCTGTCCTACCCTTCTCCCTCCGGGAGAAGGTGCCGCCGTACTCGGCGGCGGATGAGGGCTCCCCGTAGGATCGGTCATCTCCCTTCCCTCCCCCCACCGGGGGAGGTGCCCGAAGGGCGGAGGGGGGCTGTCCTGAAAGCCCCGCCTCAAAGCTCAAGCCATCAACATCCACCCCCAAGCGCCCAGCCCGAACAGCGCGAAGCCCACGACCACAGCGGCGAGGACGCCTACCAGCCGATCGCCGTCTTCGCGGGCTCGGACTCCAGCGCGGACGCCAAACCAGATGGACAGGCCGGGGGCGAGGAAACCGCAAGCCAAGCCGATCGTCAACATCGCAGCGACGGCGACGTCCTCGGAGACGCCCAACGCGGCAAAGCAGAGCTCGACCAGGAGCAGACAGGGCCACGGGACGGCGTACACCACCAACGGAAGCAGCAGCGCCCGCACCAGGAGCGAGACAGACGGGGTCAAGATGGGTTCGATCCACGCGTCAAGCAGACCGTCGAGCCGACGCAGGTGACGCCGGCCGCGGGGCAACACCAAGGCGATCACGAGGAGAGCGGCGGTCCCGCCCGCGAGCGCGACCCCTCCCCAGAGCCCCCAGGCGAGCATCATCCCATCGCTCACCCCGGCCCCACCCTCGCGCCCGGGGCCCTCGCCGCGATCGCCGCCAGCAGCGCTTCCGCCTCCTTCCAGATCCGCGCCAGCGTCTCCGGCCGGCGCATGACCCTGTCCACCAGCTCTGCCCCCTTGCGAGGCACGATCAGGACGGAGGACACCACCATCGCCGCGCCCACGACGACGAAAAAGCACACCATCCCGCCGTACCCGGCCCACATCCCTGCCCCGAACCGACGCATGCCAGGGTCCACGCGAAAGAGGCCGCAAAGCGCGGCAATGACGCCCATCCCGAACGTGCCCACACCCACGACCGCGCCACCGAACCCTGTGCGCTTCGTCACTCGGTGCAGGGTGGCTTCGAGCGTGGCGTCGTCCATCGAGATCCTCGGATGCGGAAGTCCTAATCTACCCCCCAAGCGGTGTGTACCTTCCTGCTTGGAGGTCTCATGGCTGACCGATCGAACGCTGGACTCGCCGCCGTCCTTTCCCTCGTCGTGCCCGGCATCGGGCAGTTCTACGCCGGACGTTGGGGCTGGGGCATCTTCTGGCTCATCTTCACGCCGGGCTTCTGGATCGGGACCGGCGGCTTCTTCGGCTGGATCTGCCACATCCTGTCGGCGATCCAGGCGCATCGGCAGGTTCGGGGTCTGTAGGGTTAGGCCAGTGGCGTGGCCCTCCTCCTTCCCCGCGGCACCTCGGACTTTGCGCAGGTTCGCCGCGATGGGCTCCACTATGTAGACAAGACGGGCTTCGCCGTCGAGGTGATCCGCTCCACGTCTCGCGTGGCGCTGATCCCACGCCCGCGCCGCTTCGGAAAGACGATCAACCTCTCGATGCTCCGGTACTGGCTGGAACGGCCCGTCCCCGGAGCCCCTGCGGCGGGCGACATCGCCACCCTGTTCGAGGATCTCGAGATCGCGACCGCTGGAGACGATGTCGCCGCCCATTTCCAACGACACCCGGTCATCTTCCTGACCTTCAAGGATGCGAAAGGGGACACCTGGGCCCCCTGTCGGGCGGCGATCCAGAAGGAGCTGGCGCGCGAGGTCGGGCGGCTTCGGACGGTCTGGGAGCCCGCGCCACTGACCGCTGGCGAGCGCAGGACCCTGGAGGCGGTGGACGCTGAGGCCGCCACAGACGGCGACATGGAGGCCGCATTGCTGGCGCTCAGCCGCGGGCTGCACCTCGCCACCGGGGAGGAGGTGGTCGTGCTGATCGACGAGTACGACGCCGCGATTCACGCGGGATGGGCGCAGGGCTACTACGATCCCGTCCTGACCCTGTGTCGGAACCTGCTGTCGGCCGGGCTCAAGGACAACAAGCACCTGTATCGCGGCGTGATCACCGGGATCCTGCGGGTGGCCAAGGAGTCGATCTTCTCGGGGCTGAACAATGTTGCGGTGTACACGCTGCTGGCCGAGGAGTACTCCAAGTGGTTCGGGTTCTCCGAGCGAGAGGTCGAGGAGCTCTGCGCATTGTCCGACCCCGCTGGCGACCTGCCAGGGATCGTGATGGCATGGGCACAGAGCGCCCGCCGCCCCGCGACAACGTGGGAGCTCACCATCGACACGAACGTGTCGTCGAACGGCTGGACCATATGCGCGACCGCAAACTTCGCGTGACTGGCGACGGGATCCGCCCGGCTGATCTCAAACTCCACCCAGATCCGCGTCCCGCGCATTCTCCACGACCAAATCGGCGGCGGGGGCGTAGCCGACGCGCTGCGCGAGCTCCCGAGAAAACAGGCTCCGCTCCGCCCCCACGACCTTCCAACCCCGCGGTGCGCTGTGGTGGAGGGCTATTGCCAGGTGGCGGGCGAGGTTGCCGGACATGGCGGTTGGTATCACTGAAGAGGCAGTCGCCCCGCCAAAACCCCCCCCAACCCCCTCACCTCCCCGATCAACCGCTCCAACGGCCCCCACTCATCTGCCAGCGCGATCGCATCCCACACCGCCTCCACCTGCCCGATCACCATGCTCACCGGCCGCTCGCGCTCGAAGTACGGCGACGTCAAGCGCTCGGGGTGCGCGGGTTCGAACGCCTCGATCACCGCCTCCAACTCCGCGAACGCCGCGCCATACACCTCGGCCACCGGCGACCGCCTCCGCCGCCCCTCCCCCTCCACGCCCCCGTACAAGTCGAAAAACGCCTGGTCGAAAGGCACCTGCGTGATTTGTAGCCAACCAACCAGCGCGTGTACCAGCACGGTATCCGCCGCCTCCCCCGCGGTTCGCAGCCCCAACCGACGTAGGAACCCCGCGCGAAGCCCATCGAAGTACGCCACCTCAAACGCGGCAAGCTCCGGCCCAAGCTTGTCGTCCAGGGACGACAGGGCGAGGGCCAACTGCTGCAGGTTCCAGAACACCGCCGCAGGCTGTCGCGCGTAGGCGTAGAGCCCCTGGTGGTCGAAATACGCAGCGGTGAAGCTGGGGTCCAGCGTCGGCAGGAACCGCCACGGGCCGTAGTCGAAGCTCTCGCCGGTCACGTTCACGTTGTCCGTGTTGATCACCGCGTGACAGAACCCAGCCGCCATCCATCCGGCGGTCGTCCGCGCCGTCCGGTCGATGACCGCGCGAAAGAGCGCCGCCGGGCTCCCGTCCAGGCCCGTGTAGAGCTCGTTGCTCGCGTAGGCCACCATCGCCTTCAGCCCGGCGAGGTCGCCGATCGCCGCGAGCCGTTGAAAGGTGCCGATCCGAACATGGGAGTGGGACAGTCGGACGAGCACCGAGGACCGGGTCGGCGAGGGCTCGTCGCCCCGGTACAGCTCCTCCCCGGTCTCGAACAGGCTGAACGACTTGCTCGTGTTGACGCCCAGGGCTTCAAGCATCTCGGTCGCAAGCACCTCGCGGACGCCGCCCTTGAGCGTGAGCCGCCCGTCCCCGCCACGCGACCACGGGGTCGTGCCGCTGCCCTTGGTTCCGAGGTCGAGCAGCCGCCCGTCGCCGTCCCGGAGCTGCCCGAACAGGAAGCCCCGGCCATCGCCAAGACGCGGGTTGTACTGTTGGAACTGGTGACCGTGGTAACGGAGCGCGAGCGGGCGCGGCAGGTTGTCCGACAGCGGCTCAAAGCGCGCGAAGTGGCGCTCCCAGTCAACATCGGAGAGGATGTCCAGCCCGACGGTCGCAGCCTGACGCTGGTTGCGGAACCGGAGGACGGACTTCGGAAAGCGTGCAGGCACGACCTCGTCCCAAAGCTCGCCGGGTCCAGTCGGGGGGGCGAGGCGAAGGACGCGGGGATCGGGGCGGTAGGTGGACATCGCGGGGGTTTACCGCTGCGGGCCAAGGCTGCCAGCACAGATCACAGATCGGCTGGGGGCTGATCTGTGACCGGCAGATCACAGATCGGCTGGCGGCTGATCTGTGGCCGCGCGGCTCGCCGGCCGCGCTAACCTCTCCAAATGCTCACCACCTCCCCCATCATCGCCTTCTCTGTGACCCAAAACCCCGCGGCCGCGCTCGCGTTCTACCGCGACACGCTCGGGCTCACGCTCACGGAAGACAGCCCGTACGCCCTCGTCTTCGACGCCGCCGGGACGATGCTCCGCGTGCAGAAGGTCCCGAGCTTCACGCCGCATCCGTTCACCCAGGTCGGCTGGAGGGTGCAGGACATCGGTGGGACCGTCGCAGCGTTGACCGCGCGCGGCGTGACCTTCGAGCGATACCCGTTCTTGGAGCAGGAGCCGAGCGGCGTGTGGCCCTCCCCCGACGGCGTGGCCAAGATCGCGTGGTTCAAGGACCCCGATGGCAACGTGATCTCGCTGACGGAGTGGCGTGCGTAGCCACCCAGGCGCAGCGCCTCGCGAGTCCGGCGCGGCGCGCTTGTCAGTCGACGGGCACGTCCGGCAGGCCAGCCCCCCAGCACTCGATGAATCCGTCGGAAGTAATCGCACAGCTGGTCTGATAGCCGGCGCTGATTGCCTGGAACGTGCCGATTGGCGCGGTGGCCTCCCCGTATTCCTCGTACCCCCAACACGTCGCAGAGCTGTCGGATGCGATAGCGCAGGCGTGGGAGTCACCAGCGCTCAGCGCCAACCAGCCGCTCGTCTCAGGGCCAGCCCCGAGCCCGTAGGAGACCGTGTCGATGTCGCCGGCGGTGTCCCGGGTACAGCACCCGAAGCCCGCCTGGACCTCGGCGTAGCGGCCAGGACTCGACCAACCTGTCTGAGTCCCCACCGCGCTCCCGTCCGCGTCCAGCGCGCAGGCTCCAGAGTTCGCCACGTCCACCGCCGTGTGGTTGGCCCCCGGGGGGACGGTGAAGCCGCTGGGAATGCTCCCCCAGCACTCGATCGTCCCGTCCGCGGCGACAGCACAGGCGTATCTATTGTCCACGCTTACTCTCGTGAAGATCCCCGTCGGGACGTCGAGTTGGCCGTAGTAGTTCGTCCCCCAGCACAAAAGCGCCCCGCTTGCCAGGACGCCACAAGACACCGACGTGCCAGCGGACACTTGGGTGAACCCATCGCTCGGTGCGGTGGCCTCGCCACTGGTGTCATAGCCCCAGCACTGCGCAACCCCGTTGGAGCGCAGCCCACAGGCGTGCGCCGACCCTACGCTCACGGAGGCCCACCTACAATCGGTGGGAGCGGTTGCATCCGCGTCGTCGCAATCGGTTCGATCTGAAACGTATCCGCTCGGCGCATCGCAGTCGGTCGTTGAGTCAAAGACCGTACCGAGCCCGTCGGCATCCGCATCGCGATACCAAAGGGTCTGCCCCGTCGCCGAGGGGTCCCCGTCGTCGATCAGCCCGTCGCAGTCCTCGTCCCCGTTCGCCGAATCACATACTTCCTGGCCGGATGGGGATACATCCGCCCGGCCATCGTCGCAGTCCGTGCCGGGGGTCAGGTTCACCAACAGTTCGTGCCCCGCGGGTTGCTCGCAGGATTGGGTGGGTAAAGAGAGATCCCCGTACCCATCCCCATCGATATCCGGGTACCAGAGAGTGTCCGGGTGGATCGTTGAATCCGCGTCGTTGCAGTCGGTACCCACCTCGACATAGCCCGGCGTGGCGGTGCAGCCGACCGTCGTCGTGTACGGGGTGCCGTATCCGTCGCCATCGCCGTCGAAGTACCATGTCGGCGGCTCGACACCCTCGTCCGCTGTACTGTCACAGTCGTCATCGACGAGATTGCAGGTCTCAAGTGCACCCGGAAATGTGGAGGCGTCAGCGTCGTCGCAATCGCCGCCTACGGGGGAGGCGTCCTCTAGGGCGCAGCTGCTGGCCGTGGTCGTTCCCCCGTAGCCATCTCCATCCGCGTCCACAAACAGGCTGTCCTCACCTCCGATGGTGGCGTCCTGATCATCGCAATCGGCCGGGCGGGCCACCCCGTCTCCGTCGAGATCCATGCGGGCCGCAAACTCGGCGTCCGAGATCAACGCGCAAGCGCCCAGGACGCCTAACAGGAGGTAGAGCATGGCTCCACGAGACTATCATGGCTCACCGCGGGGCCGCGGACCCCAGCGGCGTTCCGCGAGCCACCCTTGCCTGCGGCCCCGGGAACCAAGCCGCCCCTCTCCCCGTATTCGAATTAGCCCCCGCCGACCCCGGAGCCTGTCCTGCCCGCCCTCTCCCGACGTGACCTCTTCCGCGGTACCCTCGGCATCGGCGGCGTGCTCGCGGTTCGACCGGTCCTCGCCACCGAGCCGGCAGCTTCCCCAGCACCCGCGCTGGATTTGACCGTCAACGGGAAGGCCGTGAGCATCCGCCTGCATGATGACGACTCCGCGCTGGAGCTGATCCGAGACCGCCTCGGCCTGACGGGTGCGAAGGAGGCTTGCGGTCACGGCGCGTGCGGGGCGTGTACGGTCCTGGTCGATGGGGTGCCGAAGGTGAGCTGCATCCAGCCGGCCTCGCATCTGCACGGGCACGAGGTGGTGACGATCGAGGGGCTGTCGGGCCCGCAGGATCCAGCAAAGCCGCTGGACATCGCGGCGATGCACCCGGTCCAGCGGGCGTTCCTCGCGGAAGATGGCCTGCAATGTGGGTATTGCACGCCAGGCTTCATCGTGGAGGCGAGCGCGTACTACACGCGTTGGCGGGCGAGCCAGCCGCCAGGGGCGATGCCGACGCACGAAGAGGTCGCCCAAGCGCTGGCGGGTCATTTGTGTCGTTGCGGGGCCTACGCGGGGATCGTCCGGGCGGTGCAGGGAGCGTGTGCAGGCAGGTTCGAGGAGGCGAAAGCGCTGGATGCCGCGAGGGTCGATGGCCCCGAAAAAGTATCAGGACGCGCGCGATACACGGTCGATGTATCGCTCCCGGGGATGGTCGAGGCAGCGTTCGTCCGAAGCCCGGTCGGAGGTGCCTCCCTGGTCGCGCTCGACACGGCAGCGGCGGACCAACTGCAGGGCATCGTCGGGGTGATCCTGCTCGCGGATCCGGGGACGAGCATCCGTTACGCAGGCCAGCCGCTGGCGCTGATCCTCGGGGAGAACCGGCGGCTCGCGAAAGAGGCGTGCCGTCTCGTGAAGGTCCAGTTGAACCGTGGCAAGGTGGTGAGCGACATGGCCTCGTCGATGGCTGCCGGCGCGCCGTCGGTGTACCCGCCGAAGCGGGGAAAAGTGGAGCTTGCGGCGGAGATGCCGACGTTGCCGGCGGCATGGAACGGGAACATCCGCGGGCCGAGTCGGACGGACATCGGGCTGAAGGCGGGGGCGGCGCAGAAAGCGACGGAGGCCCCGAGCGTTGAAGGGACGTGGACCACCAGCGGGCAGAGCCACAGCGCGTTGGAGCCGCACGCCTGTGCTGCCCGCTGGGAAGGCGACAAATTGACGGTCTGGGCCTCCACCCAGATGGTCTACCCGTTGGCCGAGGAGATCGCCGAGCACGTCGGCATCCCGATGGAAGACCTGCGGGTGATCGCCGAATATGTGGGCGGTGGCTTTGGGGCGAAGGCGTGTTGGGATGCACACATCGGGCATGTGATTGACGCATCGAAGCAGTTGGGCGTGCCGGTCCGGTACGTCCCGGATCGCCATGAGGAGCTGCTGCTCGGGGGCTATCGGCCGCCACAGGAGGTCAAGGTCAA
Source organism: Deltaproteobacteria bacterium (assembly GCA_947483545.1). The sequence goes on along the minus strand of CANKNP010000020.1, from coordinate 6,914 downwards.
GGTCAAAGTTGGCACCGACGGCGAGCTGGAGGGCATCCACCTGGAAGCCTGGGGCGACTCGGGCGTGGCAGTCGGCTCGAGCGTCGGCGGGATCATGCGGCTGCGCTACCCCGGGGCGCCCAAATACCTCGCAGACTACGACGTGGTCACGCACGTCGCCGCGGCCAGACCCTTCCGAGGGCCCGGCGGACCACCAGGGTTCTTCGCGATCGAAGGAGCCATCGACCAGATCGCCGCGGACCGGGGGCTCTCGCCGATCGCGATCCGTCGCCCGTGGGATCCCGACCCGGGTTTTCAGCGCCTCTACGACTGGGCGGAGAAGCTGCCCGTCGCAGCCGACTACGCAAAAGTGAACCGGGAAGGCGGAAGGTTCCGCGAAGGTGTCGGGATCGCGACCTCGGCGTGGTACCACTTCATCGCCGCTGGCAGCGAAGTCTTGCTCTCCGCGGAGCCGACGGGCTTCCGGGTACGGAACGCCTGCCAGGACATGGGCAACGGGACGCGCAACACCCTCGCCGACGCCGCCTCTGCCGCGCTCGGCGTACCCACCTCGCAGATCCAGGTCGAGATCGGCGACTCGACCTTCCCCAAGGGCCCGATGTCTGCCGGAAGTCGGACCACCGTGTCGCTCCGCCCTGCCGTGTTCGACGCCGCGAGGCAGCTCACCGAGTCGCTGTTGTCGTTCGCGGAAGAGGCCTGGGCCCTCGTGGACGGCAAGGTCGCACCGGGCGGCATCCAGCACGCGAAGGGCTTCACGCCGTGGTCGGAGGTGCTGGCGATGAAGCCCGGACTGTCTGCCTTGGGCCACCGAAAAGTGGACCCCGCCGGCTACCAGATCCCGATCGCGATCGCTGGGACCATCTTCGGGAAACGCAGCGCGGCAGCCGTTCAGGTCTCGCGCGTGCGGGTCGATACGTGGCTCGGACGCGTGCAGGTGCTCGATGTCTGGGGCGGGTTCGCCGTCGGCAAGATCCACTCGCCCGTGATCGCCGAGAGCCAGGCGGCGGGCGGCATCCTGCAAGGGCTCGGCTACACGCTGCACGAAGAGCGGCGGTTGGACGCCAAGACCGGGGCGTTGCTGACCGGAAACCTCGAGGAGTACCACCTGCCCGGCATCGCGGAGGTCCCGAACATCGAGATCCACTTCGACAACGTGCCGATGGAGGGGCTCCTGGCCGAGGGCATCGGCCTCTCCGAGGCAACGACCTGCGGCGGTGCAGCGAGCATCGCGAACGCGGTGTATCGAGCGACCGGTTGGCGGCCGACAACCCTGCCGATCCGGCCGGATCGGGTGCTCGCGGGGGTGGTGTCATGATCACGTTCCCGAAGACCCCGGAAGCCGTGATCGGTCACACGGGAACGCTCCGCGCGGGCGGCACGGATGTCGAGGATCGTCGCCGCAACGGGCTCATCCACGGGGACCTGATGGACCTGCGCGACGTGACCACAGCGCTCGGTGACTTCCACAATTTCGACCCCTCGAACGGCCTCTACATCGGTGCGCTCTGCAAGGTCTCGCGCCTCGACACCGCCGAACTTGCCCCTTGGAACGGGCTCTTGGAGGCCGCGCGCACCCTCGCGACCCCCCAGATCCGCGCGATGGCCACCGTTGGCGGGAGCCTGCTCCAAGCCAATCGTTGCAGCTACTTCCGGCACCCCGACCTCTCGCATGACTGTCTGAAAGCCGGCGGCCCCTCCTGCCCCGCCCGCGAGGGGGATTCGCTCCGGCTCGCGCTGTTCGAGTCCGGCCCCTGCATCGCCGTCCACCCCAGCACCCTCGGCTGCGCATTCCTGGCGTACGACGCCATGGTCTCCATCCAGGATCCCAGCGGCATCCGCGTGCTCGGGCCCATCGACGTGCTGTACGGCGATGGCAAAGACAGCCGTGACCATCAGCTCCCCGAGGGCACGCTGTTGCACGCGATCCATCTGGAGAATCCAGGAACGGAGGGCAGCGCCTACGGGCGGGCCATCGGGCGCGTCTGGGCGGAGTGGCCGCTCGTCGAGGCTACCGTCCGCCGGACCGCCAAGGGCGTCGTCATCAGCGCGGGGGGCATCGCGGCGGTGCCCATGCGGCTTCGTGTCGCCGAAACGCGGATCAACGCGGGCGAGTCGGTCGAGGCCGCGATCGCCGCCGAGTGTGTGGGCCGGACGATTCGAGAGCCTGCCAGGTACAAGGTGCAGCTCTTGGCGGGCCTCGTGAAACACCTGTTGGGTCGCATCGACGAAGGGGGTGCCCAGTGAAGCTGTGTCAGTCTCTGCGTTGGAAGGGCTACTACGGCCAGCGGGTGTGGACCCAGGCGGAGTGGGAGCGTGCCGCGGTCGGGAACGAGGTGCCTTGGAGCTGCGTACAGACCGGCGAGGCGTGGGGAACGGACGATGCGTTGGCGTGTCCGGAGGACTGTCAGCCTGGGCGGGGGTGTTTTGTGCTGTCGGGGCGGTTGGTGAAGGACTTGGGGGTGGTTTGAGGGGGGGCGGCTTGGCCCGGAACTTGGTCCGGCTGCTGGCATTGTACGGCCTCGTCGGGTGCCACACTGGTGGTGGTCTCGCCCCCCGGCGCCCTGAGCCGATGGACTTTATCGAAGCGGGGCCGGGGATCACGGACGGCCTCACCGGCGCGTGGCGTGGCGATGTCGAGCCGAGCTCGCATCGCGGCGGCCCGCCGTACGGTGCGCTGGTTGAGGAGCTCTGCACGGCGGAAGGCGCGGAGGCACACCTCAGCATCGCGACCACGGGTCCCTACCTGTGCATCGTCTACGACCGCACGAGCGCCGTCCCCGTCCCCATCCCGGACCCGACCTGCCTCTCTGCCACCTCGGGCTTCTTCGCGTTGACGGGCGAGCTCCGGGCAGGCGACCTGCGTTTGGAGCTGGAGGGCTGGGTCGAGGTGACGTCGGAGGACTACATCATGCCGTTTTCGCCCGAGGTCACGGGGTTCCGTGAGGTGTTGGTCGGATTCTACAGCAACAACGGCGGAGGGCGCGATCAGATCTCGGTCGACTGGAAGCGGCAGGTCGCAGAGGGTGAGGAGTCCTGCGACCTATGGATGAACCCCACGTTCAGCCTGCCGGATCGTCGATTGTGGCCGTAGGGCGTCGGCCACCCCAGCTCGGCAAACCCCAGCTATGTAACAAAACTGAGGGGCTCATAATTGTGGGGTGCCCCCACCCGCCCGATGTGCAGCGGCGGCACGACGGCGCCGCCCCGTTGCTCACCCCCCGTTCAACGCCCGAAGCAGCGCGTCCCGTCTGCCGACCGCGAACTCCATCAGCGCGAGCCGGTCCGCTGCCCCACCTTGGATGCCGATCAGGTCAATATCCTCGGTCAGACGCCCGCTCTCGAACCATACGGCCGCAACCGCACCGCCGACAGGCAGCCAATCGCCTGTCAACTCTCGGCCAGCGGCCTCCACGAGGGCCCGCACGGCGTCGTGGTTGAACTTCGGGTCCATGGGCTACGCTGTATCGGCATGCACCCTGCCCTTCAAACGCTCTGCAACGCCGGGGTCCCGATCCGCGCGGAGCGGGCCCCTCCGCCGACCTCCGGGGAGATGGCGGTGGCGCTGCGGGAAGTCGCGCAGTTGGACCTGGAGCCTTGGGTACACGAGGCCGTGGGCGCCTGGGTGCTCGCGTGGGCGCACGAGTGGCCGACCCATTTTCGTGCGACGTTTGGCGGCGAGACCGAAGGAACGGCGCGCTGGGCTCGGGCGCACACCCCGGACCCTGGCCGTTACCTCAAGCTGCGCCGGATCGCGATCAGCAACCTGGCTGGGATCTTGTGATCCCAGGTTCCAGCTGGCCCCCTACTCCGGATTGAACTCCCGCGCGCACTCCACCGTCGCGATCGGGTCACATTCCGCCTCCTCCATACACACCTTTTCGCCCTCAATGTCGGCGCCCTGCTCCTCATCGTACAGGCACCCCTCGATGCAACTGTCCAGGGTCGGGTACGCCGCAAAGTCGCAGTCCATCACCAACGTCTGGCACAGCGATTCGCAAGGCAGCTCCTTGCCACAACCGATGACCAACGCCAGGAGCGAGAGCGCGATTCGATAGGTCATTGCAGGATCCCGGTGCCCAACACGCCCACGCGCGCAACCGATTCCAAGGTGGCGCCAGAGGCGAAGGTGGGCGTTTCAATCTGGTAGCGCAAGAAATAGACCGCGAGCAGGCTCCCGGAGGGGAACCCGCTCAAGACGTTGGAGGGAAAGTTCATCGTGCCGTTGTCCGGCCCGGCGCACAACCCCGAGCCCAGCGGTGTCCCGGTGCGGCCGTCGTAAACATCAATCAGGATGAGAAAGGTCCCGGTCCCGCCCGAGGGGGACCAGGTGAACGCCTGGCCGTTCCGCGAGATGCGGGCCGAGAAGGCGTCGCGACTGTCGGAGTAGAGCGTCTCGTACGGGGTCACGTCTGAAAATCCCTGCGGCGTGAGCATCGCGTTCTCGATGATCTCGGCGCCGACGTCATCGCCGCCCGAGATGTCCAGCGCGTAGAACGCGGTGCGGGCGTAATCATCGTTCCCCAAGCCGCTGGCCTCATACGCCGGCCCGCCGTCCCCGTTCGTCAGGATCATGCCGATGGTGTGGGACCCGGACTGCAAATAGACGTAGTTTCCAGCGTCCAGGTAATTCGAGGCCGGCGGATTGGTGCTCACCGAATTGCTGCACGACCCGCTGGAGGGGATCCAAGAGGTCCAGGACCCGGACACCGGCTCGTGAAACGCCGCTGTGGCGCTGACGTCCAACTCCGACGTCACCCCAAAACAATCCGGACAGGCGATCTGCAGCAAGGAGAATTCAACGAGCCCAGCCACGCCATCCGACCCTCCGCCGTTGTCGCCACCGTTGTCGCCACCGTTGTCCCCGGAGCCGGTGTCCGGCGGCTCGTCGCCAAATCGGTAGCCGTTGGATCGCGTTGCGGAGCCCAGATCCGAGGTGACCGTCAGGTCCACCGTAGCCTCGACCCCCGCGTCGGGCGCGGTGACCGCGATCGTGAGATCCGTCAACTTGACCGCGGAGACCTCGTAGTCTCCAAACGAGGCGGTGATGGTGCCCTCGAACCCTGTGCCCGTGATCGTCACTGCGTTTCCGCCGTCGATGGGCCCGAAGGAGGGATCCACATCGTCGATCGTCACGGCACCGGAGCCGCTATCGTCCGGCTTGATGGCGCCATCGAGCCCGAAGCTGCCGCATCCGGCGAGGAACAACGCGAGCGGCCTCACTCCGCCTCCTCAGCCATCGTGCCGAGCGGATCAAACACGTAATACCCGACAGCGGTCTGCCCGTCCCAGTCATCCGTCACCCACAAATGCACACGGCTCCCGACCGTCCGAGCGGCCACTGTGCCGACATTGCCCTGGTCGGTCCGATGGATAGGCACGATGTCCTCGCGCCGATCCCAGCGACCCTCGGCGTTCTTCGTCGCCATGCCGAAGAACTGGTTCTGGGAGGTCTGGTAGCCGCCCTGCGCACGCCAATCGCCAAATCCAACGTAGAAAAGGTACTCGGTCCCGTCGAGCTCCGCGATGGCGATCGAGGTCTGTCCCATGTCGTCCCAAGCGCCCTGGGGTCCGGCTGCGAACACGCTCTCGCTGGACGGCGTCCAGGAGGTCAGATCGCCCGCGTTCAACTCGTAGGCGGAGCATGTGTTCGCCTGTTGGTCAAACCCCGCGAGATAGCCCGTGTAGCCGGCCACCGGCCCCAAATCCAACCCAAGCGGCCAGCACCACCCGTCGAGCCCCGCCGCGGGCTGCATCAAATCGTAGACCGGGTTTTGGGGGAGCGGTGTCCAGCTCAGCCCGTCCGGGCTGCCCAGCACGCCGATCCCCAGGTTGTTCATATCGTAGTTCAAACCCTGGTAGATCATCACGTACTGGGCGGTGTCGGCGTCCCAGACCACCTGCATCGCATCCATCGACGAGCCGTCCCAATCGTCCGGATCCGACTCCAAGAGCGGATTGTCCTCGGCCGAGACCCAATCCGTTCCCTCGGGGCTGACGGCGTACCCAAGCTTCCAGCCGTCCGCCGTGTCGCCATCTTCGACCCCGGTATACCAGAGTTGGTAAAAGGGGTGGCCCATCACCTCGGTGACGAGGAATGCGGTGTTGTCGATCTGGGGTGCCCAATCTTCCCCGGTCGTGGTGAACACGGGGTTGCAATCGTAGGACCAAAAGCCAGTCTCCCCATTGTCATCTTCGACGGGCGTGAACCCGCACTCGGTCACATCGGCCGGATCGACATCGGGCGGCTGGCCGTTCAGCGCGTAATCGGGGGTACACGCCGCGAGGACGAGGAGCAGGGACAACGAGAGGGAAGAGCGCACGCCGGCATTGTATCGCGGGCGAACGCCCCCCGCGTGTGCCGTCCCCGCGGGGTAGATCGGCGGCATGACCCACGCCGAATTTCGCGCTCTCTGCCTCGCTCAGCCAGGGAGCCACGAGGAGCCTCACTTTGACCGCGCATCCTTCCGCGCCAACAAGAAGATCTTCGCGACGTTGCGGCCCGACCACGACGAGGCCATGGTGAAGATCCCGGAGGCGGAGCGCGTCGGAGAGCTGCTGATGCAAAGCGGAGAGTCGGGACCGTTCTTCAGCTACGGCGGTTGGACGACGAACGGCGGGGCGGTGGGGGTGCGATTGAGCAGGGTGGACGACGGGGTGATCGAGGAGCTGGTGGCGTTGGCGTGGGGTGGGGTGGTGGCGAAGAAGCGGCGGACGCCTTCAAGGGCGAAGCCGGGCTAAGCTCGCCCCAGCAGCGTTCGGGGAAACGTGGTTAGCGGCATTTGACCTCCCTCCCCAGCGGCGGATTTCGGGGGTTCTCCCCTTCTCCCGCTTGCGGGAGAAGGTGCCCGTGTACTCGCGGGCGGATGAGGGCCGCTCAACATCCGCGGGGAGCCCTCATCCGGCGCCGAAGACGG
>CANKNP010000019.1 GCA_947483545.1 Deltaproteobacteria bacterium | reverse complement strand
GTGTTGGATAGCGACGATTGTGACGACGGGGACGGTAGCGTAAACCCGGGCGCCACCGAGGCTTGCAACGACATCGACGATGATTGCGACACGCTGATCGACGAGGACGACGCGCTCACGTGGTACGCCGACGTGGACGGCGACGGGTACGGCGACGACACCACGGGCGTGGTCGATTGCGCCCAGCCGGAAGGCTACGTGCTGGACGACGCGGACTGTGACGATGGGGACGCGGGCGTAAACCCCGGCGCCACCGAGGTCTGCAACAACTTGGACGACAATTGCGACACCGTGATCGACACCGATGCCGTGGATTTGGAGACCTGGTGTACCGACGCCGACGGCGATGGCTACGGCGATGCTTCGACCTGTGTCAGCGCGTGTGACGGCGCCGCCGGAGATGTCCAGAATGGCGACGATTGTGACGACGCCAATTCCACGATCCACCCGGCCGCCTCCGAGACCTGCAACGATGTGGACGATGACTGTGACGACGTCATCGACGACGGGCTCGCGACCTTTCCCTCCTACGCGGACGTAGACGGCGACAGCTTCGGCGACGCCACCGACAGCATCGTCGACTGTGACACCCCCGCTGACTACGTCACCAACCCCGACGACTGTGACGACGACGACAGCGCCGTACACCCCGACGCCTTGGAGATCTGCAACGGTCTCGACGACAATTGCGACGACGACATCGATCCCACCGATGCCTGGGGCGACGCCAGCTCCCCCTACCGCATCCTCGTGGACGTGACCGCGTCCGCATATGACCTCGACAGCCCGCCCGTCCTCCTCGACGTTGACTTCCGCGCCGCCCTCGACAGCGTGGGCGCGAGCGCTGCGTTCGATTCGACCAGCCTCCGGGTTGTGGTCCAGGACTGCGCGACGGGCCCGCTGGAGCTGCCCAGCCAGTTCCTCGATGACTACGTCGGCCTGCTCGACAAGCTGGACGCCGCCGATCCCATCGACGAATACGGCACCGTCGCGTTCCTCTGGGACGCGGATGCCGACGACACGACGTTGGACCCGGTCGCGGCGGGGAGCACCGTCACCGTCGGCCTTTACTTCGGGGGCGCCGCCCCGGCCGCCTACACCACGAGCTTGACCGCGGACGGCGACTCGGTCGAGAACGGTCTCACCACCGCCACCTTCGACGCCAACTACGGCGGGCTGTTGAGCAGCTTGACCTACCTCGGGTCACCCAACCTGGAGCATCAGACCGACGCTTGCTGCGGCAACTCCTTCTACGGCGGGAGCTGGGGCATGGACCCGCAAGACAGCGCTGGCACCCTGGAGGTCCTGAACGATGGTCCGGTCGTGGCCATGCTGTCCGCATCCGGCAGCCGCAGCGACGGCCAGTCCGGCTACGACTACGACTACACCTACCTGATGTTCGCCGGGCGGCCCGAGGTCTACAGCAAGGTCTACCAGATCACCACCGTGGACTCGACCCTCTCCCACCCGGGAGAGGCCACCGGCGGGATCCGCCCCTGGGAGACCCGCCGCGACGCGATCACCAGCGGCGCGACCTTCACCACCGACCCGAGCTTGATGTACGCCGATGTCTCGAACGGCACCTGGGGGATCGCCTTCGCCTACGTCGCAGCGCCGACCTATGTGCTGGGCCTGTCGAACTACGATCCCTACCTGATCGGGGTGGCGAACGACTACGCCACGTCCCTCGGAAGCCCCGGCACGATCCCGGCGGGCGTGCCCTACATGGACCACATCGTGCAGCTCCACCTGCCGCACGAGGTCGATTTCTCGGCGGATGTGCAATCGACGATGTTTGGATTGGTGGAGGGTGTGAGCGTCGTGCAGGGGGCGGCGGAGGGGCAGTGAACGGATGATTCGGTGAAATTCCGGCCCGATGATTGCTCCCCGCGGATCTTGGACTACCCTCATCCGCCCGCGAAGACGCGGGCACCTTCTCCCGCCGAGCGGGAGAAGGGTAGTCCCACCGTCCAGTGTTCCGCGTGACTCGGTCCCACCCTTCTCCCGCCGAGCGGGAGAAGGGTAGTTGCACCGTCCAGTGTTCCGCGTGGCTCTGTCCCACCCTTCTCTAGTCTAGTTCCAACGTCCAGTGTTCCGCGTGACTCGGTCCCACCCTTCTCCCTCCGGGAGAAGGTGCCGCCGTAACCGGCGGCGGATGAGGGCTCCCCGTAGGATCGATGCCTCGGTGCGCCCCTCACCGCACGTAGTACTCCATCACGTTGATCCCCTCGAAGTAGTAGCTGGTGACCGCGCCGCCAGAGGGACAAACGTCCGCGGAGGTGGACCCAAACGCGTCCGCAGTGGTATCGAGGTAGCTCGCCATCGGATGCGCGGTGTCCGACCAATAGCCGCCTTTGAACGTCGGACAGGTGCTGCAGCACAGGCCGTAGAACCAGGGGACACCGTCATAGCTGGTCACGCAGGTGCTGTAGGTCCCGGTGTCGGTGGCGGACAACGAGGTGCTGTTGGTGAAGGTCGCGGTGGACGTGATTGTCGAGAGGCTCGCCGCCGTGCTGGAGATGCTGAACGTGCCATTCGTACCAAGGTAGTAGAGCGGGTCACAGTCCCCACCGGTGCTGCTGTCCCGGGCGACGTGCAGGAGCATGTGCTCCAAATCGCCATTCAGATCATCCCAATATTGCCCGGCGAGCCGGAACGCGGTGCCATCGTCGGGATCACCGAGGGTGGAGCCGTACCAGGTCGCATACCCGGTCTTGAGGCGGCTGGTGTCCGTCCAATCCCAGACGGTGCGCTGAACCATCGTCCACCCTCCACCGTCCGTGGTCATGTCACACCAGACCTCGACGTCCGCGCCGGTGCCGGTGGGATCGATGTCGTAGAGCCCGTCGCCGGTCGAGCTGCCGACGCTCAACACCTCGCTGCAGCTCTCGCACGACGCCGGGGCGGCGCCGTCACAGTCGAGCTCCTGGCCGCTACAGACCTCGACAGCGCCAGGGTGGATCCTGGCAGTTGAATCATCACAGTCGGTGCCGTCAGGCACGGCGCCGTCCGGGGCGTCGCAGGTGATGACCGCTGTGGTGAGGTCGCCGTAGCCGTCCTCGTCCGCGTCGGTGTACCAGGGGAGGGCATCGGTCGCGTCCGCGTCGATCACGGTGTCGCAGTTGTCGTCCAGGTCGTTGCATACCTCAGTGGCGCCGGGGTTTACGCCGGCGTCCCCGTCGTCACAATCGGCGGCGTCCAACACATAGCCTTCGGGCTGCGCGCAATCGACCACGCCGGTGCCGTCGTCCCCGTAGCCATCGCCATCGGTGTCGGCGTACCAGACGGAGGTGTCGTCCTCGTCGATCGAAGTGTCGCAGTCGTTGTCCGCGCCATCGCAGGTCTCCGGCGCCCCCGGGTAGGCGCTGGGGTCGTCATCGTCGCAATCCGACGCGACGTTGACCGTGCCGGAAGGCGCGTAGCATGTCCGGATTGCGCTGGTCGGATCGCCATAGCTGTCGCCGTCCGCGTCATCGTACCAGGTCGTCGCGTCGGTCGCGTCGGACTCGTCGATCAGGTCGTCGCAGTCGTTGTCCATGCCGTCACACATCTCGGGGGCGGACGGGTTGGCCTCTGGGAGCGTATCGTTACAGTCGGAGCCATCGGTGACGGTCCCGCCCGCCGGATCACACGTCGTGATCCCCGTGGTCGGATCACCAAAACTGTCCGCGTCCACATCGGCGTACCAGGTGTTGGCGTCGACCGCGTCCGGCTCATCGACGGTGGTGTCACAGTCATTGTCGATGCCGTCACACGTCTCGGGCGCGTCGGGATTGGCGGCCGCCGTGCTGTCATCACAGTCGGTCGCGTCCGAGACAGAGCCCAGGGCGGCGCAGGAGATCGTCGGCGCCGTGGCATCGCCAAAGCCGTCCCCATCGTCGTCGTCGTACCAGGTCGAGGCGTCCGGCGCGTCCTCGTCCACCTCGCCGTCACAGTCGTTGTCTCGGTCGTCGCACGTCTCGGGCGCGCCCGGGAAAGTCTCCGCCTGTGTGTCGTCACAGTCCGAGGCGTCCGTCACCGCGGCGGTGGTCGCGTCACAGGTGGTGAGCATGGCGAGCGGGTCACCGTAGCCGTCGCCATCCTCGTCGGCGTACCAGGCGAGCGCGTCCGTCGGGGGCTCGTCCACGGTGTCGTCGCAGTCATTGTCAACCCCATCGCAGGTCTCGGGGGCGCCGGGGTAGGTCGTTTCCTCGGTGTCGTCACAGTCGCTCGCGTCGCTGACAGCGCCCACCGGGTTGTCACAGGCGATGGTGTCAGAGCTTGCGTCGCCAAAACGGTCACCATCCTCGTCGGTGTACCAGGTCGAGACGTCCACGGAGGCGTCTTCGTCCACAACGGTGTCGCAGTCATTGTCCACGTCGTCACACCGCTCCGCCGCCTCGGGGCTGATGTCGTCGTCGCCGTCGTCACAATCGGAGCTGTCCGCAACATAGCCCTCGGGTTGGTCACAGGTCAGGACCGAATCGTCCGCGTCGCCGAAGCCGTCGCCATCGGTGTCCGCGTACCAGGCGGTCACATCGAAGGCGTCGTCCTCGTCTGTCAGGTCATCGCAGTCGTTGTCCACGCCGTCGCAGGACTCGAGGCCGCTGGGGTTGGTCGCGGGATCGTCATCGTTGCAGTCCTCGCAGGCGGCAAAGCCATCCGCATCGTTGTCCGCATGGCCCGTTGAACCATCGCAGTTGTAGTCCGTGGGATCCGTGCAATCGTCCTCGGGCGCGCCGGGATTGAGCGTTGGGTCCAAGTCATCACAATCCCCACCCACGGCGACAGAACCCAGGGGGCGGTCACAGCCGAGCACCTCCTCGCCCCCGTACTCGTCGCCATCCACGTCCATGTACCAGGTGTTCTGCCCGGAGACGGGGTCGTCCTCGTCGTCAACGAGCCCATCGCAGTCATTGTCGATCTCGTCGCACACCTCTTCCGCACCAGGGTTCGCGTCCGTCGTGGTCTCGTCGCAGTCCGCGCACGCCGCAAAACCGTCCCCGTCGGCGTCGGCATAGCCAACAGAGCCATCGCAATTGTAGTCGTTGGGATCGGTGCAGTCCGCCTCGGCGGCCCCGGGATGGTAGGCGGGGTCGTTGTCGTTACAGTCTCCGGCCTCCTCGACGGCACCGTCAGGCGCGAGGCAGGCTTGAACCGCGGCGGCGGCGTCGCCGTAACCATCGCCGTCGGCGTCGGTGTGCCAAACCGGGGCGGCGGATAGATTGTCGTCGTCGTCGTCGGTGAGCCCGTCGCAGTCATTGTCGATGCCGTCACACACTTCGGCGGCGTCGGGGTGAATGTCCGTGTTGGCGTCGTCGCAGTCGGTGGGGGTGTCGAAGCCGTCCCCGTCGAGGTCCTCCGCGGGCGGGGCTGTGTCATCGGCGGTGTCCTTCGGGGGGTCAGTGTCGTCCACGACGCTGTCGCCAGGCGCTACGGCCTTGTCACGGCAGCCGAGGGCCAGCAACAGCGGCAGGGTCTTGAGGATCATCGGGGCTCCGGCAGTGCATGGTACCATCCGACGGCTTGGTGGTCCGAATGCTCTGTCTCCTGGTGTTGTTCGCGTGCGCCGCGAAGGCGCCCCCCGCCGCGCCAATGTCCCTCCCCGCCCCGACAAACCTCGACGCGGTCGCGTTCCTCGCGGGGACTTGGACCTACGTCGATGGGGCGACCACGACGACGGAAGCGTGGACCGTGCCGGGGCCGGACGGCATGGCGGGAACGTCCCGGACCTGCAACCGCGCCGGGGACTGCTTCAACGAGGCGATGGCGGTCCTGCTGACGCCCCCGGGGATCGTGTACCGGGCGACCCCCGAAGGCGCGCCGACGACAGAATTCACGCTCGTGGAGGTCGGGCCGGGCAAAGCGGTGTTCACAAATCCCGCGCACGACTATCCGCGCAGGATCGTCTACGAGCGCGCGGGCGACGTGCTGACCGCGACGATCGACGATGGCGAGGGGGAGAGGCGGATGGTTTGGGGGTATGTGAGGGTGGGGGAGGGAGAGTGGGGAGCGGCCCGGTAGGTCGAGCGGCGCCGGTCATCCGGTCGGAGGCTCCAACGACACCCGAGCCGAGGGGCGGATTTCGCGGGTACTCCCGCGGAAGCCGCCCACGCGCTCGTAGTCGAGCGCATCTCGGCTCGCGGGGGGCGTGGGGGGCTTGCCCCCCACAGATTAGTGCACCGCCTCCACCCGAAACCGTCGCCCCTTGATCTTGCCGTTCTCCAACGCCAGCAGTACCTGTTCGGCCACGTCCCGGTGGACCGCGACGTAGCTGAACCGGTCGTGGATCTCGATGCGCCCGATCATGGCGCCCGCAAACCCATGGTCGCCGGTCAGCGCGCCGAGGATATCGCCCGGACGAAGCTTGTCCTTGCGGCCCGCGGCGATGAACACGGTGCGGAATTCGGCAGGACCAACGGCGGGCGCACCGGTGCTGTGCGGCAGATCCTCGATGGGGACGGCGATGCCGAGCGACTCCGCGATCCAGGCGATCCGGTTCTGCTCCCGGGCCGCGATGAGGCTGACGGCGCGCCCGGTGCACCCCGCCCGCCCCGTACGGCCCACCCGGTGGACGTACGCGTCGGGCTTGCCCGGGAGCTCGAAGTTGACGACGAGATCGAGCCCCCCGACGTCGATGCCCCGCGCCGCAACATCGGTCGCCACGAGGATCCTCAAGCTGCCGTTGCGCAGGCGCGCCATCACCCGGTCGCGATCGATCTGCTCCAGATCGCCATGCAGCTCGCCCGCGCTCACCCCCGCGTCCGTGAGCCCCTCGGCGACGTCCTTGACCGTCTGCTTGAGGTTTCCAAACACAATTCCCGACCCGGGCTGGTGCGCCCGAAGCACGGCGAGCAGAGCGCCCATGCGATCCTCAGGCTCCGCGATGTGCGCGATGTGCTGGATCTCCGGGGACTCCCCTTCGATCACCACGCGCGTAGGGTCTCGCTGCCAGCGGGTGCTCATCGCCTCGATGCTCTCGGGGAACGTGGCGGAGAAGAACGCGGTGAGCCGGTCGGTGGGGAGCCCCGCGAGGATGCGCTCGACCTGCTCTTGAAACCCGAGGTCGAGCATCCGGTCGGCTTCGTCGAGCACCAACGTGTGGATGCCCTGATACGGCATCCGCTCGCGGTCCAACAGGTCGAGCACACGGCCGGGCGTGCCGACGACAACGTGTACGCCTTCTTCCAATGCGCCGCGCTGGGCGTACCCGGACTGTCCGCCGCAGACCTCCAGAACACGGAGGCCCGGCAGTCCCCTCCCCGCTTTTCGAAGCTCTGTGGTCACCTGGGTCGCGAGCTCGCGGGTAGGGCAGAGCACGAGCGCCTGAAGGGTGCGATCTCGCAGGTCTGGACGCAGCCGTTGGAGCAACGGCAAGCCGTAGGCCAGGGTCTTGCCGCTCCCGGTCGGCGACTGTCCGAGCAGGTCGGTGCCGGCGAGCAGCACCGGGATGCACCGGGCCTGGATCGGTGTCGGATGCCCGAGATCCGCGAGGACGGCCGCCAGCGAAGGAAGGAGGACGGGGCCGTGGGGGTCGGACATGCGGGGGCTTAGCGCGGTCGGGTCGCCAGCAGCCCCTCGATCCGTCCCAAGCTGTCCCGGATCTCCCGCAACAGGGCGAGGTCGTCCACGGCGGGTTTGGGCCCGCTGGACAGCGCATCGCGGCGCTCGATCACGTGCCCGCGGAACGACTCGGCGTCTCGCACACCGATCAGCACCGCGCTCGACCCAGCCTGTCCGCCGCCCGCCGTCTCCACCTTCAACGTGGCGAGCCCCAGCGCGTTCAGGATCGGGCCGGTGTGCAGGGAAACGTCCTGGATCTTATCGAGGGGGATGCTCATCTCCTGGCGAAACCAGACGCCGTGCCGGTACACCAGGCTGCGCTGGGTGAGCCGCGCCTCGATGGTCGGAAAGTAGAGGTTCGCCCAGATCGGTCCGAGCACGAGCCAGAACGGCATGGCCAACAGACCGACCATCGTGACGCACAGGGCGACCGAGACCTGCAGCCACAGGTAGAACTTGACCTTGGTGTCGAAGGTGGCGAGGAGATCGGGCGGTTCGGAGGATGCAAGGGCGGTGTTCATGTGCATGCGTACCGCGCCGGATGCGCAGCGGCGTGTCACGGCCCGCTTGGAACCTGTGTCGGGGGAGCCAAGCCGCCCGAGCAACACGGTGCATCCGCCGCGCCCTCGGCCTGCGCTCCTTCCTTGCCGCCATCCTCGAACATCGAGAACATCTCCGGGGGGTCCGGGGGCACCTCATCCCTCGGCCGGGCGATCCCGGCGGGTGCTTCGCCGGGCTTCATGTTCTCCGCGGGGCTCCCGAGGGTCTGACGGGCGACCTCCCGCTGAGCGTCGCGCTGCCGCTCCAATTTGTGGAGTACCTCCTCGGGCATCGTGAGGCGGGGCTGGTAGTAGAGCTCCGCTTGCTCGGGCGCGATCCAGCCGATCCGGGCCGCCGTGTCGTAGCCGATGCGCGTCTCGAACAAGCTCTGAACCTCCCGCTCGTCCTCGGGCCCCGTCGGCCGGTCAACGGCCATCAACTCGGCCCAGGCCTGCGGCCAGAGGGGCTCGGCGAAGGGCTCGACGTACCCCTCGGGCCAGTGCGCAAGGTAGGATCCCTCCGCATAGTTGTCGATCGCGCCCAGGATGTGGGCGAGCTCGTGGGCCACGCTCACGACCGAGTAGCCCAGGTTCGGCTCATCGACAGAGAGCCAGGAGATGCCGACCCGGCCCTTCTGGGACCCGCGGGAGTCGCCGGCGACATCGCCCGCGTTGTCGGTCCAGACGACGTAAATGCGGGCACCAAAGTTGTCGGGCTCGATGTTGAAGCCCCGGGCCAGGTCGTGGAAGTAGCGGGGATATTGCCACGCGACGAGCGCGAATCGCCACCAGGGAGCATCGCGCTCGCCGAGGCTGGGAGGCTGAACCTCCTGGGCGAACGGCCCGCGGATCGTCACGTCGAGGATCGGGCCGCCGGACCCCGTGTACCGGGCGTGCTCCTGCTCAAAGAACGCGGCGATGTCGTAGAGCGAGCGGCCGCCACCATCGTCGGGCTGGTTCAACGCCCGAAGTCGCCCACTGCCCAGCAGCCGCTCCGGCGCGAACTGCACGATGGCGACGCGCACCGGAGGCACCAGCGCTGCGGCCTCGCTCCGGAGATAGGAGGCGACCTGAAAGAGGAACACCGAGAACAGGAAGAGGCTGAACAGGATGCGGAGCCGCCGGGATCGCCGGCCTTTGTCGGACTTCCGCGCGCACGCCGGGCACAACGAGGCCCCACCCGCCCCCGCGCGGCACTCGGCGCACGTCCAGGCGCCACACGAGGTGCAGGTGATCGCGGCCACCTCGGTCGGATGGACAGCGCAGACCGCGGCATCGGGGAGCAGCGCACCCAAAGCACCGACAGCGTGCAGCTTGTCGAGCAGGGCTCGTGCATCCTCCCAGCCGAGGCTGTCCCGGAGCACGGCGGGGATCGGCCCGTTGGCGTCTTGCACCGTAGACGCTCCGCCCGGCGGCAGCCGAACCAGCACGACGCGCCAGCCCCGGCCAGCCCCGTTCACGATGTCCTCCTGCCGGTCAGCCATCCGCGAAAGTAACGCTGCGCTGCCTTGACAGGGCGCCCCCGATCACATAAAAGCGCCCGGCTTTCAGCAAAGGTCGAACCATGTACGCCGTTGTCATCTCAGGTGGTAAGCAATACCGCGTCTCCGAAGGTTCCACGCTCGTCGTGGACCGTGTCGCTGCCGAGGTCGGATCCTCCGTTCAGCTTGATCAGGTCTTGCTCCTGGGGGGTGACGACGTAAGGGTCGGCACGCCGACGGTGCCGGGCGCTGCGGTCTCCGCGACCGTGGTCTCGCACGACAAGGGAGCGAAGACCGAGGGCATGCGCTATCTGCACCGCCAGCGTCGTCGCAAGCAGAAGAACGGGCGCGCAAGCCTGACCGTTCTCAAGATCGACGCCATCCGCGCCTGAACGCGCACCGAACGAACTACCGAGGACACGCTCATGGCACACAAGAAAGGTCAAGGCTCATCTCGCAACGGCCGCGACTCCAACCCCCAGTACCGTGGCGTCAAGCGCCACGATGGCCAGGCGGTCACGTCGGGGAGCATCCTCGTCCGGCAGCTCGGCACCGTGTTTCACCCGGGCAAGAACGTCGGGGTGGGTCGCGACTGGACGCTCTTCGCTACGGTGGACGGCAACGTGAAATTCCACTCCCGCCAGAACAAGAGCTTCATCTCGGTCCTCCCGGCCGAGGCGTAGTGGCGCTCGGCATCGCCGCCGTGGCGTAGCGATGCGTTTTGTCGACGAAGTCGAGCTGACGGTCCGCAGCGGAAAAGGAGGGCGAGGCAGCTCGTCCTTCCGGAAGGAGAAGTACGTCCCCATGGGCGGCCCCGACGGCGGGGACGGTGGGGACGGCGGCTCTGTCGTGTTCGTCGCAGACGAGGGCGTAGGCACGCTGCTGGACCTGCGGCACCACACGGTTTGGGCCGCGGAAGATGGGGAGCACGGCCAGTACCGGCTGCGGGCGGGCGCGCGCGGCCAGGACTTGGAAATCCACGTGCCAGTAGGCACGATGGTGTACGACCAGGCCGAGAATCTGCTGCTGTTCGAGCTGTTGGAGGCCGGCGAGCGACGGGTCGGCTGTGCGGGCGGCAAAGGCGGCCTCGGCAATCGGCACTTCAAGAGCAGCACCAACCGCGCGCCGCGCCAGACCACGCCCGGAGAGCCGGGACAGATGCTGAAGCTGCGGCTGGAACTGAAGCTCCTCGCAGACGTTGGGCTCCTTGGCTTTCCGAACGCCGGAAAGTCAACGTTGATCTCGCGCATCTCCGCCGCGCGCCCGCGCATCGCGGACTACCCGTTCACCACGCTCACGCCTTGTCTGGGCGTCGTGTCCGTGGGCGATACGGGGAGCTTCGTCGTCGCCGACATCCCCGGGCTCATCGAGGGCGCCGCGGAAGGCAAGGGCTTGGGCCACCAGTTCCTGCGCCACGTGGACCGCACGAAGGTGCTCCTTCACCTCGTCTCGCTGTCCGAGCCGCCCACCGAAGCCGGGGCGTCGGCCCTCCGAGCGCGGTATGAGGTTCTCCGTGACGAACTTCGGCGCTATGATGCGGAGATGCTCTCCCGCCCCGAGATCATCGTCCTGACCCAAGCTGACACGGTGTCGGCCGAGGAGATCGCCGAGGCGCTCGCGGTATTCCCTGCTGGGACCCTAGCGATCTCTGCGGCCACCGGCGAGGGCGTCGACGATCTGGTGAACCGGGTCTGGCGCCTGCTCACGGAAGTGCGTGGGCGCTGAAGGGTTCGCCCTGCTCTCCCTCTGGGGGTGCGCGGGCGGAGCCGAGGAGATCGACGTGATCCCGCCGGAGGTCGCGGCCGAGCGGGTGACCTTCGCAACGTTACAGGATCTCGGCTCCTTTCTGCTCCGATCCAGCACGCGGGATGAGCGCACCAACCCGCGGGCGACGGTCGTGCGGGAGAGCTCGATCTCGCTCAAGTGGAAGGACCGGGACCACTGGGAATTCGAGTCGCTGCGGGACGGAAAGCCGGTCACGCACTGGCTCATCTACCAGGCGACCGCCTGGGAGGCGCTCTCAGGCGATCCCCTGACACCCCGCGGGGACGCCGAGCCCCTGCGGGCGCAGCTCTCGCTGGGGTGGGACGCCTGGGAGGACATCATCGCGCTCACGGGCGGGAGGATCGTCTATGGCGAGGGCACGGAGGAGACCGTGGACGGCCGGGTGGCGCTGCGTCACGACCTCACGTTGGAGCCTCCCCGCGCAGACAAGCGTCGCCCCAGTCGAAGCCTCGGTGACGCGCTAGAGGCCACGTCCGTCTCCGGCACCGTGTGGATCGACCGCGTCACCTCCGTGCGCGTGCTCGCAGACGTGGTGGCCACCGCCGCCTCGCCCGTCGCCGAGGGCGCGGTCCCCAATCGGACCCGCACGCTCTCCGTCAAGCTGGCGCTCACTGGCCTCGGCCAGGATCCCGGCGTAGCTGTCCCGCCTGACCCTCTTTCCCCGCAGTGAAGATGATCCACCCCCTCGCCCAATCCACCGACCCGATGGACCCTGCCTCGCTCGAGCTCGCCTCAGCCGCTGCCCGTGCGGCGGCCGCGCGCAAGGCGGAGGATGTCGCGGTCTATGACCTCCACATCGTCTCCTCGTTCTGCGATGCGTTCGTGGTCTGCCACGGCACCAACCGCCGGCAGGTCTCGGCGATCGCCCAAGGGGTGATCGATGAGCTGCGCACGTTGAACGTGCGCCCGATCGGCGTCGAAGGGATGGACGCCGGCCGTTGGGTGCTCATCGACTTCGGCGACATCGTCGTGCATGTGTTCGACGAGCCCATGCGCGGGTTCTACGACCTGGATGGGCTGTGGGGCGACGCACCCCGGCTGGTGATTCCGTTGGAGCCGGTGAAGGCATAGCTTGCGTTTGGTGATGTCCAGCGTGCGCGGGGGCAAGACCCCGTGGGCGGATGCAGCCGTGGAGGACTACGGCGCACGGGTCCATCGACACTTCGGGTTCGAGGATCGGGTGTTCAAGCCCTCGACGGCGGAGGACGAGGCCACACGCTTATTGGCCGCCGTACCAGCGCGTGCCTGGCTCGTGGCGGTGGACGAGCGAGGCGAGAGCCGGACGAGCGAGGGCATGGCACGCCTTGTGGAGGACGCCGCGATGTCCGGCTGCACGGTGCTCTGGTTCGCCCTGGGCGGCGCGTACGGCCACGCCGCAACCGTGCGGGAGCGGGCCCGGACCGTGCTGGCGCTCTCGCCGATGGTGCTCAATCATGCGGTGGCTCGGGTGGTGCTGGCGGAGCAACTGTATCGGGCGTGCGCCATTCGGGCGGGAGAGCCGTACCATCATGGGTAGGCTGTCCCCCTTCACCCCCGCAAGTTCTGCCTCCGCGGGTGCAACAAGAAGCTCGCGCGGTCCTCCGCCACCTGCAGGTGCGTGAGCTGACGCAGCAGGTTCTGGGCCCGGTTCCGGACCACCTCCGGGTCCACGCCCCCCTCGATCTGCCCGTGCCGGACGGTGTCGGTGAGCAGCGCGAGCCGCGCGATGCGCACCGGCTGGCGCTCTGCCCACTGCTCCACTTCGTCCCGCAGCAGGGGGTCCAACGCCTCCCCCCGGTCCACGGCGGCGACCAACACCTCCGACAGCGCGCTGAACGCCCCCATCCGTACCAGCGCGCGCACCGCCGTCGCGGTCGTCACCATCGCCTCGCCCTCTCGACCGAGCCGTCCCAGGAACACGCCCCGCATCGCGGTCAGCTCCGCAGCGTGCAGGCGCCACCCCCTCCCCTCCGCCCGAGCCCTTGCGGCCTCGACCGTCCGCAGGCCCCCTTGCGCATCACCTGAGAGGTCGAGCAGCCGCGCGCGGAGGAGCGCCATGGGCGCGTCGAGCACGGGGGGAGGCTCGTCCTGGAGCGCGTCCATCGCCTGGTGCAGGCGATCTCGGGCGAGCCCGGGCCGGAAGAGGTCGATGTCCAGATGGGCCGCAGTCACGAGCACCGACGCCAGTAGGGGCGCCGGTGCGGCCGTCCTCGCCCGCATCAGCGCGGCCTCCAAGATGCCCCGCGCTTCACTGAGCCGCCCCTGTAGCCGCATCGTCGTGGCGAGCCCGCTGATCGCGCGCCAGTCGGAGCCGCCGCCCTCGACGCTCCCGAGGAACAGGCGCTCCGCTGAGGAGATCTCGCCCCGATGCAGCTCCACGACCGCGAGCGCGGTGCGCGATCGCGACAGCGCCGCAGCATCCCCGCCCTCGCCCCTCGCCTCGACCCCCTCCCGGGCGATCCGCCAGGCAGCGTCAAACTCGCCGACGCAGACCAGGAGCTTCGAGAAGCGGGCCAGCACGTCGGCCCCCAGCGTGGCGTACACCGCCGGCCCCGCCCGCCGAAACGTCTCGATGGCCCCGACGAACCCCTCGCGCTCGGCGTTGGTGTCCCCCCGTGCCCGCGCCACCTCAGCGCTGACCATCGCGACCTCGCCCACCTCTACCGGGGTCGTCGCCATTCCCCGCGCCTGAGCGAGCGCCTGATCGGTCTGCATGCTCGCGCTGCGCAAGACGGCTAGACACTGGGCGTAGAGGCGCCACAGGGAGAAGTCCTCGGGGGCATGAAAGCGCCCGTGAACGACCTTTTCGAGGCCCGCAAGCGCCTCAGCGTAGAGGCCTGCCTCGACCAGGGGTCGGGCCCACGCGACGGCGCTCCTGGCGGCAGCCTCGGGTCGGTCCGCCTCCATCAGCACGATCGGGAGCCTCGGGCTCGGCGGAGGGTCGGGCAGCGCTTCGGCGATGCGCCGACAGAGGAGCGAGCGACGCGTGGCGCGCGTGCGCTCCCGGACGAACTCGGCGGTCATGCCCTGGCGAAAGACCCAACCGGAGGACACCGGATCGACGAGCCGCTCGCGCGCCAAGGCAACGAGCGCGGTTCGCACCGTCGCGGGGACGGCGTCCACCGCGAAGGCGACGACGTCCAAATCGAGGTCTCCCTCGGCCAACGCGAGGGCCTCCAGCACGCGCCGCTGCAGCGTCGGCAGGCTCTCCACGCGCATGATCAGCCCTTCGCGCACGCTCTCTGGCAGCGGCAGACGACCTGGGCGGCCCCGTTGATCCCTGGGCAACAGCCGCACGAGGTCTTCCAGCGGGGCCGGCATTCCCCCGCTCGCCGAGGCCAACCGCCGCACCAGCTCGGGGGGCACCATGGAGACGCCGAGCCACCGGCTCGCGACCACTGCGATCTGGAGGCCGGTGAGCGGGGGCACGTCCATGAGGCGCAGCAGCGGCCATGTCGCCGGGAGGGCCTCTTCGCCCCAAGCCGCGACGAGCACGACGTTCCCACCACACGCTGCAACCGCGGCCATGGTCGCGGCGAGCAGGCGCACGTCGCCGTCCAGCGCGTCCTCCATGCCGTCGATGGCGAAGAGCAGAGGCCGCTCGTCCAGCACCGCCCTCGCCGCGAGCGCTCCCGCGAGGGCGACCGGGTCGACCCCCTCGGGCCTGAGCGCCTGCCGGGCCAGCGCCGCTCCCTCCGCGTCTCCATCGGCGAGCAGCCCTGACGCGAGCTGCATCAGCACCGGTGTGAAGGGCTGTGCCGTGCCCGAGGCGATGAGGCGCATGGAGCGGGAGCCGCGGCGGGTCGCTTCGTCGACGGCAAACCCGACCAGCCGCCCGCGGCCTGCGCCCTCAGGGCCGCAGAAGATCAGCCCGGCGCCCGCTTCCGACTCCTCGAGCAGGCGCCGAATCGCCGCGAGGTGGCCGTGCCGGCCCATGAAACGCAAGTCCGGGAGCGGATCCTCGCCCTGGGGTGGCGGGCCGACCACGAAGGGCCTGAGAAAATCCAGGACCTCTCCAGCGTCCGCAGGTCGGCCGGAGGGCGATTTGGCGAGCAGCCTGGTCACCAGCTCCGCGATCGCCGCAGGCACGCCTCGGGCGAGCTTCTCGACGGCCACCGCCTGCTGCTCGAGGTGCTGGCGCGCGAGGGTGACCGGATCCTCGCCCTCAAACGGCCGCCGGCCGGTCAACATGCGGTAGAAGAGCACCCCCAAAGCGTACAGATCGGTGCGGGCGTCCACCACACCGCCGGTGAGCTGCTCCGGGCTCGCGTAATGAAAGGTGCCGACGAATTCGCCTGGCTCGGTCAGGTTGTCCCGGAGGTTTTCGATGCGCGCGGTCCCGAAGTCCAGCAGCTTGACGGTCCCGTCGGGCAGCGCGATGACATTGGAGGACTTGAGATCGCGGTGGATGATCCCGCGCTGGTGCAGCGCCCGCAGCGCATCGGCCACGTGGTAGCTGATGCGGATGGCCTCGGCCGTGCGGATCGGGTCACCCGGCCGCCCGACCGCCTTCACGCGGACCTGGGCAGCGACGCCATGGAGCAGCTCCATCACGAGGTAAGGCAGGCCGCTCTCGGTCATGCCGTAACGGTAGACGCGCACGACATTGGGATGGTCCAACCGGATCAGCGCCCGGTACTCTCGGCCGAAGCGGGGCGCGCCGGCCCCTCGGGCTTGGAGCAGCTTGAGCGCCAGCGGCCTGCCCGACTCCGGATCGGTCACCTCGTACACTGTCGCCATGCCGCCAGAGGCGACCAACCGGACCACCGGGTACGGGCCCACGGTCGCGGGCAAGGGGTCGGAGGGGTTCACGGGATCAGCGACATTCGGTGCCTGCGGATCATACGTCGTTCCGATGCCAGTTCACCACGTCGCGCTGCGCTCGCCCGATCCCTTGACACTCGCGGGGTTCTACGCGGCGGCGCTGGACCTGCGGGAGATCCGCCGTGCGGAGGACGAAGCCGGCGTCTGCTCGGTCTGGTTGGATCTCGGGGGTAGCATCCTGATGGTGGAGCGGGGGGCCGCGCACGCCCAGGATTCAGGCTGGGACGGGCTGTTCCTTGAGGCCGAGGCGGGGAGCGGAGCGACGTGGGAGGCGCGGTGGGCGGGGATGGGGGTGGTGGCGACGGGCCGGACAGACTTCACGCTGTACGCGCGAGATCCGGAGGGGAATCGACTCGGGGTTTCGAGCTTTCCGGGGGGGTTGTGGGGGTCATAGGCCGCTGCCGAGGATGAGGTAGGCGGCGCCGGCGTAGGAGCCGCCGTCGGCGTTGCTGTCCGCGCCGACGATCATGTCGTCGAAGCCGTCCCGGTCGACGTCGCCGGCGGTCGAGACGCTGCAGCCGGCGTAGTCGTACGTGGCCTCGCCCGTGTAGACAGCATCTGCCGCGCTGAGGGTGATGCTGGCCGGGGATGAACCGCCGAGGATGAGGTAGCCGCACCGGAGTAGGACTCTGCGGTTCTGGCCCCGACGAGCAGGTCGCCGAAGCCGTCCGCGTCGATGTCGCCGGCGTTCGACACGCTGTACCCGGCGTTATCCCAATCGGCCTCGCCGGTGTATCTTGCATCCGCGGCGCTGAGGTCGAGGTCTCCGGGGGAGGGCCCGCCGAGCAGCAGATACGCGGCGCCGTTGTAGGTTCCGCCGTCAACGTTGCCGTAGGCTCCGACCACCAGGTCCCCAAACCCGTCGCCGTTCACATCGTCCGCCGTGGAGACGCTTGCCCCCGCATAGCTGCGGTACTCCTCCCCGGAATATTCCGCGTCTGCACTGCTGAGGTCAACGTCGCCGGGCGATGCGCTCCCCAGGATGAGGTACGCGGCTCCCGCTTGGGAACCCCCCTCAGAATTACCGATCGCTCCGATGATCACGTCCTCCAGACCATCACCGTCCACGTCGCCGGCCCCGGCGACGCTCCCGGCGGCCTCGTCATATTCTGCCTCGCCGGTGTACCGCGCAGACGCCGCAGCGAGGCCCAGACTGCTCGGGGTCGCACTGCCCAGGACGAGGTAGGCATTCCCCGCGAAACTTCCCCAGCGTGGCGCGCCGATGATCATGTCCCCGAGGCCGTCGCCGTTCACATCACCCGCTGCAGAGACGCTGGTTCCAGCCTCGTCGTTTGCAAACTCGCCGATGAAGCGAGCGGACGCAGCCCCGAGGCCGATGCTGGTCGGCGTCGCGGTCCCCAGGATGAGGTACGCAGCCCCGGCACTCCCCCCCCCGTCCCCGTTCCCCTTCGCGCCGACGAGCATGTCCGCCAGACCGTCTCCGTCGACGTCGCCAGCCTGGGAAACGCTCCCACCCGCCCCATCGCCGTCCAAGTCAACGGCCTCGCCGACATACTTGCTGTCCGCGTACGCGAGGCTGAGATCCGCCGGGGTCGCACTTCCGAGGACGAGGTACGCAGCTCCTGCGCCGTCCCCGCCGTCGCCGTTCCACGGCGCCCCGATCAACAAATCCCCATATCCATCCCCATTCACGTCGCCTGCACCCGACACACCCCCGCCGGCCTGATCTCCCGCAGCCTCCCCGGTGAATTGCGCATCTGCCGCCGAGAGTTCCCTTGAACCAACACACGTCCCGTACCCCCCGTCGCAGTCGTCATCCTTGCCGTTCTCGCACACCTCCGCCGCGTCGGGATGTGTGTCCGGATCGGCATCGTCACAGTCGCCGTCGATCTCCACGTCCCCGTCCGAAGGAGAGCAGACATCGGCGGCCGTCGCCGAATCCCCAAACCCATCCCCGTCTGCGTCTGTGTAGGTCGTGACGCCCGAGGTGACACTCTCATCCTCATCATCCACATCCCCGTCACAATCATTGTCCAACTCGTCGCATAGCTCCTGCGCATCCGGGTTCACCGTCTCGTCCGCATCGTCGCAGTCCGTGCTGGCCTCCGCGTACCCAGAGGGAAGAAAACACGCGATCATCGTCTCAGTCTCGTCGCCGAAACCGTCCGCATCATCATCGGCGTACCACGTCGAGAGATCAACGACATCCCCGTCTGCGTCGTCGATCGCACCATCGCAGTCGTTGTCCTCCCCGTCACACGTCTCGCTGGCAAGCGGATGGATGGTGGAGACCGAGTCGTCGCAATCCCCGGCTTCGTGGACGTAGCCACCTGAGTCGGTGCAGGTCGTCACGGTGGAGGTCTCGTCGCCATATCCATCCCCGTCCCGATCCCTGTACCAGGTCGCTTCACTTGGATCCACGTCGGGATCGTCCACGTCCACGAGATCGTCACAGTCGTCGTCGATGTCGTTGCAGGACTCCAGCGCTTCGGGGTGGATGGCGTCATCGCCATCCTCACAGTCGCCCGCGTCCAGGACGTACCCGTCGGGCTGGGTGCATTGGGACAGGGCGTCGGCGTCGTCGCCCCATCCGTCGTCGTCGGTGTCTGCGTACCAGGCCGTGTCAGGGTTGATCGTGTCGTCGCCATCGTCACAGTCGGCGTCGTTATCGACGTAGTCGGCGGGAGCATCGCAGAGCTGGGCGACGGTGTCGGGCGTGCCGTAGCCGTCGTGATCACTGTCCAGGTACCAGGGAGCTTGGCCGGTCGCGCCCGAATCACCGTCGTCGGTCGAGCCGTCGCAGTCCTCGTCCGCGTTGACTTCGTCGCAGACCTCGTCCGCGCCGGGGTTCGAGCTGGCGTCGGTGTCGTCGCAGTCGTTGGCGCAAACGAAGAACCCGTCCCCGTCGTTGTCGGACTCGTCCGTGGTGGGATCGCTGACGTTGCCGATCACGCCGTCGCAGTCGTTGTCCGCACCATCGCAGATCTCGGCCGCGCCCGGATGCACCGTGGCGTCAACGTCGTCGCAGTCATCGCCCTCGGCGGCCGCCCCGTCGATGATCGCGGCGTCGTAGCCATCGCCATCCGCGTCGTCGTCGGAACCACCGGAGCAGTCGGCGTCAATACCGTCGTAGGGCGCATCGTCGGCGGCGGGATTCACCGTCGCGTCGGTGTCGTTGCAATCGTCGCCATCGAACTGCGAGGAGGTGAAGCCATCCTCGTCTTGGTCGACGCGGGCCGAGAGGTCGGACGGCGTGATCGCGGGGCAGCCGGTCAAGGCGCAGACCACGAGGAGACAACCAGAAAGTTGGGGGCGCATGTCGGGCCCTATAGCCCCCGTTCTGTCGTAAGATACCCCCCATGCACACCCTCCTCCTGGTCCCCCCGACCCTCCTGACCCTCGCCCTCCTCGGCTGCCGGAACAAAGATGCGGACTCCGACGGCTACGTCGGGGACTCGCGGTCCGACGACACGGACGGCGATACGGACACCGATACGGACGCCGACACAGACACAGATACAGACACAGACACAGACACAGACACAGACACAGACACCGATAGCGATACCGACAGTGACACCGAGACAGCGCCCGACTCCGACACTGCGGGCGACTCCGACTCGGCCCAGGACTCCGACTCCGACAGCGAGCCGGACTCCGGCCCCGACACCGCCTGCATGGAGATCTGGTACGCCGACGCCGACGGCGATGGCTACGGTGGGGACAGCAACCTGTCAGGATGCGAGCAGCCTGAGGGCTATGTCGGCAACTCCGACGACTGTGACGACGACGACGCAGCCGTGTTCCCCGGGGCCGAGGTGACCTGCACCGACGACGATGGGAACTGCGACGGGGAGCCCGACAATCTCGACGCCGACGGCGACCATTACCTTGGATGTGAAGAGTGTGACGACACCAACGCAGCGGTGAACCCCCTCGCCACCGAGCTGTGCAACGACGTGGACGATGACTGTGATGGTGCGGTGGACGACGACGCGGTGAACACCACGCTCTGGTACACCGACGCGGATGGCGATGGCTACGGCACAGGCGTGGGCACGGCGGCCTGCGACGCACCCGCAGGCATGGCCGCGGTGGACGGCGACTGTGATGATGCGCGATCGGACGTTCACCCCGGCGCAACCGAGACATGCAACGACCTGGACGATGACTGTGATGGCACGACAGACGTAAACGCCGCCGATGCGACGAGCTGGTACACCGACGCCGATGGCGATGGCTACGGCGTGGGCGTGGCCACAGAGGCGTGTGACGCGCCCGCAGCGACGGCCAGCCGAGATGGCGACTGTGACGACAATGCCTCGGCGATCAACCCAGGCGCCACGGAGGTCTGCAACGATCTCGACGATGACTGTGACGGTGGCGTGGACACCGCCGCCGCGGACGCGACGACCTGGTACACCGACAGCGACGGCGATGGCTACGGGACAGGGGTGGGCACGGAGGCGTGTGACGCGCCCGCCGGCACAGCCTCCCGGGATGGGGACTGTGATGACAGTGGCGCAGGCGTGAACCCCGCCGCCACGGAGGTGTGCAACGGGATCGACGATGATTGCGACGGGGGCACCGACACCTACGCGGCCGACGACGCCGTCTGGTTCGCGGACGACGATGGCGATGGCTACGGCGCGGGCGTAGGCACCGAGTCGTGTGACGCGCCGCTCGGTTGGGTCGGCGATGATGGCGACTGCAATGACAGCGACGGCGACGTGAACCCCGCCGCCGCCGAGGTGTGTAACGACACAGACGACGACTGCAACAGTGTCGTTGACGACGGCGCGCTCGACGCGATGTCCTGGTACATCGACTACGATGGCGATGGCTACGGCTCCGATGCCTACGCACAGACAAGCTGCGATCAGCCCGCTGGCTACGTCGGCGGGACCGACGACTGTGACGACACCGATGAAGACGTCCACCCCGCGGCGCTGGAGTCCTGCAACGGCCTCGACGACAACTGCGACGGCGAGATCGACGAAGACGCGGCGATCGACGCCCTGCCCTGGTACCTGGACGAGGACGACGACGGCCATGGCGGCGGCGGCACCGCCTACTTTGCGTGTGAAGCGCCGGCATCCTACACAGACGTCAACGATGACTGTGACGATACCAGCGCCAACGTGTACCCCGGCGCGCCCGAGACCTGCGACGGCCTGGACGAGAACTGCGACAGCGTGGCCGACGACGGCGCGTTGGGCGCTGATCTGACCTGCGCCGCCCCGTCGTGTCAGGCCATCCTCGACGACGGCTCCTCCAGCGGCGACGGCCTGTACTGGCTCGACCCCGATGAAGACGGCGACATCACCGACGCCTGGCAGGCCTACTGTGACATGACCGATGACGGCGGAGGCTGGACCCGGATCTACGCCTCGTTGTACCCGACCTTTTGGAGCACCTCCGACTGGGAGGAGGTCGGCGCGCCCGAGGACGACGTGTACTCGATCCTCTCCGAGCGCGACGAGTTCGCCGACGCCGATGGCAACTGGACCTTCCGGTTCGAGGTGGGCAACGACAACACGTGGACCACCGGCACCCGCGCCCACTACACCGTCTGGTCGCAGGGCCATGACCCCTTCAGCTCCACGACGGACGGCAGCGACTACACCTTCATCGACGGCGAAGAGTCCACCACCTGCGACGGGTTCAACGGCCTACACAACCAGTACTTCTTGAGCGCCGGCACGCACTGCATGGTCAGCGACGTGGACAGCACCGACTCGGTCGGGTGCTGGTGGATGCAGATCATCCCGCTGGCCCAATACGTAGACTCGACGTCCTACCCCGGTTACCTCGAGGGCTACGGGGGGCACAACACGCATGTCTGGCACGTGCTCTGGGTGAGGTGACCGACTACCAGCTGGAAGCGCCAAACCGCACGGTCTTGGTCACCGGCTGGTCCTTGATGATCGGCAGGAACGTCCAGGCCGAAATCGTGCGCACGATGCACGACTCCAAGTCCGCGTCTGCCGTGCCGACAGCGGCGACCTTCACGCCCTTGGTCGCGCCATCCTTGGCCACCACGAACGAGAGCTTCCAACCGCCGGCCAGGTCAGGGATCTGCTTGAGGCGTGAGTAATAGCAGGTCTGCACCTGCGGCTGGTAGCGGCCCATGACCTGCTTGATCATCTCGAAGATCTCGGTTTCGTCCGAGAGCGGGCCCTTCGCGGTGGACTTGGTGATCGGGGTGCCGATCAACACCGGCTGGGCGGCGGTCGGCGCGGCAAGCACGATCTGTGCATCCCCCAAGTCCGACGAGGTGGAGCGCTTGGGCCCGGTGCTGGTCTGGGTGCTGCCGGCGACAGGCGTCGGAGAGCCGATCACCGGCAGATCGCCCAACGTCGGCAGGGCGATGGGCTCCGTCGGGAGGGCCGTGCGGGGTGCCGCGGCGATGACGTTCGGCGGCGCCTTCCGACCGGGCGTCGTCGGCGTTTCCACGACCTGCTCAGGCTGGGCGCTGGGCACGCCTGCCTCTTGTAGCGGGGGCAGGTACAGGTCGTCCGGCATCTCGTAGGTGCGGGCCTCCTGCTCCTGCTGGGCCTGCCACACGCCGATGACCGCGACCACCGAGAGCATCGCGGCTCCGGCGAACGCGAGGATCACGTTTCGAATCAGGTTCGACCGCTGCTTGACCGCTGCCTGCACCTGCGCCTTCTCACGGGCGAGGGCGCCTGGATCCGTCGGCGCCTCTTCTCCCGGGATCTCCAAGAGGCAGTGCGGACAGTTGCCGCCGAACAGCACGAGATCGTTGGCGACGTTCCGCTTGCAGAACGGGCAGCAGGCAGAGCGGACGGCTTCCATGGTCACAAGATCCGCAGGGTAGCCGAAACGGGGCGGGCGTGCCAAGGATCGAGAGGGGGAGAGCTCACGCGCCGCTCACCTTGGGGCCGGTCCACTCGGACATGCCTCCGAGCACATTGCAGATGTCGGAGGCCCCGATGCTGGTCATGAACTCCGCCGCTGCGGCGCTGCGGCCCCCTCCCTGGCAGACGAAGATCACATGGGTGGTCTGCTTCAGCTCTGCGTAACGGTGGGGGAGCTCGTCCACGGGGATCAGCCGTGCGAGCGGCGAGTGTTCCCGCTCCCACTCCGCCTTGGTGCGCACATCCACGAGGATGTAGGGGGTGTCCTTCTCCGCAAGGAGGCGTAGCGCCTCGGGGGACTCGACATCCCGCACTGCGGCCGGACCACGGCCTGGGTCGCGGATCGTGGAGGAGGATGTGTGACTCGGAGCCGCGGCGACCGGCGCCGAGACGGTCTTGCCCTCAGCGCGAGAGAGCACGGCGATCAGCTCCTCGACGTCCGGGAAGCCGCGCTGCGAGAACAGCACGTTGCCATCCTTGCCGATCACGACCGTGGTGTCCTTGCAGATCGGGCGCACGCGGCTCGACGCGCGGAACCCCCGCGCGGCGAACGCCATGGGATCGTAGAGCAAATAGAACTGAATACCGAGGCGCGAGCGAAAGTCCCGAAGCTTGTCCGTCCGCGCTGTGTGCACCCCGAAGATGCCACACTCCAGCTCCTCAAAACGCGCCTGCTGCTGCTGCATGGCCTTCAAGAACCCCTCGGTCGCGTTGTCTTCCATGCGGCGGAAGAAAATGAGCACGACGTTCAGGTGGGACTTGAAGTCCCCGAGCTTGATCCAGGTGCCCTCATCCGCGGTGAGCGAGAGCGGGGTGGCGGGGCGGCCGGGCTCGAGCGGCTTCCAACTAAGCAGGTCGGCAAACATCACCACTCCAAGGGCCGCGACGCTTATCGTACTTTGGCTGCGGGCGCGACCGATCCGCGCGCTCGGCGAACCTCGCGCCCCCCGCCTGCGTCAGGCCCCGCTCTCGTCCCGGCGCCGCAGGGCCTCCAACAGCAGAAAGTCCGAGGATCGGGCAAGGTTGTTTCGGCCGTCGTCCACAAACCGCGCCTCGAATCGACCCTCTTCGAGGGCAACCATCGCATAGAAGGCGTCCTCCCCGGTGCGGGCACCGTACATCGCTGCCACGATCTGGCCTGCCCGAACCTGCACAGTTCCGCTCTCGATGGCGCCCTGGATCCGTACCCGGGCCGTGCGCCCGCCAAGCGTGAGCGTCTGCAACAGCTCGTGCAACGGCAGATCGGCGAGCCGGCCGCCGATCGCGGCATCATCGCTTGCGCGGCGGCCGATGGCCCTGCGCACGCGCGCAACGATGACATCCACGTTCGTGGGGAGCTCGATGACATCCTCGGCGCCCATCTCCAACGCGCGGGTCACGTCGGCGGGGTCAGCGCCCTCTGCGGTCAACAGCACGGGGATGCCCCTCGTGGCGACACCCCGGCGCAGCTCCGCGATGAGGCTGATGCCGTCGCGCCGCACCATCCGCAGGCCGGCCAGCACCGCCGCAGGGTGCAGCGCCTTGGACAGGGTCAGCGCATCCTCACCATCGGAGGCGATGGAGACCTCGAAGCCGGCGCGCGCGAGCCGATCCGCGACCGCAGCGACCAAAGCATCGTCGGGCCCACCGAGCACGATGCTCTGGCTCGCGCCCTCGCCTGCTGCCACGAGGTGCCGCAGCCCCTTCTTGCGCCAGACACCCGCGAGCGCCTTGAGCGTGGCGCCGTCATGCCTTGCCGCCTCGGTACCCAGCGCCTCCACGGGATCCTGACCCTCTTTCAGGGTCGTTCGCGCGACGGCCCTGGCGGTGTAGAGCACCTCGACCTCTTCGCGCTCGCCGGGGCCTTCTTCGCCGGAGACACGACGCTCCAGCGCCTCAAAAAGCCCGGGCAGGTCCCAGGGCGGGCTGAACGGGGCCAGGAGCGCAACGGGGAGCGCGAACCGCCGGCCATCGAGGCTCAAGCCATCGAGGAACGACAGCGAGAGTTCGTCGAGATCGGCGAACAACGCGGCGATGGTCACGGCATCCCGCAGCTCGGAGGCGAGGCCCAGCTCGGACGCGAGCTCTCGCGCCAGCCGAACGGTCCGGCGCACGCGGTTGCGGGCCTCCTGGGGGGCGTCGCGCCGGGACAGGAGCAAGAACTCCGTAAGACCAAGCAGGAAATCTCGTGCCTGGGCGAAGGGCACGGCGGACTGGCGGGCGGGGGAGAAGCCATCCACCTGGGCGATCTGCAGGCTCGGGCGGAGGCGAAGCCAGCCGGGGAGGTAGGGATCCACGTCCCCGGCCACCGCCTTCCGGAAGAAGATGCGGTCGGCCTGGTTGGCCTCGATGAAGGCGGAGACCTGGTCGGGATCGGAGACGATCTCCGTGCCCGTCTGCTCGGTCGCCTCCGTCGCCCGCAGCGCGTTCGCCCGATCCGGGTCCGGCTCGAAGACGACGGTCGCGCCGTGCGGCCCGGGGGAAGCCAGCTCGTCCAGGCCCTCACGGGTCGTCGCCGGCAGGTCGGCGGCCGGAAGGAGCCGCTCGACGAGCGCCCGTAACGCCCCCCTCGGAGCCACAAACAGCCGAAGCCGTGCGGCGCGCGCGGCGGTCTGCACGGCGCGCAGCGACCGAATGTCCGTCGGGTCGGCCACCATGACGGAGAGCACACGCTTCTCCATGTCGAAGGAGGCCGGAACCACCAGGCGGTCCCGAATCAGCCCCGGCGGGAGCATGCCCAGCACATCTGCGGGCACCGCCATGCGCTCCAACCGCTCCGCGGGGACCATGTTGAGCCGGAACTGGTGCGCCAGCGCCCGCGCAAGCCCATCATCGTTGAGCAAACCGAGGTCGATCGCCACCTCGCCGAAGCGGGTGTGCCGGCCCTCCCGAAGCTGGGTCAGCACACGCTCGACATCCGCCGGCTGCAGGAGCCCCAGCGACAGACAAACCTCCCCCAGCGGCGTTTGGGCCATCTAGTGTCCCTGCCCGGCTCGGGTGCGGTCGCGTACCAGCTGTGCGGCGCAGGCCCCGCGTTTCACGGGAGCCCGTTCGCAGGCGCCGGAAGCGGCTTGCGGTACCGAGGAACGGTGGAACAGGAAGCTCACCCCTGGAGGGTATCGCACCGGAGCCGGAATTGAAGGCGCCACGGAGTGCGCGTCTTCAAAGCTGGCTCCCGTGTTTGCGTCCCGGGCGGGGTGACTACATGTCCTCGTCTTCGTCCCCGCCGCCCATGTCGTCGAAGAACCCGTCGGGATCGGCGTTCTCGTCGTCCGCCTCCGCCTCATCGTCGTCGTCTTTCGTCGTCCATTCGACGTCGCAGACCTTTTCAATCAGCGCGAGGATGTCCTCCGCCGTGAACTCCATGTCCTCCGTGGACTCGAAGTGCTCCTCCAGGAGCTCAAGCAGAGAGGCCTCCAGCTCCCCGGAGGTCTCCATCTTCACGACCAGCTCGTCCGCGTCCTCCAGCTTGAGATCCTCAGCGGCCGACGACAGCAGGTCCACCACGAAGGCGGCGACAGCCTCGGCGTCTGGCGTGCCGTTCTGGCTCTCAAGGTATTCGTCAAGCTGCTCCACGACGGTGTCGCGAAGCTCGTGGGGAAGCTGCATCATGGGGAAGTCTCCAGGCGGCGCGCGTATAGCGAAGGTCGCGCGTGGGATCAAGGAAGATTGATCGTTCCCGCTGCGAGGGCCTCAAGGACTGGTCAGCTCCAGGAGCGCGGGGGTGGCCCTTCGGAGCATCCCGAGCACCATCGGGTTGTCCGCGAACCGCAGCCACGGGACCAGCACATCACTGGCTTCTGCGGCGTTTATCGGCCCGACGCCGGCTCGCCGCCGGACGAGATCGACCTCGAACAGGAAACGCCCCAACATGGCGACGAAGCTGCCACTCGCGACGAGGTGTTTTCCGAGGATGGCCTGGCCCAGCAGGGTGTGCAGGTAGCGCCGCGCGTCGTGCGCGAGCTCCCGCTGTGGCCCAGGCGCCAGCAAGGCGATGACCTCGCGCACGAGCCCCTTCTGCCAGGCTTCGGTCTCGGCCGTCTCTTGTGCGATCGCTGCGCCCGCCACCATGCGCATCGCCTCCCGGACAGCCTCAGCCGCGAGCCCGGGACGACCAGGGGGCAAGGATCTGCCCATGGACCGGACCGCCAGCGCGGCGAGAGATCGGGCGGTCTCCTCGGGCTCGGCGGTCGGGCTCGTCGCCTGCCAAGCCTGGAGGATCGCGCCCTCCAAGGTCATCCAGTCCGCGAGCCCGAGCCCAACGCCGGGCAGGACCGCGACCGCGTTCGGCGCGAAGGTCGGGATCTCGCCAAGGTGTGGGATCTGCGCGGCGAGTTGGGCCTGGTCGGCGAGCGGCTCACCATCTACCTGCGATGCGTGGAAGCCCGCGCACTCGGCGCGGATCACCAGCACCTCACCGTTGGGGTCCCGCAGCCGACGGTACGGGAACTCCCGGCAGAACCCCGGCTTGGCCTCCCCACCCCAGGCTGCGTGGACGGCACACCGGTTGTCGGGCAAGAGGAACACGCACGCGCCGTCCACATGGCGGAGGAACCAACCCATTTCCCCGCCCGGCCCCGGCTCCAACGCCGCCCAGTCGTCCCGCCCAGCAAGCGCGTTGGCCCCGCGGGCGCGCAGATCCTCAACGACCTGGGGCTCTACCGGCCCGAGGCGAAAGTCGCGGCAACAGGCACCGCATCCGTGACAAGACCAACGAGCGCCGGGCAGGGTTTGCATGGGCACTCTTACCCGATACGCTCCCGCATGGACATTCAGAACGAGCTTGTGTGGTCGCACTCCCGTGCGCGCACGCTTCGGGATTGTCCGCGGGCGTACTGGTTTCAATACTACGGGTCGTGGGGCGGGTGGGACGCCGCTGCCCCCGCGGAGGCAAAGCAAGCGTACGTCGAAAAAAAGCTCACGAGCCGGGCGATGTGGACGGGCACGGTCGTACACGGGATCGCGGAGCGCGCGCTCCGGCACGCGCTGATGGGGCTTGAGGAAGAGGGCAAGGTGACCGAATGGTCGCTCGAG
>CANKNP010000018.1 GCA_947483545.1 Deltaproteobacteria bacterium | reverse complement strand
TGGCCGAGCGGAACACCGCACCCCCAAGCTTGGGGTCCACCTCCACCGGTACCACACGCTCCGCCAGCCCCCGCAGTGCGTCCGGCACGCGCGTCGCCTCCTCCTGCACCGTTCGGTCCCCGCCCTCCACTCGCACGCGCAGCACCCGCACGGCCAGCTTGTCCGCTTGGACCACATGAACCTCCGCGGACCGATCGCCCCGGCCCACGCGGATCACCCCGGGGCCGACAATGGCATCGTCCAACGCGCCGGCGAGCCCGTGGTTCATGCCTTGCCCTTGATCTTGGGGCCATCGTAGGTGAAGGTGGTCCCGTCGTGATGGAGAAGGGCGGGTTTTTCCTCGATCTGCGTGCGCAGGTGGACCGGCCGCCCCCACAGCTTCGCGAGGTTGCCCAACGCCTGCTGTGCCCATTCCAACTGGATGTCCACGCCCTCGTAGTCGTGGGTCAGCTCCAGCTCCCCGCGGTTGGCATGGTTGCCGTCGGTGACCTGCACGCGGGGCGAGCCGCGACCGCCGACCATGAACAGCAGCTTCTGCTTCACCGCGGCGAACTCCCGGGAGTCAACCAGGTATTCGCCGGACTTCTTGTCAAACTCGTAGGTGAACAACCCCGCGCGCTTGCAGAAGTCTTCGGTCAGGAACGTGTCGAGGAAGGTGACGTCATTGTGGGTCTTGCGCACTTCGAAGATCTTCGACTTTCCCTCGTTGGTGGGCTTGTACCAGTCTCGACGGACTGCAGCGTCGTCACAGTCCAGCCAGTCCTTTCCGAACTGACCCTTGTTCCAGCGTTGTTCGATGTCCCGGAACAGCTCAAGCCCGATCTTGTAGGGGTTGATCTGGCCAGGGCGCATGACCACGGTGCCGGAGTGGTGATCCGCGTAGTCAATCACCTCGCTGTCGGTCAGGATCTCCTCGGTCATCAACTTCGTATGCCAATAGCTGGCCCAGCCTTCGTTCATGATCTTGGTCTGACCCTGGGGCGCAAAATAATATGCCTCGTCGCGAACGATCGCGAGGATGTCGGCCTGCCAGCGCTCCAGGCGGCCGTGCTTGAGCACAAACCCGAGCACGTCACGCACCGGGGACTCAGGGAACTTCTGGGCCTTCGCGGCCTCCGCAGCCGCTTCCTTGTGCTGGCGCTCCAAGAGATCCGGCGGGTTGATGTAGCTCTCCATGTGGTGCCGAGCCGGCAGTCGAAAACTGTTGGGCGTGAGCACGTCGGCGTCCAACGGGTCCATTTCCCGATCCCGGCGGATGTGTGTCAGGTACGGGTCGATCAAGTTGTCCACGGACAAGCAGACGTCGAGCCAGGCTTCGGTCGTGGACTCGCCGATGCGATCCGCGATCAGCCGGACCCTCCGCGCGTGGTTGGCCATCTTGTCGAGCATTTTGCGGTCGGTGTGTTGGAACCAGCAATTGTTCTTGAAAAAATCGACGTGCCCGAACACATGGGCCATCACCAGCTTCTGGTCCACGAATGCGTTGTTGTCGAGCAAGTAGGCGTAGCTTGGGGAGGTGTTGATCACGAGCTCGTAGATCTTCTGCAGGCCGTATTCGTACCCCTTGGCCATCTGCATGTACTCCATGCCCCAGCGCCAATGGGGGTAGCGCACCGGAAAGCCACCGTACGCTGCGATCATGTTGATCTCGTCGTAATCGCACATCTCGAACACCGTCTCAAAGGTGTCGAGCCCGTGCCGCTTGGCGATGGCGAGGATGCGCTGGCGCTGCTCCTCCAAATCGGGCGGCAGGCTTCGGGGTGCGCGGCGCAGCAGGGTCTCGGTCGAGAGCTTGGGGTCCATGGGTCAGCGTCCTTTGCCGAGGAAGTCCCGAATCGACGCCATGATGGCGTCGCGGTCGGGGATGCGGGAGATGACGACGCGCTCATCAGCGTTGAAAGCTGCAGCCACGTCTTGAAGGAATTGACCGCTGCCGTATTCGCTCTCGACCTGGCCGTAGGCGAACAGGTTCACCTTCGGCAGGATGCGCTGCCGGAGCATCTCCATGCAGTTCTTGGTGTCCGAAGCCGACCAATTATCCCCGTCGGAGAATTGGAAAACGTACAGGTTCCACTCGTCGGGGGGGTAGTGCTCGGCGATGAGGCTGTCCACGAGGGTGTACGCGCTGGAGATCAGCGTGCCGCCAGACTCCTTCACGCGGAAGAACGTGTCGCGGTCCACCTCTTTGGCCACCGCGTCGTGGATCACAAATCGCGTCTCCAAATGCTTGTAGTTGACCCGAAGCCAGGTGTCGATCCAGAAGGCCTCCAGCCGCACGATCTCCTTCTGCTCTTTGCCCATCGAGCCCGACACGTCCATCACGTAGATGATCGCGGCTGCGGACTGCGGCTCCTGCTTGGACTTCCAGGAGCGAAACCGCATGTCGTCCTTCGTCGGCACGAGCATCGGGCGCGCCGGGATCCAGGTCCCCGCGGCGACCTGCCGGCGAAGGGACGCTTGGAAGGTTCGGCGGGTGTGGCGCAGCGAGTTCGGCCCCACCTTGGCGATCCCCGTGTACCGGTCATGCACCGACGTCAACTGCTTCTTCCCCTTCGGCTCGATGCGCGGCAGCGAGAGCTCCTCGGCGAGGATCTCGGCCAACTCCTCCATCGAGACCTCCGCCTCGTAGCCATGCTCGCCGGGCTTGTCCCCCGCTTGACCGGAGCCATCGCCGGGGACCTGCTCGCCGTTCTCGCCGTCGCCCTGGCCCACTCCGCCGGCTTCGTTCTTGCCGTACCGGAGCCGCGGGATGTTGATCTCCGGGAGCGGGATCTTCACGTACTTGTCGCCCTGCTTGCCGATCATCTCCCCGCTGGACATGAACTTCTTCAGATCCTTGCGCACCCGTCCTTTGACGATGTTGCGGAAGCGTTGGACATCCTGGTCGATGTGCAGGGGCACTGGAAAACCTCGGGAAGGGACCTTTGGGCCCCGCCGGTTTCGCTGCGACTCGCTGCGACTTCGGCCCGGACCAAGGGGTCGGCGAATCGAAAGAGCGAACCGTCTGCTGGTAGTTTGGCACATCCGGGAGGGAAGCGCGACTGCTTCTCAGACCCCCCGGGGAGCGCCGATGTTCCGCGGCGGGATAATGCCGGCGGATGTGGTTGCTTGCCCTCTCGCTGTTGCACGCCGCCCCGGACGCCCCGGCGGGCGCACCGGAGGCGCAAGGGACCGTGTGGGCGACGCGCACCGAGGGCGCGGCTGTGCGGGTGCGGGAGGCCGCAGGACAGCTCGCGGAGACCGCGAACGAGGTGGCTGCCTCTGGGCGAGTGCAGCAGCTCGGCGTGCTGCATTCCGACGTCGACGAGGTCGTGAAACGGGCCGACGCGCTCGTGCTCTGGTCGAAACAGGCGCCCTCGGCGTCGGACTAGGGGTGCTCTGGATCCTGCTCGGGTGCACGGCCCCGATCGGGGAGACCCACCGTGCGCCGGCGGACTCGGTCCCGGCCGACAGCCAGGTGGCCGACAGCGACTCCGCGCATCGGGACTCCGCGCATCCGGACTCCGCGCATCCCGACAGCGCGATCGAGGGCCCCTGCCCCGCCGACATGGCGCCGGTCGCCGGGGCGTGCATGGACCTTTACGAGGCGCCCAACGTGTACGGGGAGCTCCCGCTGGTCATGTACACCTGGGTCGAAGCCGGAGAATGGTGCTCCGAACGCGGCAAGCGCCTCTG
Source organism: Deltaproteobacteria bacterium (assembly GCA_947483545.1). The sequence continues at coordinate 24,538 of CANKNP010000018.1, read as the reverse complement.
CACCGACGAAGAGTGGCAGACCGCGTGCGAGGGTGGGGCGGGGCGGGCCTACCCCTACGGGGATGCCTTGGAGGCCGGCAGATGCAACGACGAGGAGACCTGGCGGGTGTACTCGCAGGACGAGCTGAACGCGTGGCCCTCGTCGGCCTCTGGCCCCGAGATCGAGAGCTTGGACGCACTGTTTGCGGCGGCGGGATCGGCCGCCGGCGAGGTCCAGGACCTTTACCAGGGCGAGGGCGCCGGGGTGAACACCGGGTGCGTCAACGATTTTGGGATCTACGACCTTGTCGGCAACGTCGAGGAGTGGACGATTCGCGCAGATGGCGGCGAGACCTCGTTCCACGGCAGCTTGAAAGGCCGGTACTGGGCCGAGAGCCGGACGTGCCAATCGGGGGTCACGACCCACGGGGACACGTTCCGGTTCTACGAGATCGGGTTTCGGTGCTGCGGGGTCGCGGGGCCGTAGATCAGTACCGGTAGTGGTGCTGCTTGTACGGCCCTTCCACCGCCACGCCGATGTAGGCCGCCTGCTCCGCCGAGAGCTCGGTCAGGTTGACGCCGAACTTGCCAAGGTGCAAGCGCGCAACCTTCTCATCGAGGTGCTTCGGCAGCGTGATGACCGAGGGCTTGAGGCCCGTGGGGTTCGCGACCTGGTTCACGCCGTAGGTCTCCGCGCTCTTGTGCAGCTCGATCTGGGCGATCGTCTGGTTCGTGAAGCTCGCGCTCATGACCAAGCTGGGGTGACCGGTCGCGCAACCGAGGTTCACGAGGCGGCCCTCCGCGAGGATGATGATGCTGCGGCCGGTGGACTTGAACTTCCACTCCGCGACCTGAGGCTTGATGTCGATCTTCTCAACGAGGCCCTTGGCGCGCATGTCGTCGAGACCGGCCATGTCGATCTCGTTGTCGAAGTGGCCGATGTTGCAGACGATGGCGTTGTGCTTCATCTTCTCCATGTGAGCGGCCGAGATGATCGCCTTGTTGCCCGTCGCGGTCACGAAGATGTCGAAGTTCTCGACCACGTCGTCCATGCGGACCACGTCCACGCCCATCATGCAGGCCTGGAGCGCGCAGATCGGGTCGATCTCGGTCACCGCCACGCGGGCGTACTGGCCGCGGAGGCTCTCGACCGAGCCCTTGCCCACGTCGCCATAGCCGCAGACGAGGATGCGCTTGCCGGAGAGCAGCACGTCGGTCGCGCGCATGATCGCGTCCACGAGGCTGTGGCGGCAGCCGTACACGTTGTCGAACTTCGACTTGGTGACGCTGTCGTTCACGTTGATGCCAGGGAAGAGCAGCGTGCCGTTCTGGCCGCGCTCGTAGAGGCGGTGAACGCCCGTGGTGGTCTCCTCGGAGACGCCCCGGATCTGCGCCGCGAACACGTGCCAGTAGCGGTTGCCCTTGGCGTGGCGCACATCGAGCAGGAGCTGGAGGATGATGCTCTCCTCGTGGCTGCTGGCCTTCTTGGGGTCAGGCAGCTCGTTCTTGACTTCCAGCTCGTAGCCGAGGTGCACGAGCAGCGTGGCGTCGCCACCATCGTCGAGGATCAGGTTGGGGCCGGAGCCATCGGGCCAGACGAGCGCCTGCATGGTGCACCACCAGTACTCCTCGAGGGTCTCGCCCTTCCAGGCGTACACAGGCACGCCGGCGGGCTCAAGGTTCGTGCCGGTGGGGCCGACGATGGTGGCGGAGGCAGCGTGGTCCTGCGTCGAGAAGATGTTGCAGCTCACCCAGCGGACGTCCGCGCCGAGGCAAACGAGCGTCTCGATCAGCACGGCCGTCTGGATGGTCATGTGCAAGCTGCCCATGATCTTCGCGCCGGCGAGGGGCTGGGAGGCGGCGTACTCGTCGCGAAGGGCGGCGAGCCCGGGCATCTCGACGAGCGCGAGGTCCATCTCCTTGCGGCCGAAGCGCACGGTCTCGGGCGAGAGGTCGCGGGCCTTGAAGGGCAGCTCGGCGAAGAGCGCGAGGCCGGTGTTCATGAAGGTGGACTGGGCTTCGATGGGGGTAGAGATCATGGCTTTCCTCGGTGGGGTGAAGAGTGGGGAGCGGTTGGACCCGCCAGCTCCATCCGTATATCCGCATAGACGAATGGAGCGCAAGGAGATAGTTCGGAGGGGCATGAACGATCTTGTCTTCGACCGGCTGACCACCCTCTCTGAGCCCGTGCGGGTGCGGATCCTACGGCTCCTGGAGCGCGAGGAGCTGGCGGTCGGCGAGCTCGCCAGGGTGCTGCAGACCTCGCAGCCGACGGTCAGCCGCCACCTCAAGCAGCTCGATGAAGGCGGCTGGGTCACGCGCAGGCGGGCCGGCACGGCCGCCTATTTCCGCATCGCAGAGCTGGGCGTCGCGGCCTCTCTCTGGGATCTGGTGCGTCGCGAGATCGACGAGGCCGAGGCCTCAACGGTCTACGCCGAGGACTTACGGCGTTTGGAGGGGGTTCTGGCCGCGCGAACGCAGGACAGCGAGGAGCTGTTCCGGCGCTTGGGAGGCCGCTGGGACAACGTGCGGCGGGAGCTCTTCGGTGAGGTCTACGTACTACCGGCGTTGCTCGCGCTTTTACCCCCAGGCCAGACCATCGTGGACCTGGGATGTGGCACCGGGGCGATGTTGCCCCTGCTGGCGCCGGTCGCCGGCCGGGTCATCGGGATCGACCGCGAGGAGGCCATGCTCGAGGTCGCTCGGGACCGCGCGTCTGGCTTCTCGAATGTGGAGCTTCGTCGTGGCATGTTGGACGCGCTCCCGATCCCCACGGGGACCGTCGACCTCGCGCTGTGCGAGCTCGTCCTTCACCACGTTCGCGAACTCGCACCTGTGTTCATGGACGTCGCCCGCGTCCTCGCCCCCGCGGGACGCTGGGTCATCCTCGACATGGTCGAGCACGATCGCGAGGACTACCGCGACACGATGGGGCACCAGCACATGGGTTTTTCGCGCGCCGGTCTGGAAGCCCTGGCAGCAGATGCCGGCTTGAAGGCGTTGAGTTGGCGCGTGCTCGGCGCTGATCCCGCCGCCCTCGGCCCCGCGCTGTTCGTCGCCGTCATCGGTCGCGCATGACCCGCCCGTCGAAAAATGCCCCCTGCCCCTGCGGCTCCGGTCGAAAGGCCAAGGGTTGTTGCCTCCGCCTGCTCGAAGGCACGCCCGCTCCGACCCCCGAGTCGCTCATGCGCTCCCGGTTCGTCGCCTACGCCGCCGGGGATGCCGCGTACATCCTCCGCACGACGCATCCCGACAGCCCGCACCTCGAGTCCGACCTCGCCGCGTGGACCGCGAGCATTCTCCAGTTCTCCCGCACCGAGTTCCGGGCGCTCGAGATCCTCGAGGCCTCCGGATCGACCGTGAGTTTCCGGGCCACGCTGTTCCGCGATGGCGTGGATGTGAGCTTCACCGAGCGGAGTCGGTTCGCACAGGTCGCGGGCGCCTGGATGTACCTGGACGGCGAGGCGTAGGGGCGGAGGGGACTTTGCGACCATTGGCGGCCTCAAAGCCACCTCGCGGGCGCCGCCGCGGGCCGTGAAACGGCCGGGCAGATCCGGCGGCCAGGGGGCGATCACCCCGGCCGCAACGATCGCACATAACTGAGCCCCTCAGTTATGTGCGATGGCTCAGGGGCCAGCCCGGCTCCAAGTCAAGCACTTCCAGGGACTTAGGAGGGTGTTGTTTGTCCAGCGCCCGGGCTGGCCCGCCGATCCGCGCGCTCGGCGAACCGAGGCCGAACCCGCGCGGCGGAAGGTGTGGGATCGTCCCGTGGATGGATCCGGCCCGCCTCGTCACCGGCTCCCTGTTCATCTCCCCCTCCGTGCCCGCCGTGTTTCGTTCTCCTCTTTCCGTCGCAGCGCGTCTTGAAAAAGGGCGGCCACGGGGGGCCGCCCCTACCCGGTTTCCGGCGCCGGCGTGGGCGAACCCAGCCGCCGCCAGCGGCATTCTTGCCCAGCCTCACGCGGGGATCCCCCCCAACCCCCACGGCCGTCCCACGGCGGCGCCGATCGACTCCCGATGGCCCCAAGGCCGCCAACTTCGCCGGCTGCTACCTCCCCAACAGCTTCTTCACCCGGCACTTGATGCGCGCGAACAAGCCGCGTTTGGGCTCGGCTTTGGGCTCGGCCTTCGGGGCCGCCACGCGGGGCTTCCGTGGCGGAGGCGGTGGGAGGTCCTGCTCTTCGCCGCCCCCACCCCCGTGCGAATGGCCGTGACCGTGAGAGTGCCCGTGGTCGTGGCCATCGCCTGCGGGTTCTGCCGGCGCTGCCGCTGGGGTCGCCTGCGCCGCCACCGCCGCCACCACCGGCGCCGCTACCACCTGCGCCACCGCTGCCACCTGCTCAACCGCCGGTTCCGCCCCCGCCGCCTCCACCGCGCCCGGCGCGACGGCCTCGACAACGGCCTCGGCCGGAGCCTCGGACTCCTCCTTCTTCTTCCGGCCCTTCTTCCCGCCGCCCGCCGCCTTGGTCTTCTCCCCAAGCGCGCGGCCTTCGGAGTGCAGGCTGAACGTGGTGCCATCCCAGCGGATCAGGCCCTCGGAGACCATGCCTTCGAGCAGGTCCGAGAGCGGTTGGTGGCTCACCAGCAGCTTCAGGCCGGCCCATTCGGAGAGATCGCCCAAGCCGGCCTCCCCGTTGTTCTCCAGCAGGTAGAGGCAGATCTTCTCGTGGCGGGATTGGCGAAGGGCGTCGGACATCCCGCGCGCCTATCACCTCGCCGGTCAGACGCCCAAAGCCTCGGCGACGAGCCCATCCTGCTCGGCCTTGTGCCGGTCCGCGTAGCCGGTGGCGGTGCTCGCGGAGGGCGCGCGTCCTGCATACCGCAGCGAAATACCCGCCTCCAAGCACTCCAGTGCCACGAACGACCAACCGCCCATGTTCTTGGACTCCTCCTGACACCACACCAGCGCAGCATGCGGGTTGCGAGCGATCTCCGCCTTCAACGCGGCCATCGGAAAGGGGTAGAGCTGCTCCACGCGCACGATGCTCACCGCCCGCTCGCCCCGCGCCGCGAGGAGGTCATAGTAGACCTTCCCGCTGCAGAAGACGACACGCTTGGACCCCTCGCGGGTGTCGGGGATCAGCTCCTGGAACCCGCCTTCGGCGAGCTCCTCCAGGCGGCTCGTGGCCTCGGGGTGCCGGAGCAGGCTCTTCGGCGTGAAGATGACCAGCGGGTCGCGCACCTTGCGGAGCAACTGCCGGCGCAGCAGGTGGAAAATCTGCGCCGGGCTCGTGCAGTTCACCACCTGGATGTTGTCCTGGGCCGACATCTGCAAAAAACGCTCGATGCGCGCCGAGCTGTGCTCCGGGCCCTGGCCTTCGTAGCCGTGGGGCAGCATCAACACCAGGCCCGAGAGGCGGTTCCATTTTGCGTGGCTCGATACCAGGAAGTTGTCGATGATCACCTGTGCGCCGTTCGCGAAATCGCCGAATTGCGCCTCCCAGATCACCAAGGCGTCCGGATAGTCGAGGGAATATCCGAACTCGAACCCGAGCACGCCCGCCTCGGACAGAAGGGAATTATAGACATTGAAGTCCCTCTGTTCGGGAGACAAATTCGACAATGGCGTCCATTCAGCGCCGTTGGACTGATCGAACAGGACCGCGTGGCGGTGCGAAAATGTTCCGCGCTTGCAATCCTGGCCGGAGAGTCGCACGCAGAACTTATCGGGCGCCGCACCGGCACCTGTCACCAGCGTAGCATAGGCCAGGAGCTCGCCCGCGGCCCAATCCAAGGGACGCGCGCCTTGCGCCTGCTCTTCCCGGGCCTTGAAAATCGCCTGGATCTTCCGATTGAGTTGAAACCCCTCGGGCAGGTCGTTCAACTTGCGTAGGAGCCCCTGCAAGGTCTCGAGCGGCACACGGGTATCGGCGACATCGGACTTGCTGGTATGAAACCCGGACCACAACCCGTGCAAGAGGCTGGGCTCGCGCTTCTCCACCACGGTCTGCCCGGCGATCAATGCAGCCTCCAGCTCTGCGCGGAACGCAGACTCCAATTGTGCGGCGTCGTCCCGCGTGAGCACCTTCCGCTGCTCCAACGAGCGCATGTAGGCCTCGCGCACGCCGGGATGTGTGGCGATGCGCCTGTACATCTCCGGCTGGGTGTAGGCGGGCTCGTCCTGCTCGTTGTGCCCCCATTTGCGGAAACAGTACAGGTCAAGGACCACGTCGCGGTGGAAGGTCTGACGGTAATCCATCGCGAGGGTGACGATGCGGGCGACGGTCTCCAGATCCTCGCCGTTGACGTGGAAGATCGGCACGCCCAGCATCCGCGCCACGGCGGTGCAATACGGCGTGGAGCGCGCGTCGTGCGGGGATGTCGTAAATCCAACCTGGTTGTTCACGATCACATGCACGGTCCCGCCGGTGCTGTAGCCGCGCAGGCCCGAGAGGTTCAACACCTCCTGGTTCACGCCCTGGCCGGCAAAGGCGGCGTCCCCGTGGATCAAGAGCGGGACGATGGTCTCGCCCAGGCGGTCGCCGGAGCGGTCCATCTTCGCGCGCACACGGCCCTCGACCACCGGGTTCACGAACTCCAGATGCGAGGGGTTGAACGCCAGAGAAAGGTGCATCGGCCCGCCCGGGGTCATCCGGTCAGAGGAATAGCCCAGGTGGTATTTGACGTCCCCCGTCAGATCCGGATCGTGATCGTCGTGGTGAACCCCGCGGAATTCGGCGAGCATGTCCTTCGCGGGCTTGCCCATGATGTTGAGCAGCACATTCAGACGACCCCGGTGGGCCATGCCGATCACAACCTCCCGCACGCCCTGCCGGCCGGCCTCAGAGATCATCAGGTCCAACATGGGGATCAACGACTCCCCGCCCTCGATGGAGAACCGCTTGTTGCCCAAAAACTTGGTGTGCAGGAACCGCTCCAGCCCCTCCGCGCGGGTGAGCATGTCCAACATCCGCAGCTCCGTCTCCCGGGCGATCGGCGGCAAGTTCGCGATGCGCTCGAACCGGTCCTGGATCCAGCGTTTCTCCTCTGGATCCAGCATGTTCATGAATTCGACGCCCACCGTCCCGCAGTAGCTGTGTCGAAGCCGTTCGATGATCTCCCGGAGCTTGGCGCGTGGGGGCATTCCGATCAGCGGGCTGGTCGAGACCTCGGCATCCAAATCGGCGGTTGTAAAGCCATAGAACTCCGGATCGAGCTCGGGGTGGGCGACCGGGAGCTTTCCCGAGACTCCTTCGCGGCCGCCTACCCCCAGCGGGTCGATGGTGGCCGCCCAGTGCCCTTGCACCCGGTACGCGTTGATCAGCCGGACGACCTTGCCTTGGCGCTCGGCCGCGGCCGCATCCGGTGCGCTCGCCGCTTGCAACGGGCGGAAGATGCTCGACGGGGGCACCGTTGGCCCTGGAACCCCGTGCCCGTTCGCGATCAGCGCCTCCAGATACGCGGCGTTCTCACCGGTCAGGTGCGATTCGCCCTGCGCGGCGGCGGGTCCGGTCGATTCGGCAGACGGCATCGGGGTGCTCCAGCGGCCGGTTCTATCTGGTTCGGGGGGGGACGGAGAGCCGCCCCCCCCCGTTTCGGATTAGCTACCCCGCTCGGAGTCTCTCATGCCCAGCATCCAACACTGGCTCATCGTCCTTGTGCTCGTGCTCATCGTGTTCGGCGCGGGTCGGCTGCCCGACGTGCTCAAGCAGATGGGCAAGGGCATGCGCGAGTTCAAGGACGCGTCCGACGGCGTGAAGAAGGGCAAGCGCGAGGAGCCGGACGACGAAGACGACGAGAAGGCGGCGTTTGAGGACTTCAAGCGCAAGCGGCGGGAGTCGAAGCAGCTCGGGCAGGACGCCCCGAGCGCTGTCGTCCCTGGCACCGGCGAAGACGCCGACGGCGATGGCGACAACGACGATGCGGGCTCGGTCGCGGGCTCGAAGACGCGCTCGCGGTCGGGCTAGGTGCGGGGTCCGGGTCCGGGTACGCTCTGGCTGACCCACGCGGTCCTCGTGCTCGCGACGATGGTCGTGCTCTACCCGGTGCTCTGGGTGCTGAAGATGGCGTTCTCCCCCTCGCAGGGGTTTGCCGGCGGGGCGTGGCCGATCCCGACAGAGGTCACCCTCGAGAACTTCACGGCGGTGGTGAGCACGACGACGTCCGACGGATCGGCGTTGTTCCTGCAGCAGTTGCTCAACTCGCTCGTGGTGGCGAGCGCGACGGCGATGGTAGGCGTCTCGGTGGCGGCGACCGCCGCGTGGTCGTTGTCGCGCTGGCGATTCGCCGGGAGGGAGGCGTTCATCTCAGGGTTTCTGCTCACGCAGATGTTCCCCAGCGTGCTGATGGCCATCCCGCTCTACCTCCTGCTCGATGCGCTCCACCTCCTCGACTCGCTGACCGGCCTCGTGCTCGTCTACGCCACGACCTCCGTGCCGTTCTCCATCTGGAACTTGAAGGGCTACTTCGACACCATCCCCGTGGAGCTGGAGGAGGCCGCGACCTTGGACGGCGCGTCTCGCTGGACGACCTTCACGAAGATCATCCTGCCACTCTCCCGGCCCGCGCTGGCCGTGACCGCGCTGTTCTCGTTCATGACCGCCTGGAACGAGTTCATCCTCGCCGCGACCCTGATCGGCGACGAGCGGGCGTACACGCTGCCTGTCGTGCTCAATGGGTACGTCGGCGAATTCGGCGCGGAATGGGGCAAGTTCTCGGCGGCGGCGATCCTCGTGAGCGTGCCGGTGATCGCCCTGTTCTTCTTCTTGCAACGTCAGCTTGTGGAGGGGCTGACGGCGGGGGGGGTGAAGGGGTAGGGCAAGGGTAGGCCGTCCGCCATCGCGGCACCGACGATCATCCAGGGCGTACGCAAGTGGCCGCGAACCCGTCAGCCTACTCCTCCCCTTCGTCCGCCCCTTCTCCGCCCGCGGGCGACTCCTCGGTCGCCTCCTCCCGCCCCCCGCGATCCGGGCCTCGCCGGTGCCTCGCGGACCAGCGTCCACCGGCGTCCTCGGCGGGTGGCACGGGGAAGGGGCCGTCCACGGCGGCGTCCCAATGCATGCGCAGCTCGTACAGCGCGCGATCCCAACGGGCGAGCATCGGCGGGATGCTGAACGGGACCGGGAAGCTCTTGGCCTTCCTCGCGACCTCGATCAAGGTCTCGCTCACGTCGAGCGCCTGGGTGGTGTACACGATGAAGGCGGGGCCGTGCTTGTCGAGGTGGAAGAGCACGACTGCCCGGCAGTGGGCCAGCACGGCGGGAATGCCCATCGCGTTGTAGCAGAGCGCCGGCCGTCCATCTGGCTCGGAGAAGCCCACGAGCTTGAAGAGCGCGTCGTGCAGCTCTGGGCCCACCTTCGCGTCGATGAGAAACCCGTCCGCCTTCGGAAAAGCCAGGCCCTGGCGCTCGCCGAGCATGTAGGCATCGGCATCCTCCTTCACCATCGCGCAGAGCCACCGGACCGCCGGCGTCCGTCGAGCGCCGCCCTGCGGTGTCCACGTCCAGTCCTCCTCAAGGAGCATCTCGGCGGGCAGCGCGCGGGGATCGCCAATCTCCCGGAACGCATGAACCTGCCGACGCGGGAACACCGCTTTGAGCAGCGCCTCTGCCGTCACGCCGGCTTCGGCAAGGCCACGCACGGCGTCCCTCGCGCTGTCGTCCGAGAACGCGGCGCCGCTCACCACGAGCCGATGGACACGGCTCGGGTAGGGGTCGCCCGGGTCGAGCTGCGGCTCAATCCAGCGCTCCCGCCCCCGGCAAAGGCGGTCAGGGGTCTGGGGATCGAGGGTGTCGGAGCAATAGCCAAAGGCGCGCATGGCCGGGCGGGTATCAAGAAACGGGGTGGTGGGCAGCGTCGGGATCGCGCCGAGGTACCTTGACAGGCGTTCACCCCGTGCGTAGTCTTCGGTCATGCCTCGTCCGGTTTTCGCCGACCCCAAGAACGATGTCATGTTCCACCGTATGTTCGGCGAAGAACCGAATGTGGACTTGCTGATCTCGCTGTTGAACGACCTTCTCGCGCTGCCGCCGGAGCGAAGCATCGTGCAGCTCACGTACCTCCCCGCGACCCGAGCCCCGCGAATCAGCCGGAAGAAGCTGTCCATTGTGGACGTGAAGTGCCTGGACGCCGCGGGGGTGCGGTACATCGTGGAGATGCAGGTTGTGAACGTAGACGGGTTCGAAAAGCGGATGGTGTACAACCTGTGCAAGGCGTACGCGGGGCAGCTCAACACCGGCAAGGAGTACATCGAACTGGATGACGTTGTGGCTGTCGCGATCTGCGACTTCGTGCTTTGGCCCAACCATGCCGCTGGGGACGAGCCGAAGGTGCCGATGCTGAGCCGCTGGCGTATGTCCGAAGAGGCCACGGGCGCGGTGGGGTTCAGACAGCTCCGCTATGTGGTGTTGGAACTTCCGAAGTACCAAGCGGGGCACGCTCCTGTCACGCCGGTGGACAAGTGGGCCTACCTCTTCCGCGAAGCGGAGAGGCTCAGCGCCGTTCCCGCCGCACTGTCCCAGGGCGCGTTCGCCAAAGCCCTGGAGGTGGCGCGTGTGGGCGGGTTTACGGACCAGCAGTGGGAGGACTACGACCGCGCCGAGATGGAGGAGCAAGACGCCCGGGGGGCCGTCGATCTCGCAGTGCGGATCGGCCGAGCCGAGGCCAAGGCGGAGGGGATCGCGGCGGGAATCGCCCGCTCGATCCTCCAGGTTCTTGAGCTGCGCGGACTGACGGTCGACGAGCGGTCCCGGGCCCGCATCCTGGGCTGCACAGACCCGGCGCAGCTGCAAGCCTGGTTGGGTCGCGCGGTCAGCGCGGCGAGCGCCGCCGGGGTGGTCGATTCGTGATCGACGTCCTCCCCGTCCGCACGCCGACCTTGGCGCCCGCCACCCACACCAACGTCTACCGTGTGGGCAGCGTCGTGATCGACCCCGCCTCGCCCTACCCCGACGAGCAGGCCCGCACCCTCGACTGGGTGCTCAAGAGCCCGACCCCCGTCCACACCCTCCTGCTCACCCACCACCACGCCGATCACATCGGCGGGGTCGTGGCGCTGCGCGACAGCTTGCGCGCCCGCGGCATCCCCGCCCGCGTGTTGGCCCATGCCGACGCCGTTCTGCCGTTCGACCTTGACGGGACCTTGGACGATGGCGCCTGCATCGACACCGGGGACGTCGAACACCCCGTGCTGACCGCCCTCTACACCCCCGGCCACGCCGACGGCCACCTCGTCTACGTTGCCGACGGGGATGTGATCGCCGGCGATCTCGTCGCCGGCATCGGCACCATCCTGGTCGCCCCGCCCGAGGGGCACCTCCGCACGTACCTTTCGAGCCTCACGCGTCTCCTGCCGTTCGCCAAGCGGCTTCACCCCGCCCACGGTCCTTGCCTTTCGGGCGAGGCCACGCTGAACCTGTACCTGGCCCACCGGGGCGCTCGGAATGAGCAGGTTCAAACCGCACAGCGCGCGTTGGGCGACGGCGCAACGGCGCGCGAGATCGCCGAGCACGTCTACGCTGGAATCCCCGGCGTCAACCTGGACATCGCCGCGTTGCAAGTGGCGGGCAGCCTCGTCTGGTTGCAGGAGGAACATGATGCCGGAAGATAAGAAGGCGGGCGCACCTGAGGCGCAGAAGGGGGCCGACGAGCTGACGGACGCGGTGGACAAGCTCGGTCGGTCGGCCTGGGGGTTGGGCACGCGGCTCTTCGGCCCGAAGGTCATTCCGCCGCCAAAGGGCGAACAAACACCGCTCTCGCCCCAAACGGAGCTCGCGATTGAAACGGCCGGCGCGACCCTCGGACGGTGGCTTCACGCAGCAGGCGTGGGCATCGAAGCACACCCGATGAACCCCGCCGCCGCGGTGGAAGCCGCCCGCGCGCACATCGACGACATGCCTGAGCCGGCCGAGGGCGAGACGGCGCTGACCGCCGGAGCACGCGATCTCGGCGGCGGGCTCTACAAGCTCGCGGAGGGCGTGCTGGACGTGGTGGCACCGCGCAGGGCGGGGCAGGCAGCGACCGAGGACGGCACCACGCCTGCGCCGGAGCAGCCCGCCGTGGTGGACCCGGCGGCGGGCGCAGTCGAACCGCCATCGGGCGCGGTCGACGACTCGGGGTGAACGGCCTCTTCGTGACAGGCACCGACACCGACGTCGGCAAGACGGTGGTCACGGCGTGCCTGGCCGCGGCGATGCGGGAGGCGGGCAACAGTGTGCGGGCGCTGAAGCCCATCGCCTCGGGGGTGCCGTTGGGGGAGTGGGGGGAGGACGCCATGCTCCTTGCGCGGGGGGCGGGTCACCCCGTGCCGGTGGGCAGCGTGCGGCTCGTCGCGCCGTGCTCGCCCCATCGCGCCGCACGACTGGAGGGCGTGACGATCGACCCCGCCGCCGTGCTAGCCTGGATCCACGAGCAGCGCGGTAGCTACACGCTGGTCGAGGGGGTCGGGGGCTTCGAGGTCCCGATCACAGGCGACTACCGGGCGAGCGATCTGGCGGTCGCGCTGGGTTGGCCGGTGCTGGTGGTGGCCAAGGACCGGCTCGGGGTCCTCAACCACACGCTGCTCACCATCGCGGCGGTGCGGGCGCGGGGGTTGCGGGTCGCCGGGGTGGTGTTGAACGCTGGACCGGGGGACAACGTGGAGGATCTCACGGAGCTTCTGCCGGATGTGGTGGTGGCGACCCTCGGGCCTCTGCCGGATTTGAACGCCGGGACGCTGGCGGTGGCGGGGGGGGGGCTGGTGGCGACCCTCGCGTGCGTGTTCAGCGCCCGCTGACCCCCGGTCGTGTCTTCGGGCTGATAGGACCCCACCTGCGGGGACGGTCACAGCGCCCTCCCCCCCTACCCCCCCTCAAAAACCTCCGCGAGCATACAACGCGCGCTCCCACCGCCCACCCGCTCGATCGTCGGGATCTCGAGCACCACCCGCCGGCCGATGTCGTCCAGCAGCGCGTCCGACGCCGTGCGTGACATCACCATCACCGGTTCCCGACCCCGCAGCGCGAGCGCGTTCCCGCAGTAGCTACGGACCTGTGAAGCGGACAGTTGAACGATTCGGCGACCCGACGCGACCAGCCTGGCCTCGACCTCCGCCCGGCCCTCCCCGGCGCCGGCTCCGAACCACAGCGCGAAGCCCGGGCCGAGCGCGAGCGCTACATTCGTGTGGTACAGGGCGACGCCGTCCAACGCAGCGTCAAACAGCACCGGCGTGTAGTCCAGCGCCTGACAGACCGCGTGAACCCCAGCGTCTGTCGTCCGCGCAGAGCGACAGGCATAGGCGACCCGCGCCTCATGGTCGAACACCAAGCTGCCGGTGCCCTCCACGAACGCGCCGTCGGTCTCCAGATCTCCGAGGTCCACGAGCCGCGCCCCCGGCCGCACCCAGGACCAGACCTCTCGGCGGCGCTCAGCCCGGCGGGACGGCAACGCCAGCGGGTAGAGGATCACGCTGCCATCCGGGTTCCAGCTCACCCAGTTGTTCGGGAACACGGCGTCGGGCTTCGCCGGCTGGGCGTTGTCCAGAGCGACCTCGACGGTCACCCCCGCTGCGCGCAAGGCTTCAACGGCGCCGTCGAACTCCGCGAGCGCGAGGGCTTGGACGCCCGTCGGCTCCTCGTCGCGCCCTCGCTGAAACACGTTGGACGCGGCAGCCTCCACCGAAAACCCGAAGGCAGCCGGCCGGACCATCAGAACGCGAGAGGCGAGGAGCACGTGGGAGCATAGCGTGACGGGGGCCAGCCCGGCGCGCTGGACAACCGACACGGTCCTACGTCCCTGTAATAACTGGACTTGGAGCCGGGCTGGCCCATGCCCGCACCGTTCCAGGTGGAAGGCGGCGGACCCGGCGTCTTCGACGGGCCGACCGTCTTCCGCCGGTTGGAACGGTGCAAAAGAACCGTCGATCCGGGCGCGAGGTTCGCCGAGCGCACGGATCGGCGGCCCGGCCTCCTACAACTCCTGCCGCAACATCCCCTGCACCCGCATCACAACGTCGTTGTCGTCGAGATCGCCGCCGCCCGTTCCGCAACAAGAGGACAAGGGGCCCACCTCCGCGTTAGCGCCCGCCCACCTTTGGAGTTCCCATGCGTCGCCTCCTCCTCCTCCCCGCGTTCGTGCTCCCCGTCTTCTTCGCGTGCACCGGTCCTGGCGACTCCGGATCCAGCGATACCGCAGGGGACAACGGCGGCGACAACGGCGGTGACAACGGCGGCGGCGGGGACTGTGGCACCTACGCCAGCGACGTCGGCGCCACGCTCTCCTACGCCTACACCGCCGAGTACTCCCAGCAGAACGGCGTCTCCGGCGGGTACGACGTGACCTTTACCAGCTACGACAGCGCCACCGGCGCTGCGGTCTACAACAGCGTGGCCGAGACCATCACCGCGCAGTCCACCAGCACCAGCACGACGACGCAGAACTTGGAGTGTCGCGCCGACGGCGTCTACGCGATCTCGACCTCGACCGACTACGTCGTGAACGCGGCCGGCCAGGAGTTCACCGGCTCCACCACGACCACATTCGACCCTGCGCCCCTCCTGCAGCCCATCGACATCTCCGTCGGCACCACTTGGGAGAGCACCTTCGCCGGCACCGTTACCGACTCCATGGCCGGCTCCCAGCAGTTCAGCTACGAGCAAACTGCCGAGGTTGTCAGCGCCGAGTCCGTCACCGTCCCGGCTGGCACCTACGATACGTTGAAGGTCACCTACACGCCGAGCAACGGCACCGCGAGCAGCACCTGGCTCGCCGTGGGCGTCGGCACCGTGCTGACCGACGCGAGCGAGCTGACGTCGATTCAGTAGGTTCTATCGGCACCGTGGTCAAACACCATCCTGACCTTGGGGCTCTTTGGGCGGCTTGGCGCCCCGGGCCGCGGGGTCCCTCCCGGGCCGTGGAACGCCGCTGGTCCCCGGCGGGCCTGATCGCGCTCGTCAGTTGGACGCTCGCCGGTTGCGCCACAACGCCCGATGACGCCCCCATCCTGGTCCTCGCCGCATCCAGCCTGACGGAGTCGTTGCAGACCGTGGCCGCCGCCTGGACCGCAAAGGGAAACCCCACGGTGACGTTCAGCTTCGACGCATCCTCCCGCCTCGCACGCCAGATCGAGGCCGGGGCCCCCGCCGACCTTTTCGTGTCGGCGGACCCCGTGTGGGTCACTGAGCTTCACGGCAAGGGCCTGGTGACGCAGAGCGCCGATCTGCTCGGGAACTCCCTGGTGCTCATCGTTCCGCGGGGCACAGCCGTCCAACCGAAGGGGGTGTCCGACCTGGCCGGGGTCCAACACCTTGCGCTGGCGGCCGACAACGCCCCAGCGGGCACGTACGCCCGAGCCGCCCTGGGCCAACTTGGCGCTTGGGAGGCGGTGAAAGACCGGGTGGTGACCGGGGACAATGTGCGCACCGTGCTGGGTTGGGTGGCCACCGGGGAGGCCGACGCGGGGGTGGTGTACGGCACCGACGCGAAGGTGGAGCCCCGCGTCACGGAGGCATTCACGTTCCCGGCGGACAGCCACCCGCCGATCGTGTACGCTGCGGCGTTGTTGGCGGGACACGCCCAACAAGCCCCAGCATTCCTCACCTATTGCCAATCAGCGGAAGGCATGGCGGTGTTCAACGCGGCAGGGTTTACGCAGCGTCTTCTCCCGTATTGAGGCCTTCCCCGCCGATGCCCACGGGCGTTGCACGGCGGTGGCCGACCTGTCGCGATGGCCCCGAGCCCGCCCTTCCACCCGTCGCCCTCGCCGATTCTCCCGCCCCGCGAGGGCGCGGGCCGTGCGCATCGGCCAGTGTGGCCAAGAGCGCCCGCATTCGCGGGCTAGCCCCGACGCGGGAGTACCCGCGCCGGGGGCCCGCGCGACGTTGAATTCCGCGGCTCCGGGAGCAGCCGCGGCGCCCGCTGCGAGCCTCGCGGGCGGCGCTCCCGGGGTATGCACTACGGACTCCTGGTGCCCGCGTCGATTCGGCCGGGTACGGCGCTACCGCGCCATTCCGCCCGCGACGCAAACACCGGAGCCAGCTTTGACGGCGCGCACCTCGTGCCGCCTTCAATTCTGGCTCCCTCGCGCTACGATCCCCCCGTGCGCCTGAACTCCCGCCTCGCCACCCTGCCGACCTACCCGACGATCGCGATCGACCGCGTCCGT
The DNA here is from genome assembly GCA_947483545.1 of Deltaproteobacteria bacterium. Next base: position 8,482 of record CANKNP010000018.1, on the reverse strand, counting down.
GACCAGCTCCTTTCGGAGGGGCGGACCGTGTACGACTTTGGGACGGGCGACCCGATCGAGCCGACGCCACCGTTCATCCGCGAGGCGCTCAAGGCCAACATCCCCGACAATTGCCGGTATCCCACGGTGCTCGGCGACCGCAAAGTGCGGGAGGCGTTCGCCGGCTACGCGCAACGTCGGCTCGGCGTGACCCTCGACCCCGACACCCAGGTGCTGCCCACCTCTGGCGCGAAGGAGGCCGTGTTTCACCTGCCGCTGCTCTGCATCGACCCGGGCGCGCCAGACCGCGGCGTGGTCTTTCCGGACCCCGGCTACTCGGTCTACTACCGAGGGACGGTGCTGGCGGGTGGGCAGCCGTGCCCTCAACCGCTCTCCGGCGACTACGTGCAGCGGGTCTGGGACCTTCCGCGCGACGTGCTGGAGCAGACCCGCATGGTCTGGATCAACACGCCCCATAACCCCAGCGGCGCGGTCATGTCCGCCGATCATCTGCGACACACCTGGGAAGCTTGCCGTGAGCACGACATCCTGTTGGTGAGCGACGAGTGCTACATGGACGTCTGGTTCGACACGCCCCCGGTCAGCCTGTTGCAGGTGGCGACGGAGGGGGTGTTGGCGATGTTCTCGCTGTCCAAACGCTCGGGGATGACCGGCTATCGGTCGGGCATCGTCGCGGGGGATCCGACCGTGGTGGCTGCGTTTCGCGCGCTGCGGGCAAATCCGGGCCTGGCACCTCAGGATTTTGTGAATGCGGCCGCCGCGAGCGCTTGGTCGGACGATGCCCATGCCGAGGCCCGCAGGCTGATCTTCGCCGAGAAGCGGCAGATCCTCTTGGCGCTCTTTCAGGAGCTGGGCTTGGAGATCACCGCCAGCGAGGCCAGCTTCTACCTGTGGGTGCGAGCGCCGGGCGGCGACGGGGAGGCGTTTTCGCGCGAGCTGCTCAGGGCGGGCGTGCTGACGAACCCGGGGAGCTTCTTCTCGGTCACCGCGGCGGGGAGGGACCACGTTCGCTTTGCTCTGGTGCCGGACGTCGAGGGGTGTCGGCAGGCGATGGGGGCGCTGCGGGCGTTGTATGGGAGGTAAGTCCCCCTATCCCCGACGCGGGAGTAACCCCGCCGGGGGCCCGGGCGACGTTGAGTTCTCTGGCTCCGGTAGCAGCCGCGGCGCCCGCTGCGAGCCTCGCGGGCGGCGCTCCCGGGGTATGCCCTCCGGGCTCCTAGCGGAGCACCCAAACCGTCCCCGCCCGCCCATCCACCAGCAGCTCCGCTCCATCGCGGATCACCTGCGTCGCGCCGATGATGTTCGCGACCGCAGGCAGCCCCAGCTCCCGCGCGACAACCGCACCGTGGGAGAGCTGGCTCCCAAGCTCCAACACGAGCCCTCCAGCCCGGCTGAACAGCGGCGTCCAGGCAGGGTCCGTAGACCGCGTGACCACGATCTCGCCGGTGCGGAGGGCTTGCGCGGCCTCGACGGTGTCGAAGATCCGCGCCGTGCCGCGGACGGTGCCGGGGGAGACGCCCAAGCCCTGAAGGCGGTCCCCACCCGCGGGAGGTGGCAGGGGCGCGTCACCGCGGAGAAAGTCCGCGGGGTGGGGATCTGCCGGGATCGCGCGGCGTTGTCGGGCCAAGCGGGTGGCGTCGGGCGGGAGGTCGCAGAGCTCGGCGGCGGTGAGCCAGGGGAGGTCGTCCGGGTCCAGGCCGAGGGCGGGCGCGTGGGCACGCAGGCGGGACTTGAGGGTCCAGAAGATCAAGTCCAGGAAGTAGCGTTGCTCCTCGCGGAGCCGGAGGTATTCGCTGGCCAGGTGCGCAAAGCGCTGGAGCCTGGGAGAGAGGGTGGCGACGACCGCGGCGGTCTCGCGTGCGTCGGCGTCGGGATCCATCGCCCGGGTGTTCGCCAGATCCCGCGCGGTGCGCAGGGTGCCCTCGGGATCCTCCGCGAGCCGAGGTGCCCAGATCTCCCAGCTCGCCCGGGAGCGGTGACCGTGCGCGAGAAGGAAAGCGTCCAGCGTGCGCTCGCCGCGTCCAACCTCCCGAAGCTCCTGATCGACCCGGCGTGTGAGGGACCCTCCCCAAGGCCGCAAGACCACCCGCCGCTGGTCCAGGGTGAGCCACGGCGCGAGGAGCTCAAACCCCATATTGGCGAACAAGAGCGAGGTGACGTGGATCTTCACGTAGTCCCGGAGCAGCTCGGCGCCCTGGGCGAGGGCCTCGGAGACGCCTTCCGCAGACACGCGGGCCAGCCGGGGCGGCAGGGCCTGTCGGAACTGGTCCCAACTGCGCACATTGGTCGCCGGGTTCCAGCGAAAGCGCCGCCACCTCCGCTCGGCGAAGGTGACTTGAAAAATGCTCGCGTAGACCGCGAAATCGGGCAGGGCGGCATGTCTCCGGGTCCAAGCGGCCTCCTCTTCGGGAGGGAAGAAGTCCAGCATGAACCTTGGAGGTGCGGCGCCGGGGGCCTTGAAGGCAAGGTGCCGGAAGACCGTGACGTTGATGTACGGGTGACCGTTCACGACCCGGAGCGGAGGCTCCCCGCCAAGGTAGCGCCTGGACGTCTCAGGGTAGGCGATGAAGTGCTCAAGGGTCGGACCGACGATCGACCAGGTCAACGGCGTGACCCCGCCGGGAAAGCGCTCGCCGATGAATCGGCGCGTCCAAAGCGTCGCATCGCCGCGCGGAAGACGCCGCTGCGTGGTGATCGGGCGGGCCTGGAGAAGGTGGACCTTTCCGGCGCGGTCCTGCACCCATTCGATGTCCTGCGGGGTCCCGCGCAGCCGCTCGACGCGCAAGCCCAGCTCCCCGAGCGCGACAAGGTCCTCGCGTGCGAGCTTGCGTGCGTGGGGCGCGGCCGTCTGGCGAGTGACGAGGCGGTGCTGGTCCAGCACGAGCTCGCTCTCCTGGGTTCGCACGTCCTCCTGCACAACAACGGGCGCCGCGCGCGTGCCGACCGCGCGGAGACGGCTCAACATGTATCGATCGGGCACCATCTTCCCGCTCACGAGCGGCTCGCCGAGCCCCCAGACGGCCTCCACCACCATCTCCGCCCAGCTCCCGCTCACCGGGTTCGTGGTGAACAACACCCCGGCGACCCGCGCGTCCACCATCTCCTGGACCAACACCGTCATGCCGTCGAGGGGCTCCCCCTCCCGCCGAGCCGCGACCCAACTCGCCCAGACCTCTCGTACAGCATCCGAGAACTGTACGGGCGTAACGCCGAGCACCGTCGCGTAGCGTCCAGCGTTCGCCCCCTCCGCACGGTCCTCGTCGTGGCCGCTCGAGCGCACCGCCACGAAGGGCGCTGGGCTGGCCAGCGGAAACGGAAATCGTCCGGTGCGGACCCGCTCGGCCAGGTTCGGCGTGCCTGCCACGAGCTGGTTCTCCAACAAGAAGGCGGCGAAGGCGCTCCGAGGTACGACCCAGGCGGGGGGGACCGGGAGCCCCGTGCGCGCCAGCTCCGCCAGCGCCCCCGCCTTGCCGCCGATCCCGCGAGGCTCGCCGCGGTCCGCGACGAGCAACGGAAGGATCATCGCGACGCGGGCGCCCCAGCCAGCCCCAGGGCATCGGCCACGGGGGCGAACACGCTGCCTTCTGCAAGGTCGACCGCAGCGAGGGCGGCTTTGTGGGCCTGGATCCGGTCGTGGTCCGTGTTCAGCATCCGCTCGATCTCCCGGCGCGCAAGCTCATCTTCGGGCAGTGGCGGGGCCCGCATCAGCTTCAACTCCCGCTGCAATACCGCGCACAGCTTCTGCTCAGCCTCCAGCTGGGCTGCCAGGCCGCGCGCCGAGCGAGCCTCATCGACCGCCGCCTGGATCGGCGTGGCGTTTGCCCCCCATCCGATGATCTTGCTGGCGGCGTCTACCTGTTCGGCGATGTCCCGGGGCACGGCATGTTGCGCGCGGCCGAGATCCGCGCGGGCGGACCGCAAGCCCGGGGCCTCCAACCAAGCCCCCCCAAGCAGCACCGCGCCGATGACACAAACCGGAAGCAGGACGTAGAACACCACCCACTTCACCGCCTGCACGGCGGGATCCGGCTCACCCGGGGCCCGCTCGGCCTTGGGCTTCGGCGGCCGGGGCGGAGCCGGTGCGGCGGGTGGCGGCGCAGGCTTCGCGGCAACCGCTGGCGCCTTCGGCTCGACGACGACCGGGAGCCCCGAGGGGTCCGTCTTCTCGAACCCGTCCGACCCCTCGGCCGGTGCCTGGACGGCCGAGGCCTCGCGAACCGGCGCGGCCGGCGGCGGCGGTTCGGGGGTGACCGAGATCACCTCCCGGACACGCCGCGGCGGCGGCTCCGCCTCCTCCTCATCGAGCAGCACCCGCGCGAAGGCTGCGACGTCCGGGTAGCGGTCATCGGGGTTGAGCTCCAGCGCTCGTTCGACGACCGCGGCGATCTCCAGCGGACAGCCCGCCACGCGCGTCGCGAGCGGCTCGTAGTCTGGGCGTCCATCGCTGGTCAGCCCCGCCCGGTCCAGGAAGGGCGGCGCACCCGCCAACATCTCGTACAGGATGCAGCCGAGCGAGAAGATGTCGCTCCGCTTGTCGAGGGGCGCGTTCGGGTCGAAGAGCTCCGGTGCGGAGTACCGGGCCCTCGCCGGGTCTTCGTCCACCACGCAGGAGAGCGCCCGCCAGAGGCCGAACTCAGCGACCCGCGCGGTCACCCCCTTTTCGTGAACGGCGAGCAGCACATCGCCCGGGACGAGCGATTGGTGGACGAGCCCGTTCTTGTGGGCGGTCTGCACGGCCCCAAGGATCTGCTCGAAGAGCGGCAGGGCCTCGGCCAGCTCCATCCCCGAGCCGTCCGCCAGCACGTCTCGAAGGTTGGTCCCATCGACAAAATCGTTGACGATACCGAAGGCTGCCCCCTCCTCTACGATCTCCGTCATCGTGACGAGGTTCGGGTGGAAAAGGAACTTCTGGACCCGGAACTCCTCGCGCAGCGTGCTCCGGTAGTCCTCGTCGAGATCGTCCGGCATGCGGAGAACATGGTAGGTTTGAAGCGACGTGTTGCGCACTTTGTACAGCGCACCCCACCGCCCCGCGCCGAGCTGCTCCATCACCTTGAATCGGCCGACGGTGGCGCCCGGCTCCAGTACCGGAGGCGCAAGATCAACGGGCGCACCCTGCTGGCGGCTCATGTGCCCCCCGCCAGCCGACGGTCGATGGCGCGCTCGATCCGGTCGCCCCCGAGCTCCCAGCCCGCGCCGACGAGACACAAGAGCGTGTGGGCGCCAAGCCAGATCCAGCCTCGCCAGCCGAGCGAGGGTCCGACCAACACCAAGAGCCCGGCTGCGACGAGCAACCATGCGAGGGCGAGCACCTTCATCGGACGGAAGCCCATCTTCTCCGGAACCTGAACGCGGAGGGTAACCCAGCCCCGGCGATGATAGCGACGCGCTCGCGGAGTATGCACGTTGTCCCCTCGTCTCGTCGCCCCGCCCGACTTGAGCGAGCCGCACCGCGTGCTCATCGTGGGGCCGCGGGGCACGGGGCGGCGCATCGACGCCTATCTGGCCCTCCGGTTCTCAGACTGGTCCCGCGCCCAGTTCGCGCGCTGGATCCGCGAGGGGCTGGTGAGGTCGGATCGGCGGATCCTGAAAGCGTCGAGCACCATCGGCGAAGGGGAGGTCCTGCGGATCTTCGTCCCAGGGATCGCCCCCGAAGGCGCCCCACCCCCCTTGCCGCCGGTGCTCTATGAGGACGAACACCTCGTCGCGCTCGACAAGCCCGCGGGCCTCCTCATGCACGCCGTCGGACAGCGCTGGAGCTACAGCGTGGTGGGTCTCGCGCGCCAGGCGTGGCCCGGGCTCGAGATCGACATCGCGCATCGCCTGGATCGGGAGACCTCGGGGGTCGTGATCCTCGTCAAATCCATCGAGGCCAACCGCCGGATGCGGGATCTTTTCCAGGATCGGTTCGTCAGCAAGACCTACCAGGCGATCGTCTACGGCTCCCCGCCCTGGGAGGAGGCCACGTGCGAGGCCCCGCTCGGCACGCTTCACCCGAAGTCGGAGACCACGGTGCTCCTCGGGAAAGCGGAAACTGTGGAGCTTCGACAAGGCGAGCTGGTCGATGGCGCCCCCGCGATGACGGGCTTTTTAGTGCTTCAGCGGCTCCCGGATTTCACCCTGGTCGAGTGCTACCCCAAGACCGGCCGCACCCACCAGATCCGCGCGCACCTGGAGTGCCTCGGCTTCCCCATCCTGGGCGACAAGCTCTACGGACAGCCCGACGACGTGTTTTTGGAGGCGCTGCGGCAAGGCCCGACCGAGCGGGTGCGCGCCGCGCTGCGGTTCCCACGACACTGCTTGCACGCCCGCTCCATCGCTTTCCCGCATCCGTTCACCGGCCAGACGCTGAAGGTCACGGCACCGCTCGCCGCCGACATGCGGGCGGTGTGCGATGGGGGAGCGGTGGGGTGGGCCGTCGGGTAGCGCCCCTTCAGCTCCCGCCGTCGCCGATCGCCTCGACCGGGCAATTCTCCATGGCCTCGTAGCACTGGGACAGCTCTTCATCGTCTTCGGGCTGCTTGAAGCAGATGTCGTGATCTTCAGCGTCCGACATGCGGAAGTTGCTCGGAGCGGCGTCTGAGCACACGGAGCAGAGGATGCACTCCTTGTCCACGAAGAAGCCGACCTTCTTGCCAGAAACCACGGCGGTGCCGCCCGAGTTGTCTTCCCAGCGATTCTTCCAGTCTGCCACGTGAACTCCAAAAGGAGCGTCACGGTATCCCTTCCCCCCGTGCGCGCGCAAGCGAGCTTGCTTACAGCAACCGGCATGGCTGTCCTTCACGTGGCCCGCATGGGCAACCCCGTCCTCCGGCAGGTGGCTGAGCCCGTCTCTGCCGAGGGCATTCACTCCAAGGCGTTTCAGCGGTTCTGCGACGATCTGCTCGAGAGCATGATCGAGCACGACGGCACCGGGCTCGCGGCGCCACAGGTCTACGAGAGCGTTCGTGTCGTCGTCTTCAGCATCGACGGCGGCGATCCCATGTTCCTGGTCAACCCTGTCATCACGCCGTTGAACGACGCCCGGCGCGATGGCTATGAGGGCTGCCTGTCGGTGCCGAACCTGCGCGGCAAGGTCTCGCGGTTCCTCCACATTCGCGTGGATGCCTTGAACCGGCATGGCAAACCCCTGGCGTTTGAAGCCCACGGTTGGCCGGCCCGCATCGTGCAGCACGAGTGCGACCACCTCGACGGCGTGCTCTACGTGGACCTTGCGGACCCGAAGTCGCTGGCCTTCTTGCCGGAGTTTCGACGGTTCGGCCCGCCCATTCGGATCCCGAAGCCGGAGGTCGAGGAGGAAGGGGAGGAGTGAGTCCCCGGCGAGCGGGCGGCTACTCCCCGATCCGCCGCACCAACGGCGCGAGGCCGCGGGACTCCAGAAGTTCGACCAGCGCTTTCACCCGCGTGGGGTCCACCACCAGCTCTGTCTCCGAGATGCGCCCGATGATGAAGTCTTCGATGGACACGAGCAGCGCCATCTCCCGCAAGGCTTCGGCGTCGCTCACCCGCAGCACCGCGACGTTCTTGTGAACGATGATGCCCGGATCGCTCACGCCGCGCTCTCGATCCGGTAGGCGTAGCCCTGCTCGGTCAGGAACAACTGGCGACGCTCCCCGTAGGTCTGCTCAATCGTGTCCCGGGTGATGATCGTGTAGAAGCTGGCCTTGTTGTTGCCCGCCTTCGGCCGCAGGATGCGGCCGAGTCGCTGTGCCTCTTCCTGGCGGCTGCCCCACGTGCCGCTGATCTGGATCGCCACGTTCGCGTCCGGCAAGTCCACCGAGAAGTTCCCCACCTTCGAGATGACGAGCACCTTGTCGATGCCCCTCCGGAACCGGTCGAACAGCTCATCCCGCTGCTTCTGGGGCGTGCGCCCGTCGATGATCGGGAGCTTCAGCTTGTGGGCCATGAACTCCAACTGGTCGATGTACATGCCGAGGATCAGCACGCGGTCGCCCTCGTGCTGGGCGAGCAGGCGCTCGATGATCGGGGTCTTCATCGCGTTGCAGCTCGCGACCCGGAACTTCTCCCGGTCGTCGGCCGTCGCGTAGCGGAGCCGGTCCTCGTCCGTGAAGCCGCACCGGATCTCGGTGCAGGACGCCGCCGCGATCCAGCCCTGGTGCTCGAGATCCTTCCAGGGAACGTCAAAGCGCTTCGGCCCGATGAGCGAGAACACGTCCTCCTCTTTCCCATCTTCGCGCACCAGCGTGGCGGTCAGACCCAGCCGGCGGCGGGCCTGAAGATGCGCGACGGCCCGGAAGACAGGTGCTGGGAGCAGATGCACCTCGTCGTAGATCACGAGGCCCCAGTTCTCCCGGTCAAAGATGCCGAAGTGAATGAAGATGTCGTTCTTCGACTTGCGGAACGTGATGATCTGGTAGGTCGCGAGTGTGACCGGGCGGATGTCCTTCGTCTCGCCCGAGTACTCGGCGATCTGGTCCTCGGTCAGCGTCGTGCGCTCGAGGATCTCCGACTTCCATTGGCG